>CAZJSH010000055.1:0-18323 GCA_964548715.1 uncultured Halomonas sp. | reverse complement strand
GTCGAAAAGGTCGGTGCCGGCGCCCTTGTCGGTGGTCGCGAACGCGCAGCCGCGGGGCAACGCCCACGGTCCCCCGACCGGCAGCGCTCCGTAGATGCCACGCGAACCCGACGAGGCCGAGACCACGAGACAGGGCCGCTCCGTCTCCAGCGCATCCGGAACCTGGACCATCAGCCGCGCCGGATGGCGACGGCCGGGCAGGCGGACCCAGGCATGGCGCTCGATGCCGGGCACTGCGGGCAGGTCCGGCAGGCCGCTCCCGGGACTGCGATCGACCAGTCCGCCGTAATTGCCGTGCACCGCGAGACGGCGCAGTTCGTCCGCGGTCGGCGCGGTGCCGTCCTCCGGCATCGTCGGGGGCTGGCGCAGGCCCTCGAGACCGAGTCCGGCCGTCAGCAGGTCGGCGTGGCGCCGGTCCACGCCCGGCTCGAGCACCGCCTTCGGCGGACCGGACCCGGCGCAGGCGGCCAGCAGGAGGGCGGCAGCAACGGACAGCGGAACGCGGAATCGGCGCATCGGGATCACCGGAAGATGGACAGTGACCGGCAATCTAGCACCCGCACCCGCGCGCGCGGGCTGGACTTTGGTACACCTGCCCGGAATCGGGCACGGTGCTAGATTGGCGGCGTACCGACACACGATCCCCACCGTCCATGAGCGCGATCCCCCGACGCATTCTCGTCACCGGTGCCGGCAGCGGCATCGGCGCCGGCATCGCCGAGCAGCTGGCCGCCGACGGCCACGAACTGATCTGCACCGACCTCGACGCCGCTGCCGCCGAGCGCACCGCCGAGACCCTTCGCGCCGCCGGCGGCCGCGCGAGCGGCCATGCGCTGGACGTCACCGACGACGACTCGGTCGCCGCGGTCCTGGCCGGGCTGGACGGACCGGTGGAAGTGCTGGTCAACAACGCCGGGCTGCAGCACGTCGCACGGCTGGAAGAGTTTCCGATCGACAAGTGGGACCTGCTGGTCCAGGTCATGCTGACCGGCGTGGCCCGGCTGACCCGCGCCGTCCTGCCCGGCATGCGCGAGCACGGCTTCGGCCGCGTCGTCAATATCGGCTCCATCCACTCGCTGGTCGCCAGCCCGTACAAGAGCGCCTACGTGGCCGCCAAGCACGGCCTGATCGGCTTCTCCAAGGTCATCGCACTGGAGACCGCCAATGCCGATATCACCATCAACACCATCTGCCCGACCTACGTGAAGACCCCGCTGGTCGAGAAGCAGATCGCCGACCAGGCGCGGGTGCACGGGCTCAGCGAGGACGCCGTGGTCGAGACGATCATGCTCAAGCCGATGCCCAAAGGCGTGTTCATCAGCTTCGAGGAGCTGGCGGGCATCGCCGCGTTCCTGGTCTCGCCGGCCGCGCGCAACATGACCGGCCAGGCGCTGATCGTCGACGGCGGCTGGACCGTACAGTAGTCGGGCCGCACGCCGTGGCCCACTAGGTTCGCCTTCGGACCCGCGAGCGCGTATCCTTCGGAGGAATCCCTCGCGCGATCTTCCGGATGCTCCGAATCGTCATTGCCGACGATCACCCGCTGTTCCGGGCCGCACTGGCCCAGGCGGTGACCGCGACCGTCGAGCGCGCCGAACTGCTCGAAGCCCCCGACTTCGACACCACGCTTGAGCGACTCCTCGAGCATGCGCCGATCGACCTGGTCCTGCTCGACCTGCACATGCCCGGCAGCCAGGGGCTGGCCGGGCTGGCCCGGCTCCGCGGCCTGCATCCCGAAGTCGCGGTGGTCGTGGTCTCGGCCAATGAAGATCCCCGCGTCATCCGCCGCGCGCTGGACCACGGCGCGGCGGGCTTCATCCCGAAGAGCGCCGGCCTGGACGAACTGGGTACCGCCATCCAGGCCGTGCTCGATTGCCGCACCTGGATTCCCGAACGCCTTGCTTCGGCGGTCGACGCCGAACACGCCGACGACGAAGATGCCGTCCTGGCCCAACGCATCGGCCAGCTCACCCCGCAGCAGTACAAGGTCCTTGCCCGCGTCGCCGACGGCCAGCTCAACAAGCAGATCGCCGACGACCTCGGCATCCAGGAGCGCACCGTCAAGGCCCACATGAGCGAGATCTTCCAGCGGCTCGGCGTCCGGAACCGAACCCAGGCGGGCGTCGCGTTCCGGCGGTTGGAGTTGATCGATCCTGCCGGGAAGATGGTCGACGGTTAGGTTTCTACCGTCCGCCAGGGCTGCGCATCTGTCGGTCTGCCGTTTTTCCGCAAAAGAAATTCAAAGACATCGAACAAGCCGGTCAGAAACGGTCCGCCGCGAAGGTCGAAAACGAAAAACGCCCCGGCCAACCAACCGGGGCGTTCTTCAATCCGGAGAAAGCGTCGACCCCTAGTCGATCTTCCCGTGGCACTGCTTGTACTTCTTGCCCGACCCGCACGGACACGGCTCGTTGCGGCCGATCTTGCGTCCGTCGCGGACGAAGGTTTCAGGGGTCGCCGCGCTGCCCGGTGCAGAAGCCTGACCGCCTGCTGCGGCGCCGGCGCCGGCGGCCGCACCGGCGGTGGCCAGGTTACCGGCCTGCTGGTGTTTGAACTCCATCGGCTGCTCGCGGCGACGCTGCTGGTCCACGGCCTCGACGTCCTCGTCGCTCCTGACCTGGACGCGCGCCAGGATGCGCATGACTTCGTAGCGGACGTTGCCGAGCATCTCGGTAAACATCTCGAAGCCTTCGCGCTTGTACTCTTGCTGCGGCTTCTTCTGGGCGTGCGCCCGCAGGCCGATGCCGCGGCGCAGGTAGTCCATGCTGGCCAGGTGCTCCTTCCACTGCTGGTCGAGCACGTTCAGCATCACGGCCTTCTCGAAATGGCGCATGACCTTCTCGCCGGTCTGCTCTTCCTTGGCCGCGAAATGGGCGTCGACAACCTCGAAGACCTTCTTGCGCAGGCCGTCCTCGTCCAGATCGTCGTCTTCCTCCAGCCACTTTCGGACCGGCGCATCGAGACCGAAGTCGCTTTCCAGCGTCTTTTCCAGGGCTTCCGGGTCCCACTGGTCATCGATCGAACCCGGCGGAATGTAGCGCGCGAACAGGTCGCTGAACACTTCGTCCTTGATCTCGGCGATGAACTCGCCGATTTCTTCGGCTTCCATCAGTTCATTGCGCTGGGCGTAGATGACACGACGCTGGTCGTTGGCCACGTCGTCGAACTCGAGCAGGTTCTTGCGCATGTCGAAGTTGTGCGCCTCGACCTTGCGTTGGGCGTTCTCGATCGCGCGCGTCACCCAGGGGTGTTCGATCGCCTCGCCGTCCTGCATGCCGAGCTTCTGCATCATGCCGCCGAGCCGGTCGGAGGCGAAAATGCGCATCAGGTTGTCTTCCAGCGACAGGTAGAAGCGGCTCGAGCCCGGATCGCCCTGGCGTCCGGAGCGGCCGCGCAGCTGGTTGTCGATGCGCCGCGACTCGTGGCGCTCGGTGCCGATGATGTGCAGACCGCCGGCCTCGAGCACGGTGTCGTGCCGCTTCCGCCACTCCTCCTTCACCGCCTTGATCTTCTCCTCGGGCGCGTCGCCGAGCTCGGCGAGTTCGGCATCGAGACTTCCGCCGAGCACGATGTCGGTTCCGCGGCCTGCCATGTTGGTGGCGATGGTCACGGCACCCGGACGCCCGGCCTGGGCGATGATGGGCGCCTCGCGTTCATGCTGCTTGGCGTTGAGTACCTCGTGCTTGATCTTCGCCTTCTTCAGCTCGCGCGACAGCAACTCCGAGGTCTCGATCGAGGTCGTCCCGACCAGCACCGGCTGGCCGTTGGCGGTGCGCTCGACGATGTCATCGATGATGGCCTGGTACTTCTCAGCCGGCGTCAGGAACACCAGGTCGGCGCGATCGTCGCGGATCATCGGCTTGTGAGTCGGGATCGCGACCACTTCCAGACCGTAGATCGACTGAAACTCGTAGGCTTCCGTGTCGGCTGTGCCGGTCATGCCGGCCAGCTTGTCATACAGCCGGAAGTAGTTCTGGAAAGTGATCGAGGCCAGCGTCTGGTTCTCGCGCTGGATCGGCACGCCTTCCTTGGCCTCGATGGCCTGATGCAAGCCGTCGGACCAGCGGCGGCCAGGCATGGTCCGCCCGGTGAATTCATCGACGATCACGACCTCGCCGTCGTTGATGATGTAGTCGACGTCGCGGTTGAACAGATGGTGCGCGCGCAGGCAGGCGTTGAGGGTGTGAACCAGCGCCAGATTCGAGGCGTCGTACAGGCTCTCTTCGGCCTCCAGCAGCCCGGCCCGGGTCAGCAGGCCTTCGACGTGCGCCATGCCCTCTTCGCTCAGGTGGACCTGCTTGGACTTCTCGTCCAGCGAGAAATCGCCCGGCCCGTCCTCTTCTTCCTGGACGGTCAGCTCCGGCACGATGCGGTTGATCTTGACATACATTTCCGGGCCCTCGTCGGCAGGGCCGGAGATGATCAGCGGCGTGCGCGCCTCGTCGATCAGGATCGAGTCGACTTCGTCGACGATCGCGAAGAACGGGTCGCGCTGGACCTTCTGCTCCTGCGAAAAGGCCATGTTGTCTCGCAGGTAGTCGAAGCCGAACTCGTTGTTGGTGCCGTAGGTGATGTCGCAGGCATACGCCGCCCGCTTGGCGGCCGGCGTCAGGCCCGGGACCGAAACGCCGACTTCGAAACCGAGCGCGCGATATACCGGCCCCATCCATTCCGCGTCGCGCCGGGCCAGGTAATCGTTGACGGTGACCACGTGGACGCCCTTGCCGGCCAGCGCGTTGAGGTAGACCGGCAGCGTGGCGACCAGGGTCTTGCCTTCGCCGGTCTTCATCTCGGCGATCTTGCCCTGGTGGAGGACCATGCCGCCGACCAACTGGGCGTCGAAGTGACGCATGCCGACCGAGCGAAGCGCAGCTTCCCGGACCACGGCGAAAGCCTCCGGCAGCAGGTCATCCAGTGAAGTGCCGTCGGCGTGACGCTGCTTGAATTCGTCGGTCTTGGCCTTGAGCTGCTCGTCGGTCAGCGCCTGGATTTCTTCTTCCAGATCATTGATCCGGACGATGTCCTTCTGCAGCTGCTTCAGGAGCCGGTCGTTGCGACTGCCGACCAGCTTGGTGATCATTGACTTCAGCATGGTGCATCCATTGCGTTGATGTCCGGGTCGCCAGACAATTGCCCGGCGTCTGCGAGAATTGGGGCATCCGGAGCGAACCGCAAGGCGGCCCCGGCCTCCGACGCCCGGAATCGATCCCGCCATTCTAGCCAATCGGACACGCCGGCACCGGGTCGGACCTACAATGGCGGTCATGGCCGGCAAACGCGAAACCCGGGCGCGCAGCGTCCGCGAGATCACCCGAAGCGCCTCCGGACAGCCCGGCGGCCTGCGCCAGGCGCTGCGGCGCGCCGAAGCCTATCTCGCCCTGAACGAGCGGCTGGATCCGATGCTGCCGGAAACGATGCGCGGCAGAGTCCGGGTGGCCTGCGTCGAGAACGACATCCTGGTGCTGGCCGCGCCGACACCGGCCTGGGCGACCCAGGCCCGGCTGCAGCAGGCGGCCCTGCTCGACGCCGCACGCCGGCTCTGGCCGACGCCGCTTTCCGGCGTTCGCGTGATCATCGTAGCAACCCAGCAGGACGTGTAACGCAGCGAGTCGCTCGCCGCGCGGAGGTTCTCAGAACGCCTGCGCGGGCTGGAGGTAAGAGATCGGAGCGCGGACGGGGTCGTCGAAGGTGACACTTTCCCACGCCGTCCGGTCGGCCAGAATCTGGCGCAGCAGCAGGTTGTTCAGTTCATGGCCGGACTTGTAGCCGGAGAACCGGCCCAGCGGGCTGGCGCCCAGCAGGTAGAGGTCGCCGATCGCGTCCAGTGCCTTGTGTTTGACGAACTCGTCGTCGTAGCGCAGGCCGTCGGCATTCAGCACCCGATAGTCATCGACGACCACGGCGTTATCGAGGCTGCCGCCGAGCACCAGGTTGCGCTGGCGCAGGTACTCGATGTCGCGCATGAAGCCGAAGGTCCGGGCACGGGCCACTTCCTTCAGGTAGGAGGTGGTCGAGAAGTCGAGTTCGATGCGGCAGTTGCGGCGGCGGAACACCGGGTGGTCGAAGTGGATTTCGAAATCCACCGCGAAGCCGTCGTAGGGTTCGAACCGGACCCACTTGTCGCCGTCCTCCAGCGTGACCGACTTGCGGATCCGGATGAAGCGCTTCGGTGCGTTCTGCTCGGATATTCCGGCCGACTGGATCAGGAACACGAAAGGCCCTGCACTGCCATCCATGATCGGCACTTCCGAGGCCGTCAGGTCGACGTAGAGGTTATCGATACCGAGACCGGCCAGGGCCGACATCAGGTGTTCGATCGTCGCCACACGCACCCCGTTGGCGCCGACCAGCGTGGTCGACAGCGCGGTGTCGCCGACGCTGTGCGGCTCGGCGCGGATTTCGAAGGCCGGATCCAGATCGACGCGGCGGAACACGATGCCGGTGTTGGCCGGCGCCGGGCGCAGCGTCATTACGACCTTTTCGCCGGAATGCATGCCGACGCCGGTCGCTCGGATGACGTTCTTGAGGGTACGTTGCTGGATCACGGGCGGTCTTTGGAGACGATAACCCTTGGATACTAGCACAGCATCCTTGTTCCCGACGCGTTTCTGCCACATTCCTGCAACATTCGTGGCGAAAAAACAACGGGCCGGCGTGCCCGAAGCGACCCGGCGAGTGGTCGCCCCGGGATCGGCGCCGGCCCGGCCCCGATCGATGAACGCGTAGCCGGCCCGCGAAACGACCGCGCCCGATCCGCTTCCGCTCGTCAGTCCGCCTGGTTGCGGAGGAAAGCCGGGATGTCGAGATAGTCGAACTCCTTCTGCTCGGCCTCCGAACGGCCGGCGCGTTCGTGCCCGGCGCCATGCGAACTGCTGCCGCCCGCCTGAGCCGCTGCGGTCCGACCGCGCTGCGTCTGCGGCTCGTCGTCGTCCTCGCTGAACACCGGCCGATCGTCGGTTCCGGTCCGGACCAGTTTCATCGGCTTCTCGCGTTCGATGCGCTTGTGGCCGAGCCCGGTGGCCACCACGGTGACCCGGATTTCGTCGTTCATATCCGGATCGATCACGGTCCCCATGACGACCGTGGCGTCCTCGCTGGCCAGGTCGGCGATGGTCGTACCGACTTCCTCGAACTCACGCATCGACAGGTTCATCCCGGCAGTGACATTGACCAGGATGCCGCAGGCGCCGGCCAGGTTGATGTCCTCGAGCAACGGCGAGCCGATCGCCGACTGGGCGGCCATCAGCGCGCGGTCCTGACCGGTCGCGCTGCCGGAACCCATCATCGCCATGCCCATCTCGGACATCACGGTGCGCACGTCGGCGAAATCGACGTTGATCAGGCCCGGCCTTGTGATCAGCTCGGCGATCCCCTGAACCGCGCCCGAGAGCACCTGGTTGGCAGCCTTGAACGCGTTGAGCAGGGTGATATCGGGGCCGAGTACGCTGAGCAGCTTGCTGTTCGGAATGGTGATCAGCGAATCGACGTGGTGACCGAGCTCGTCGATGCCCTGCTGGGCCACGCCCAAGCGGCGCTGGCCTTCGAACGGGAACGGCTTGGTGACCACGGCGACAGTCAGGATGCCCATCTCCTTGGCGGTCTGGGCGATGACCGGCGCCGCGCCCGTCCCGGTGCCGCCGCCCATGCCGGCGGTGATGAACACCATGTCCGAGCCCTCCAGCAGTTCGGCGACCCGGTCGCGATCCTCCAGCGCGGCCTGCCGGCCGACTTCGGGGTTGGCCCCGGCGCCGAGGCCCTTGGTCACGTTCGAGCCGATCTGCAGCGTGCTCTTGCCGGAAAAGCTCTTCAGCGCCTGCGCGTCGGTATTGACCGACACGAATTCGACGCCCTCGATGCTGGCCTCGACCATCTGGTTGACGGCGTTGCCGCCGCCTCCGCCGATGCCGAGGACCTTGATGGTCGCGCTCGGTGTGTAGTTTTCGATGAGTTCAAATGCCATGATGGTTCTCCTGTTGCTCGCCGTTGAGAAATGCGGGGCCGGAAAAAGACGCGGCGCGCACCTTCTTGCTGGGTGCTTTGCGCCGCATCCGGCTCGAACCGCATGCTTGAATGAATTGAAGGGGACACATCCTCAGAATTCCCCCTGGAACCACTGCTTGAGCCGCGACACCATGCCGCCGGAGCTGCTGCGCCCCAAGCCGCCGTGACGCGGGCGATCGAGCTTGCTGCCCCTGAGCAGCAGGCCGACGCCGGTGGCGTGGATCGGGTTGTCGACGACCTCGGACAGGCCGCGAATGTGTTGCGGCGCGCCGAGGCGCACCGGCATGTGCATGATTTCCTCGGCAAGTTCGACCACACCTTCCATCCGCGCGCCGCCGCCGGTCAGGACCAGGCCGGCCGGGACCAGGTTCTCGCAGCCGGACTGGCGCAGCTGTTTCTGGACGTGATGGAACAACTCGCGGTAGCGCGCCTCGACCACCTGGGCCAGCGTCTGTCGCTCGAGCCGGCGCGGCGGGCGGTCGCCCACCGACGGCACCTGCAGCGTCTCGTCGCTGGCGGCCAGCTGTTCGAGCGCGCAGGCATATTTGATCTTGATTTCCTCGGCGTGCAGCGTCGGCGTCCGCAACGCCACGGCGATGTCGCTGGTGACCAGGTCGCCGGCGATCGGAATGCACGCGGTGTGCTGGATCGCGCCCTCGGCGAACACCGCGATGTCGGTGGTGCCGGCGCCGATGTCGATCAGGCCGATGCCGAGCTCCTTCTCGTCCTCGCTCAGCACCGACTCGGCCGATGCCAGCGAATGCAGGATCAGGTCGTCGACCTGCAGCCCGCAGCGCGCGACGCACTTGGTCACGTTCTGGACCGCGCTGTTGGCCGCCGTGACCAGATGGACCTGAACCTCGAGCCGCACGCCGGACATGCCGACCGGCTGGCGGATGCCGTCGGTGGAATCGATGACGTAGCCCTTGGGCAGCACGTGGAGGATGCGCTGGTCGGCCGGAATCGCCACGGCGCGTGCCGACTCCAGGACCCGCTCGACGTCGGAATCGGTGACCTCGGAGTCTCGGATGGCCACCGCGCCGTGCGACTGGCGCGACGAGACGTGAGTGCCGGCGATGCCGGCGAACACCGAGTGGATTTCGCAGTCGGCCATCAGTTCGGCCTCCTCGACCGCGCGCTGGATCGACTGCTCGGTCGATTCGATATCGACGACCATGCCGCGCTTGAGCCCGCGCGAGGCGTGCGAGCCGAGTCCGATGACTTCCACGCCGCCGTCGGCCTGGATCTCGCCGACGATGGCGACGATCTTGCTGGTCCCGATGTCCAGACCGACGACCAGCGACTTGTCGGTTTTCCTAGCCATGATCTTCGTCCCTGTGCGGCGCGGTGCGGCGCGGTGTCTCGCCGCGCACCGCCAATTCGGAGTTGGGAATCTCGCGCCGGCTCACAGCCAGCCCGTTCGGATACCGGAGGTCGATGCGCCGAACGCCGGGCAGCTGCGCCAGACGGCCCTGCACGGCAAGAAAGCGATCGACCCGCAGTTCGAGCTGTTCGCGGCCGAGCAGAAGTTCCCAGCCGGTGTCGAGGACCAGCGTCCAGGCACCGCGCCGGTTGAGTTCGACCCGGGCGATCTCGACGCCGGCTGCGTGCATGCTTCGAGTCAGCGTCTGCCAGGTCTCGAAAACATCGGCGCGGCGGGCGTCCGGTCCGCGCAGCTGGACCAGTCCCTGCATGCCGACCGTGCCGGCGACCTCGAACACTTCACCTTCCCGGCTGACCAGCGCGCTTTCGTTCCAGCGCGCCACCGGGTGGTGCTCGCGCACTTCGACGGTCAGCGCATCCGGCCATTCGCGACTGACCGTGGCACCAGCCACCCACGGCAGGTCCTCGACCGCCTGCCGGGCCTGATCGACGTCGATCACGAAGAATCCGCGCCGCGCCTCCGCGGCCACCGCGGCCCGGACCTGGGCCGAGGTCGTCCGCTCGAGCTGCCCTTCGACATCCAGCCAGTTGATCGGCCAGCGCTCGGGGTCCTGCCAGCCGCCGAACATCCAGACCGCGGCAGCCAGCACGGCCAGCGCCGTCGGCGTCATCAGCATCCAGAGTCCGCGATTCATGCGGCGACCTCCCCGTCGGCGGCGGTTTCGAGAATGCGGCCGACCAGCGTGTCGAAGTCCAGCCCTGCAGCCTTTGCGGCCATCGGCACCAGCGAGTGATCGGTCATGCCCGGCACGGTGTTGGCCTCCAGCAGCCACGGCAGGCCGTCAACGTCGAGCAGGAAGTCGACCCGGCCCCAACCGCCGCAACCGAGTACCTCGAAGGCCTCGCGGGCCAGCGCCGCGAGGGCCTGCTCGGTTTCTTCGTCGAGACCGCAGGGGCAGTGATACCGGGTATCTTTGCTGGCGTATTTGGCGTCGTAGTCGTAGAAATCGCGCGGTGTTTCGATCCGGATCAGCGGCAGCACGGCGTCGCCGAGCATGCTGGCGGTGTACTCGGGACCATCGACCAACCGCTCGACGAGCACCTGGCGGTCGTGGTCCAGCGCATTGGCCAGCGCGTCGGCCAGCTGGTCGGGCACGTCGACTCGGCGCATGCCGACACTGGAGCCTTCGCGAGCGGGCTTGACGAACAGCGGCGTCGGCAGTGTTTCGGCGATGTCGGCGGCCTCGTCGGGCGACTCGGCCACCTGCCAGTCGGGTGTCGGCAGGCCGCAGGCGCGCCAGACCCGCTTGGTCTGCAGCTTGTCCATGGCCAGCGCCGACGCCAATACGCCGGAGCCGGTCACCGGCACCGCGAGCGCGGCCAGCGCGCCCTGGAGGCAGCCGTCCTCGCCGCCGCGACCGTGCAGCACATTGAACACGCAATCGATACGACCGGCGGCCGCAGCCTCGACCGTCGCTCGAACACCGTCGAGCTCGACGACATCGGCACCGAGCCGTGCCAAGGCCCCGGCCACGGCGCGCCCGCTTCTCAGCGAGATCGCCCGCTCGGCACTGTCGCCGCCCAGCGCCAGCCCGACCCGTCCGAAGCGTGCCGCGTCGAAGGCGCTCATGCCGCGGCCTCCTGCAGCAGCTCCGGCACCCGGCCGATGTCGCCTGCGCCCATGATCAACACCAGGTCGCCGTCGCGGACCCGGTCGTTCAGCGCCGCCGGAACGTCGTCGACGCCGGCCACGCGATGTACCCGCGCCGGACCGCGCGCCTCCACGGCGGTGGCCAGCGCGTCGGACGAAATCCCGGGCACCGGCGCTTCACCGGCGGCATAGATGTCGGTGAGAACGATCTCGTCGACCTCGGCCAGTACCCGTGCGAAGGCATCGAACTGATCCCGCGTACGGGTGTAACGATGCGGCTGGAACACCAGGACGATGCGACGGTCCGGCCAGCCGCCGCGCGCGGCCTGCAGCACCACGTCGAGCTCGGTCGGGTGGTGGCCGTAGTCCTCGAACACGGCTGCGCGGCCGTGCGTGAAGGCGTGCTCGCCGACCTCCGCGAAGCGCCGGCCGATGCCGGCAAAGCCGTCGAGCCCACCGCCGATGGCGTCCTTGCTGGCGCCGACTTCCCAGGCCACCGCGGCCGCGCCCAGCGCGTTCATCACGTTGTGCCGGCCCGGCTGGCTCAGCCGTGCCGGCAGCGCCTCGTCGCGGCCCGGGAGCCACAGGTCGAAGGCCATGGTCCGGCCGTCCTGGCGGATATCGGTGGCGCGGACGTCGGCGTCGGGGTGGGTCCCGTAGGTGACCGTGGTCCGGCCGACGTCGGGCACCAGCTCGGCAACGTGCGGATCGTCGATGCACAGCACCGCCACACCGAAGAACGGCAGGTGGTGCAGGAATTCCAGGAACGCCTGCTGGAGCCGGTCGAAGCTGCCCTGGTAGGCATCGAGATGGTCGCGGTCGATATTGGTCACGACCGAGATCACCGGCTGCAGCAGCAGGAACGAGGCGTCGGACTCGTCGGCCTCGGCGACCAGGTAACGGCCCTGGCCGAGCCGGGCGTGCGAGCCGAAGGCGTTGACCAACCCGCCGATGACGAAGGTCGGGTCCATGTCGGCGGCGGCGAGCAGGCTGGCGATCAGCGAGGTGGTGGTGGTCTTGCCGTGAGTGCCCGCCACCGCGATACCCTGGCGGAAGCGCATCAATTCGCCGAGCATCTCGGCGCGCGGCACCACCGGAATCCGCGCCACGCGGGCCGCTTCCAGCTCGGGGTTGTCGTCCGGTACGGCCGCCGACGCCACGACCACGTCGGCACCGGCCACGGCCGCCGCGTCATGGCCGATCGCGATCCGGATGCCGGCCTCGCGCAGCGCACGGACGGTGGCCGAATCGCGCAGGTCGCTGCCGCTGACCTCGAAGCCGAGATGGGCCAGCACCTCGGCGATACCGCTCATGCCGGCCCCGCCGATGCCGACGAAGTGAATCCGGCGAACGCGGTGCATCAGGCTCGGCGCCGGGCGGGGGTCGGACGTCAAACCGGGCGTCATGCCATCACCTCCCGGCAGGCCGTGGCGACCTGCTGCGCGGCGTCGAAATGAGCCCGCGCACGGGCACGCTCGGCCATCGGCAGCAGCGTCGTCCGGTCCAGCCCGGCGACCCGCTCGGCCAGCGCCTCGGGCGTGAACCCGGGCTGCGGCATCAGCCAGGCCGCGTCGGCGTCGGCCAGGTACCGGGCATTGCCGGTCTGGTGATCGTCGACGGCGGCGGGAAACGGCACCAGGATTGCCGGCACGCCGGCGGCGGCCAGCTCGGCCACGGTCAATGCGCCCGATCGGCAGATCGCAAAATCGGCCCAGGCCCAGGCTGCCGCCATGTCGTCGATGAACTCGACGACCTCCGCATCGACACCGGCCTGGGTGTAGTTGTTCTGGGCCGGCTGCAGTTGTCGACCGGCCTGATGCCGGATCACGGGGCGTTCATGTGACGGCAGCCGGGCCAGGGCCTCGGGCACCACCTGGTTGAAGATCGCCGCGCCCTGGCTGCCGCCGATCACCAGCAGGCGCAGCGGGCCGCTGCGCGCGTGGAATCGGTCGGCTGGGGCCGGCAGTCCGGAAATCTCCGCGCGCACCGGGTTGCCGGTCACGCGGGCGTTCGAAAGGGTGTCGGGAAAGCCGGTGCAGCGGATCCGCGCCAGCGGTGCCAGAAGCCGGTTGGTCAGACCGGCCACGCTGTTCTGCTCATGAAGCACCAGCGGGATGCGCAGCGTGCGGGCCGCGACGCCGGCCGGGCCCGCGGCGTAGCCACCCATGCTCAGCGCGCAGTCGGGACGGTGGCGCTTGAGGATCCGGCGGGCCTGGAACAGCGCGCGCAAGACGCGGAACGGCGCGGCCAGCCAGCCGAGCAGGCCGCGGCCGCGCAAACCGGTGATCGCGACCCGGTCGAGCTCGATGCCGGCGTTCGGCACCAGCCGGTTCTCCAGACCGTGCGGCGTGCCGAGCCAGCGCACGTCGACGCCGCCGGCGCGCAGCTCACTGGCCACGGCCAGCCCCGGCACGATGTGCCCTCCGGTACCGCCGGCGAGAATGGTGACCCTCATGCCGCCCAGTCCTTGCGCCGGCGCGGCCGGGCGAGTTGGGCGCGGTCCAGCTCCCAGCCGATGCGCAGCACCAGGCCGAGCGCGGCCAGCGTCATCAGCAGGCTCGAGCCACCGGCCGACACCAGCGGCAGCGTCAGGCCCTTGGTCGGCAGAACGCCGAGATTCACGCCGATGCTGACCAGGGCCTGCAGGCCGAGCCACAGGCCGACGCCGAACGCGACGAACGCCGCGAACGGCCGCTCGGCGCGCTGCGCCTTCAGGCCGATGACGAAGATCCGGAAGACCAGCACCCCGAACAGTGCCAGCACGCCGAGGATCCCGATCAGGCCCAGCTCTTCGGCCAGGATCGCGAAGATGAAATCGGTGTGCGCCTCGGGCAGGTAGAACAGCTTCTGCACGCTGGAGCCCAGGCCGACCCCGGTGACCTGACCGCGGCCGACGGCGATCAGCGCCTGGACCAGCTGGAAGCCGGCGTTGTAAGGATCGGAGAACGGGTCGCCGAGAATCGCGATGCGACGGAAGCGGTAAGGCTCAAGCGCCGCGAAGGTGACCAGCGGCAGCGCACTGAGACCCAGCAGCGTCAGGTACTTCCACGCCGCGCCGGCCAGCCAGACCATACCGCCGATGATCGCCATGATCACCAGCGCCGAGCCCATGTCCGGCTGCTGCAGCAGCACCGCGGCAAGCAGCGCGCCGACCAGCAACGGCTTGAGCGTTTCGGAGAACCCGGCGGTCGACAACATCGGCCGCTGCGCCAGGTAGCCGGCGACATAGACGATGACCAGCAGCTTGACCGCCTCGACCGCCTGGAAGCGCGTGATGCCGAGGTTGATCCAGCGTTGGGCGCCGTTGACGGTCACGCCGAGCCCGGGCACGAACACCAGCGCCAGCAGGAACAGCGAGGCGACCAGGCACAGCCGGCCGCTCTTTTCCAGCCAGCGCGAGTCGACCCACTGGAAGCCCGCGGCCAGACCCAGCCCGAGCAGCACGAAGATCACGTGCCGGCTGAGGAAGTGCCATTCGCCGACCGAGTACTTCTCGGCCACCGCCACCGAAGTCGAGGCGACCATGACGATGCCGATACCCAGCAGTGCCAGCATGGCCAGCACCAGCGGACGGTCGTAGCCGGCCGAGCGGGCCGGTTCGCCGTGCCGTCGAGCCTGTCTGCGCACGGCCCCCATCAGCGCACCTTCAAGGTGGCGAGGCCGACCAGGACCAACACCACGGCGATGATCCAGAACCGGACGATGACCTTCGGCTCGGGCCAGCCCTTGAGCTCGAAATGATGGTGGATCGGCGCCATCCGGAAGATCCGCTTGCCGGTCAGCTTGTACGAGGCGACCTGCAGGATCACCGACACCGTTTCGATCACGAAGATGCCGGCCATCAGCACGAAAACCAGCTCCTGGCGAACGATGACGGCGACGACGCCGAGCGCGGCGCCGACGGCCAGCGCGCCGATGTCGCCCATGAACACCTGCGCCGGGTAGGTGTTGAACCAAAGGAAACCCAGGCCGGCACCGGCCAGTGCGGCGCAGAAGATCGCGACCTCGCCGGCGCCCGGAATGAACGGAAATCCGAGGTAGTCGGCGAAGATCGCGTTGCCGACCGCATAGGCGAAGATGCCCAGCCCGATCGCCACCATCACCGCCGGGACGATCGCCAGCCCGTCCAGTCCGTCGGTCAGGTTGACCGCGTTCGACGAGCCGACGATGCAGAAGTAGGTCAGCACCACGAAGCCCAGGCCCATCGGCACCGCGACGTCCTTGAAGAACGGCACCAGCAGCTCGGTGGCGCCGGGCACGTCGGCGGTGCTGTACAGGAAGACCGCCGCGACCAGCGCGGCGACGGATTGCAGCGTGTACTTGGCCGCCGCAGAGATGCCGGCCGAGTCGTTGTACTTGAGCTTGCGCCAGTCGTCGACGAAGCCGATCGCGCCGAACGCACTGGTCGTGAACAGCACGGTCCAGACGTAGCGGTTCGCCAGGTCCGCCCACAGCAGCGTGGCAAGGACGATCGAGATCAGGATCAGCGCACCGCCCATGGTCGGCGTGCCCTGCTTGTCGAAATGGGTCTGCGGGCCGACCTCGCGGATCGGCTGACCGAGCTTGCGCGAGACCAGGAACCGGATGAAGATCGGGCCGACGATCAGCGACACGGCCAGCGCGGTCAGTGCCGCCATGATGGTGCGGAAGGTGATGAAGCCGAACAGCGCGACGTCCAGCGAAAGCCAGTCCTCGAGCAGCCAGATCAACATGCCTCGCCCTCACCGTTCGCCTGTCGGTGCATCAGCCGTGCGATCACGTCTTCCATGTGCGCCGAGCGGGAGCCCTTGACCAGGCAGACCACGCCCTGGTGGACCGCGTCGTTCAGCGCCTCGGCCAGTCCCTCGGTCGAGTCGAAGGCTTCGCCGCGGCGCCCGAAAGCCACAGCGGCGCGGGTCGCGTGCAGGCCGGTGGCATAGAGCCGCGTGACGCCGAATCCGGCCGCTGCACTGCCCACCTCGGCGTGCAGCTTGTCGCTGTCCTCGCCGAGCTCGGCCATGTCGCCGAGCACCAGCCAGCGTTCGCCGGGCTGCTCGGCGAGCACGGCCATCGCGGCATACAGCGAGGCCGGATTGGCGTTGTAGGTGTCGTCGATCAGCGTCCAGCCGCCGTCCATGTGGCGCACGTCGAGACGGCCGGGCACGCCGTGGACGGCGGCCAGCCCGGCCTCGATGACCTCGTTCGGCACGCCCAGCGCCAGCGCCGCGGCGGTGGCCGCAGCGGCATTCGCGCGGTTGTGCGCGCCGGGCAGCGCCAGGTGCAGTTCGATCGCGCCCTGCGGCGTATCCAGGCGCGGCGCCCCGTCGTCGTCGATCAGGTGGATGTCGGCCGACGCGTCGCGGCCGAAGGTCAGGACGCCGGCGTTCCCGGCGCGTTCGATCCAGGCCTCGCAGAACGGGTCGTCGCGGTTGATCACCACGGTGCCGTCGTTCCCGCGCAGCTCGCCGACGGTTTCGAACAGTTCGCCCTTGCAACGGGCCACGCCCTCGACGCTGCCGAGGCGCTCGAGGTGGGCCGGGCCGGCGTTGGTCACGATACCGACCGTCGGCCGCGCCAGGCGGGCCAGGTAATCGATGTCGCCGGGCTGTCCGCAACCCATCTCGACGACCGCGAAGCGATGCTCGCGACCGAGGCGCGCCAGCGTCAGCGGCACGCCCAGTTCGTTGTTCAGGTTGCCCTCGGTCGCCAGCGTCGGCCCGACCCGGCCGAGCACGCCGGCGACCAGGTTCTTGACCGTGGTCTTTCCGTTGCTGCCGGTGATGCCGACGACCGCGACGTCCAGCGACTCGCGCCAGGCCGCGGCCAGCTGGCCGAGCGCCCGGGCGACGTTGTCGACGACCAGCTGCGGCAGGTCGACCGCGACCTCCCGATCGACCAGCGCGGCAGCGGCACCGGCCTTTGCTGCAGAAGCGACGAAATCGTGTCCGTCCACGTGCTCCCCGGTCAGCGCACAGAACAGCTGCCCGGCGCGCACCCGACGCGAATCGATCACGGCGCCCTCGAAGGTCGCGCCTGGGCCGGCGACGCGGCCGCCGGTGATCCGCGCGGCGGTGGCGAGGTCGAAACGCATCATGCCGCCTCCTCCAGCGCGGCCCGCACCGCGTCGAAGTCGGAGAACGGCCGGACCGTGTCGCCGACCACCTGCTCGCGCTCGTGGCCCTTGCCGGCCACCAGCACCACGTCGTCGGACCCGGCCTCGCGGATCGCCAGCCGGATCGCCTCGGCGCGATCGCGCATCACTCGCGAACGCTCCGGCCGCTGCATGCCGGCCTGGATCTCGCGAACGATGGCCAGCCCGTCTTCGTGCCGCGGGTTGTCGTCGGTCAGAATTACCCGGTCGGCCAGGGATTCGGCGATCCGGCCCATCTCCGGGCGCTTGGCGCGATCACGGTTACCGCCGCAGCCGAACACGCAGAAAAGCTGCCCACCGGTCAGCGGACGCAGCGCAGCCAGCGCGCTCTCCAGCGCGTCCGGCGTGTGGGCGTAGTCGATGATCACGCGGCGGTCTGCGCCGTCGACCCGGTTCATCCGGCCCGGCACCGGCACGAGCGCCGCCAGCCGCTCGGCGATCGTCGGCCCGTCGAATCCGCGCTCCGCCAGTTCGCCGGCCACGACCATCAGGTTCAGCACGTTGACCCGACCGATCAACGGCGTCTCGGCCTCGACCGGACCGCCGGGCAGGTGCAGGGTCAGGGCCAGGCCGTCGAGATCGGCGCGGCGGATCTCGGCCGTCACGTCGGCGCCGCGCGACGGATCCAGCGCGTAGGTCCGCAGGCCGTCGCGCTCGCGCAGGTTCGAGGCCAGCATGCGGCCGAACGGGTCATCGAGATTGATCCACTGGCGGCGGCTGGCGTGATCGAGGAAAAGCCGGGCCTTGGCCGCGCCGTAGGCCTCGCGCGTGAGGTGGTAATCGAGATGGTCGTGGCCGAGATTGGTGAAGGCCGTGGCCGTGAAGGTCAGCCCGGCAAGGCGGCCCTGGTCCAGCGCGTGCGACGAGGCTTCCAGTGCCACCGACCCGACGCCCTGGCCGGCCAGCTCGGCCAGCGCACGCCAGGTCGTGAACAGGTCCGGGGTGGTGTGGTCAGACTCGGCCATCGCGCCGGGCCGGCCGATGCCGAGGGTGCCGACCATGGCACCGCCCAGTGCCTGGGCCATCAGCCAGGCCACCGAGCTCTTGCCGTTGGTGCCGGTGACCGCGAAGAGATCCAGCCCGGCCACGGCCTCACCGTGAAAGCGCCGGACCAGGTCGACCGTGCGCGCGTTCAGCCCTTCGACGGCGATGCAGGAA
>CAZJSH010000054.1:0-18370 GCA_964548715.1 uncultured Halomonas sp. | reverse complement strand
CGTCGTCGCTGATGCTCGGGTTCCACGCCACGGCCCGGACCCTGGACATCCAGCGACACGACGACGAACTCGAGGATGCGCGCTGGTTCAGCGCCGGCGAACTTCGCGCTGCCGGCACCTGGGGCGAAGACGATGAGATCTGCCTGCCGCGCCATGATTCGATCGCACGCTACCTGATCGAACTCTGGCTGGACGCCCAGGACTGATCGTCGCGACCCCGCCCGGACCCGAGCCCGCCGATCACTTCCGAGCGCGTTTCAGCGGCCGCACGGCGTAGGTCGACCCACCGAGCAGCCTCAGGCCCGGCGTACGGCCGGGCGCGGTTGCGAAGGAAAGGTTCACGGCCTCGACGATGACGCGAACGCCATGCAACGTTCAAGCATGTGATGCAACTGCGGTCATGACGGCGATGCTCAGTTGCGGGTGACGTGCTGCCGGTCACCATGGACCGGCACCCCACCGGCTTTCAGCAGGTCGATGATAGCGGCCCGGTGGTCGTCGTTCAGTTCACCGTCGGCATAGATTTCCTGGAGCAGGCGCCGCAACCGGTATGCGTAGCGAACGACGGGCAGCAGCTTCTTCTGCTCACCGTTCAAGGTCCGCCGGGCCTGCTCGAGCTCGGCTTCGAGATGCGCGATGCGGTCGTTTGCGTGGTCGAGATCCCGCTGCTTCGCGTCGAGGGCGTTCTGGAACTCGCTGCTCGACTGGACCTGGCTGACTTCGGCCGATAGCGTCGAACGGCGCGCTTCACGCAGCCGGTCGGCCAGCTGGCGGACCAACTCTTCATCGTCGCGCGCCGCGTCGGCTTCGGCCAGCTCGGCCAGCCGTTTGCGCAGTACGCCGACATCGTTGCGCATCTGCCGCAGTTCGCGCCGCACCGAGTCCTCGGTCTCGAGCATCGTGCGGGCGTCTTCGGGCAGATCGGAGGGCTCGGGATACTCGCTCACGTTGCCGGCCGCGACTTCCTGCAGCCACTGGCGGAACCGTGCACGTTGTGAGAGATGCTCCAGCATGAAACCAGTGTAACGGATATTTTTACATGCTCATCAATAACTTGCGCGAACCATGTCGCGGCCGAACAGGTGGAGTGTGACGGATCGCCCAGTTGGATCGCCCCGAGTCGAGTCGACCGACAGGAGCAGCAGGCGATCCGACAACCTGATAGCGTAGCGGGGTCCCAGCGTTTCAACGCACCGGCCCGACCTGGAGCACCGCTGATGCCCGGAACGATCCGCCCGCGACCGACACGGATGCCCTTCCTGCTTCTCGTGCTCGCGCTGCTGGCCTCCGTCCCGACATCACCCGTTGCGGCCCAGACGGCATCCGAACGGGACGATCCGACCACCGGCATCTCGCAGACATCGACGCCGCAGACCGACCATGGAATCGAGGATCGCCTGCGAGGGATCTTCGCCGAGATGGAGCCGCTGGAGAACATCGAGGTGACGGTATCGGCCGGCGTCGTCGAACTCGGCGGCGAGGTCGATTCGATGGCCACCGCCTCGCGCGCGCTCCGGCTGGCCGGGCAGGTCGACGGCGTGGTCGATGTACAGGACAGCCTGGTCGTGAACCGCGACCTGGACAGCCGAATCGAATCGACCCGGCAGACGCTGACCGAGGCGGGCGAGGAGATTCTCTCCGCGCTGCCCCTGCTGGTCGCCGCACTGGGCGTCTTCATCCTGTTCTGGCTGCTCGGCGCCTGGCTCGGTCGCCGTCAGCGGCTGTTCGGCCGGGTCACCCCCAACGTCTTCATTGCCGGCCTGCTCGGCCAGGCAACCCATCTGCTGTTCGTGGTGATGGGGCTGGTCGTCGCGCTGGTTCTGCTCGACGCCACGGCAATCCTGGGCACCATCCTCGGCGCGGCCGGGATCGTCGGCCTGGCCATCGGCTTCGCGGTGCGCGACACCGTCGAGAACTACATCGCGAGCATTCTCCTGAGCCTGCGCAATCCGTTCAGCGTCAACGACCTCGTCGAGGTCGACGGCCAGCTGGGCAACGTGGTCACGCTGACATCGCGCGCGACCATCCTGCTCTCGCCCGAAGGCAACCACGTCCGCATTCCCAACGCGACCGTCTTCAAGGCCGTGATAATCAACTACACGCGTCGGCCCGAGCGCCGCTTCGAATTCGACGTCGGGATCGGCAGCGATCACGACCTGCGAGTCGCCCAGCAGATCGCGCTGGAAGCATTGGAAGCGCTGCCGGGCATCCTCGATGACCCGCCGACACTGGTCATCATCGAGGGCCTGGGCGACTCGACCGTGGCGCTCCGTTGCTACGGCTGGGTCGACCAGCGGCGGTACGACTTCGTCAAGGTTCGCAGCGAGGCGATCCGGCGGGTCAAGGACGCTTTCGACCAGGCCGGCATCAGCATGCCCGAGCCGAGCTATCGGCTGCGGATCGTCGAGCGCGCGAAAGCGAAGGACACGGGCGTTCGGACGCCGGGCCCGAATGCACCGCAGCATGCCGATACGGCGCCGCCGCCCACCACCGAAGTCACTGATATCAGCGTCGATCGGGCGATCGAAGAACGGGTGCTGTCCGACGCCCGTTCCGATCGCGGAAACAACCTGCTGAGCGGCGACGCCGACAAGGAACTCTGACCGGCAGCGCGACCGACGCACTGCACCGCCGCTATCGATCTTCGTGTTCCGACACCCTCCAGCCGATGTTTCCCCGCGTTCGCATGTGGTACATCTGACTCCGTCACGCTAGGTGACCTGACGAGAGAGCACTGAACCATGAACAGATCGACCCGTTTCCTGGTGGCACTGTTCGCCGCCCTGACCCTGGCCGCCGGCACGACCTGGGCCGACGACCCGTCCCACGAGCCGCACGAAAGCGAGCACCAGCATCATCATGGTGACGACGGCCATGCCGACGAACACGAACACCATCACGGCGACGACGGCCATGCCGACGAGCACCAGCACCACCACGGCGACGACGGTCATGCCAACGAACACGAGCATCATCACGGCGACGACGGCCACGCCGATGAACACGAGCACCACCACCTCGACGGCGACGATCTCGAGGATCACCATCATCACCACGATCAGGACGACGATTCCGACGGCTGATGCCTTCGCAACCGCGCTTCGCTGATCGAGAGAACGGGCCCACCGTGGGCGCATCCTTCCTTCGGTCCGATTTTTCGATACATTCGACGCGGCAAACGACCGCCGGCCTGGAGCGGCCCCGCCCGCCCTGCCGGGCTGACCACCGGCTCGGTCAGTGTCCTGGCCGTCGCCCGACCCCTATCTGCATCGCAACGGCATCATGAATTCCGCTCCCGGGCATTCGATCTACCATTTCGCGCACCACAAGTGTCTGACGGTGTACTTCCACCGCGTCTTCGCCCGCGTCTCGCGAATCCTCGACATGCGCTTCCTGGCCACGCCCGGACCGCTACCGGAAATTCCGGACGAACCGCACCTGCTGCTGTCGCACGACAGCCGACTGCCGTTCCCCGGCGACCCGACCGTTCGGGCCTCGCACGTGATCCGCGATCCGCGCGACGTGATCGTCTCCGGCTATTTCTATCACCGGCGGACCTCGGAGGACTGGTGCCGCCGCCCGAATCCCGACCACCACGACCTGCCCGACGACACCTCGTACCAGGACCACCTCAACGCGCTGCCGAAGGACGACGGGCTGATCTACGAGATGAATCATGTCTCCGGCCGCGTCATCGAGGACATGGCCGGCTGGGACTACGACCGGGACAACTGCCTGGAGATCCGCTTCGAGGACATCGTCGACAACGAGCGGGCCACCTTCGACACGCTGTTCGATTGGTACGGCGTGCCACGCCGGCAGAAACCGCGCCTGCTGACCTGGGTCGAACGCTTCTCGAAACACGGTCGCAGCGGCTGGCGGCGCCTGCTGCCGAATCGGCATGTTCGCAAGGGCTCGCACGTGGGCCAGTGGCGAACGCACTTCACGCCAGCGGTCCGGCAGGCCTTCGAGACACGCCATCCAGGCGTGCTGCAGCGGCTGGGCTACACGGCCGGGCCGACCGGGTAGCGCGCGCGGTGCGTTGGCTGCGGCCGGCGCAGGTCAGCTCCGTGGTGCGGCGGGTTGCGTCGAATTCCCCAGAAGACGCTGCATGAGGAAGACGTCCTGCCAGGCGTCGAACTTCCAGCCGACGTTCTCGAGGGTGCCGACAGGCACGAAACCGAGCCGCTCGTGCAGCCGGGCCGAGGCAGTGCTCGCACCGCCACCGATCACCGCGATCATCTGCCGGAAGCCGCGGGCCTCGCAGTCGTCGATCAGCGCGCCGAGCAGTCGCCGACCGACGCTGCGGCGCTGGAAGCTTCGATCGACGTAGACCGAGTCCTCCACCGTGTACCGATAGGCAGGACGGTCCCGGAACGGCCCGGCGTAGCAATAGCCCGCGATCCGTGCATCGACCTCGGCGATGAGGTACGGGTAGCCGGCGGACGCCAGCCGGCCATGACGCTGGCGCAGTTCGGCGGCCGAAGGCGGATCGAGTTCGAACGATGAGATCGTGGCAACAATCGCATCGGCGTAGATGCGCTGGATCGAATCGAAGTCGCGATCCTCGACCGGCCGGACGCGAGGATCGGTCACGATCCGGTTGTCGGGCTCAGTGCCTTCCGTCCCATCAGCCACAGGATCAGCAGGATGGCCGGAATCCCCAGCGCCGAGGCATAGATGAAAAAGGTCACGTAGCCGGCGCTGTCGACGACCACACCCGACGGGCCGCCGATGATCTTGCCCGGCAAGGTCATCAAAGAACTGAACAGCGCGTACTGGGTGGCCGTGTAGCGGCGCGAGACCAGGCTGGACAGGAACGCGATGAACACCGTCGCCGAGAACCCGTTGGCGAAGTTGTCGGCGCCGATGGTGACGAACAGCGCCGGGATGCTGTAGCCGACGGCGGCCAGCCAGGCGAACACCAGGTTGGTGACCGCGACCAGCAACGCACCGACCAGCAGCATCGGCAGGATGCCGTAGCGCGCCACGACCACCCCGCCGACCATTCCGCCGAACAGGGTCATGACGATCCCGAAGACCTTGGTCACGCTGGCGATCTCCGACAAACTGAACCCGAGGTCGATATACAGCGGATTGGCCATCGCGGCCATCGACAGGTCGCTGACCTTGTACAGCCCGATCAGCGCCAGCAGCGGCAGGGCCAGCCAGCCGTAGCGGTGCAGGAAGTCACGGAACGGCGCGATCACCGAACCGACGATCCACGCTCCGGCCTCCTGGCGCCAGCCGGTGGTCGCGGTTCTCGCCCGGAAGCCCTGGACCAGCGGATCGCTCTCGATGTCCAGCCGGTCGGCCGACGAGGGCTCGCGCGACAGCAGCACCGCCAGCATGCCGACCGACACGCAGGCGGCCATCGCGAGATAGGCGATGGTCCAGTTCCAGTAATCGGCGATGTACAGCGCGCCGGCGCCCGCGACCAGGATCGCCAGTCGGTAGCCGATGACATAGGTACCGGCCAGCGCAGCCTGGTATTCATCGACGTCGGACTCGATCCGGAACGCGTCGATGGTGATGTCCTGGGTGGCCGAGCAGAACGCGACCAGCAGCGCCAGCAGCGCAATGGTGCTCAGGGTCTCGGTCGGATCGGTCAGCGCCATGCCGGCCAGCCCGGCGGCAATGCCGACCTGGGCCAGCAGCATCCAGGAGCGGCGCTGGCCCAGCCATGGCGTCAGCAGCGGCAACCGCACCCGATCGACTACCGGCGCCCACAGCACCTTGATCGAATAGGTCGTGCCGATCCAGGCGAAGAAGCCGATCGCCGAGCGCGAGATCTCGTAGTCGCGCAGCCAGGCCGTCAGGGTCGTGAACACCAGCAGGAACGGCAAGCCGGCCGAGAAGCCGAAGAACAGCATCCGCACCACCGACGGCCGCGTGTAGACCCGCACCGCCTCCGACCAGCTCCGCCTCGTCGACTCAGTCGACACCGCGGGTGCTTCGTGACGTGAGCGTCCGTTCCGAACAGCGAAAGAGACCGCAGATGAACGCAGATGAACGTAGATGAAAAAACGAAGAAGCAACGGGCACCGAGGAGGAACCCCAAGTACGAACTTCGACGCGAAGGGGCCGATCAGGGCCTTGCAGGAATGCGGCAACCCCGGCGAACGGCTCGCTGCTGCACAACTGGCCGTTCACTACCGACTTCTTCATCGACGGCATTGGCTCTTATCCGCGTTCATCTGCGTCCATCTGCGGTTTCCTTTTGCATTTCCGGTCGCCTGCGGGCAATCCTTTCAGAGGTCCGCGTCGTAATCGAGGATCAGCGGGGCGTGGTCGGAGAAGCGGACGTCTTTGTAGATGCGGGCCTTGCCGGCGCTGTCGGCCGGACCGGTGCTGGTCACGTGGTAGTCGATCCGCCAGCCGACGTTGTTGTCCCAGGCCCGGCCCCGGTTCGACCACCAGGTGTACTGCTCGGGCCGGGAGTCGACGCGGCGGAAGGCGTCGTGCATGCCGACCGGACCGAACACCTCGTCCATCCAGGCCCGCTCTTCGGGCAGGAAGCCGGAGTTCTTCCGGTTACCCTTCCAGTTCTTCAGATCGATTTCCTTGTGCGCGATATTCCAGTCACCGCAGATGATCCAGTCGCGCCCGGATTTCGCCCATTCCTCGAGCCTGGGCTTGAGGTGGTCCATGCATTCGTACTTGAACTGCTGCCGCTCGTCCTTGGACGTTCCGGACGGCAGGTAGAGCGAAACCACCGAGGTGTTGCCGAAATCGGCCTGCAGCCAGCGGCCCTCGGAATCGAATGCGTCCCAGCCGAGCCCGATCCGGACGTTGTCGGGCTCCTTCTTCGAATAGATCGCCACACCGGAATAGCCCTTCTTCTGCGCGTCGTGGTAGACGCAGGTCTTCATGTAGGGCGGCCGGAACTCGGGGCCCTCGAGCTGCCATTCCTGGGCCTTGGTCTCCTGGATGCAGACCACGTCGGCGCGCTGGCGCTTGAGCCAGTCGAAGAAGCCCTTGCGGGCGGCGGCACGGATGCCGTTGGCGTTGAGGCTGATGATGCGCATTGACGAAAACGGGAATCGGCGAGCCAGCGCTCATGGTAGCCGCTCGATGGTGCGGGCTGGGGCAGCGGCGGTACACTCGGCGCATGAACGAATGGACGCGGAATTTCATTGCGCTGGCCCGCGAGGTCGACGCGCTGCGCTTCGGGCGCTTCGAGCTGAAGTCCGGCCGGATCAGCCCGTACTTCTTCAACGCCGGCCTGTTCGCCACCGGCTCGAGCCTGGCCAGGCTGGCCGACTGCTACGCCGACGCGATTGCGGACTTCGCCGCGCGACGCGGCATGGAATTCGACCTGCTGTTCGGGCCGGCCTACAAGGGCATCCCGCTTTCGGCCGCCGTGGCGCTGCGACTGCTCGACCGCCACGGCATCGATCTCCCGGTCGCCTACAACCGCAAGGAAGCCAAGGATCACGGCGAGGGCGGCACGCTGGTCGGCGCGCCGGTCGACGGCCGGGTGCTGGTGGTCGACGACGTACTGTCGGCCGGCACGGCGTTCAACGAGGCCCGCGCGCTGATCGAGGATGCGGGCGGCCAAGTGACCGCGTTCGCCGTCGGACTGGATCGCCAGGAGCGCGGAACCGGGGAGGCGTCCGCCGGGTCTGAACTGGAGAACAAGGGAATCGACGTGATCGCCGTCGCAACGCTCGGCGATCTGGTCGACGCACTTCGCGAGAATGCCGGCGGCGATCCGGCGGAGGACGAAAAACTGTCTGCTATGCTGGACTATCAATACGAATACGGAGCGACCCGAGGGTCGTGAAGACCATGCGCAGCCTGACTGCACTGGTCGTGCTGGTAGCGTTTGCCGACGCTTCAGCACAGACCGTCTACAAGTGGGTCGATGAAGACGGCGAGACGCACTACAGTCAGACGCTGCCGCCCGAGCGTGTCCAGCAGGAACACGCCCAGCTCGACGGCGAAGGCCGCGTGACCCGCGAGATCCAGCGTGCTCCGACCGTCGAGGAGCGCGCCGCGCTCGCCGCGCAGCTCCGGATCGAACGCGATGTCGCCCAACGCCGGCGGCTCCAGGCCCAGGAAGACCGGCTGTTCCTCGCCGCTTACCCCACCGAAGAAGCCGTGATCGATTCGGTCGACGCCCAACGCGCGACGCTGATGGCCGAGTTCGAATCGGTCGGTGCCCTGATCGAGCAGGCCCGCGCGCGCCTGAACCAGTCGGTGGACCAGGCCGCCTCGATGCAGCGCGGCGGCCGGGATGTGCCCGAGCATATCCGCAGCGACATCGCCCGCGCCCGGGCCAACCTGGCCGAACTGAACGCGCGCCACGGCGTACTGCAGGACGAGATCGATGGTCTCGATGAACTCCTGGCCGAGTCGCTGGCCCGGTACCGTCGGCTGACCGGAACCGGCGGCGATTCGCCCGAGTCCAACGCCGACGCGTTGGCGTCGGACGGCGGCGAAGGCGCCGGCTGAACCCGTGTACACCCGCTGCGAGCACTGCGAGGCCGTGCTGCCGATCCGACCCGAGGACCTGGCCCAGGCCGGCGGCATGGTGCGCTGCGGCTCCTGCGGTCGAACCATCAACGCGCTGTCGGCGATGTACCGCGAGCCGCCGACCCGAAGCAGTCAGCCGATCCCGGCCGACGGCATGCCGCCTATGCTCAGCCCGCGCGTCGAACAGGACGCGCTGCTGGACGGCGACGACGCCCCCGGGCCGGACCCCGCACGCCCCGACCCGCTCGCCGATCTCGCCGGTGACGGGCCGGCGTCCGAACCCGATTTCTCGCCCGACCCGACGCCGCGCTGGGCGCGCTGGCTGTGGCCCAGCATCGCGGTCATCGCGCTGGCCGCGCTTGCTCTGCAATTTTTCGGTCCGGATTCGCTCCGGGTCGAGCCGGCTGCGCTGGGCTTCGGCGCGCCGCCGCCGGTCGAGGCCTCGGAAGCCATCGAACTGGTCTCCCGCGATCTCCATCGCCATCCCAGTCTCAGCGACGCGGTCATCGTCAGCGCGGTGCTGGTCAATCGCGCCGACCGCCCGGTGCCGTGGCCGCGCATCGATCTCCGGTTGTTCGACGCCAGTCAGCAGGTGATCGGCCAGCGGCTGCTCGAGCCGGTCGATTACCTCGACCCCTCGGCCAACCCGGACGGCATGCTGGCGCCCAACGTGCGCCTGCCGGTGGTGCTGGAGATGGTCGTCGAGGGGTCCGCGCCTTCCGGCTTCAGCATGAGTTTCCACTGAGAGCGCCGGTTGAGATCGAAGGCGAGCAGCTATTCCCGAACGCACCGGCTGTCGGCCCGACGTAGGGCCCGACCGTGACCAATTTCACGTTTCAGCCCCGATCCGCGCTGGATGGGTCGGTTTGCTGTGGTACGCTTTGCGGCCGTTTTGAACCGCTCGAGATTCCTTCCGGAAGCCCCGCATGCCGCCATCGAAACCCGAGTCGAACGGCCCGTGCCTGCGCGACGTCGTCGCCCAGTCCGTTCAACAGTACCTCGACGACATGGGGCCCACGCCGCCCGACGACCTTCACGATCGGATCATCCGCGAAGTCGAGCAGCCGCTGATCGAGACGGTGCTGAAGCACACCGGCGGCAACCAGTCCCGCGCCGCGCGCATCCTCGGCATGACCCGCTCGACGCTGCGTACCCGCATCCGGCGCTACGGCCTGTGAGCAGTTCCCCGGCGCGAATCCGGCGCGCCCTGCTGAGCGTGTCGGACAAGCACGGGCTGGTCGAGCTCGGTCAGGCGCTGGCCGAACACGGTATCGAACTGCTCTCGACCGGCGGCTCGGCGCGCGCGTTGCGCGACGCCGGGCTCGATGTGATGGACGTTTCCGGTTACACCGGCTTTCCGGAGATCATGGGCGGTCGGGTCAAGACGCTGCATCCGAAAATCCACGGCGGCATTCTGGCCCGCGCCGGGGTCGATGACGAAGTGGCCGCCGAGCACGGCCTGCCGCCGATCGATCTGGTCGCAGTCAACCTGTACCCGTTCGCGGACACCGTGGCCGAACCGGGCTGCGCCTGGGACGACGCGATCGAGAACATCGACATCGGCGGACCGGCCCTGATCCGCGCCGCGGCCAAGAATCACGACCGGGTGACCGTGCTCTGCGACCCGGACGACTACGCAACGCTGATCGATGCGCTGCCGGCAGCTCCGGACCTCGACCAGCGGCGTCGCCTGGCGACAAAGGCCTTCGCGCATACCGCGCGCTACGACGGCCAGATCAGCGAATGGCTGTCGGCCCGGACCGACCGCGACGACGCGGACGCCGACGACGGACTGCCGCCGCGTCTGAACCTGAACCTCGACCGTGCCGCAGCGCTCCGCTACGGCGAGAACCCGCACCAGGCCGC
Organism: uncultured Halomonas sp.; assembly: GCA_964548715.1. Classification (GTDB taxonomy): domain Bacteria; phylum Pseudomonadota; class Gammaproteobacteria; order Xanthomonadales; family Wenzhouxiangellaceae. The sequence continues at coordinate 8,026 of CAZJSH010000054.1, read as the reverse complement.
CGGACTCTACGTCGAGCGCGAAGCAGCGCATGGCGGACTGGCCGCGGCAACCCCGCTGCAGGGCAAGTCGCTGTCCTACAACAACCTGCTCGACGCCGATGCCGCGTGGTCCGCGGTGGCCGGTCTGGGCGAGACCCCGGCCTGCGTGATCGTCAAGCACACCAATCCCTGCGGCGCGGCGCGCGGCGAAACGCCGGAGGCGGCCTACCGGAAGGCACTGGCCTGTGATCCGACCTCGGCCTTCGGCGGCATCCTAGCGTTCAACCGCGAGGTCGACGCGGCGACCGCGGAGGCAGTGACCCGCCAGTTCGCCGAGGTCGTGCTGGCGCCGGGCTTCAGCGACAAGGCGCGCGAGATCTTTGCGGCGAAGAAGAACCTGCGCCTGATCGCGCCGGGTGAACCGAAGCCCGGCCGCTACGAACTTCGCCGGATCGACGGCGGCTGGCTGGTCCAGCAGCCGGACGCGCTGGCCTGGAACCGCGACGCGATGCAGGTCGTCACGCAGCGCACCCCGGACGAGCGCGAGTGGCGCGACCTGGCGTTCTGCTGGGCGACCGTGGCCGCGGTGCGCTCCAACGCCATCGTGCTGGCGCGCAACGAGGCGACGATCGGGATCGGCGCCGGCCAGATGAGCCGGGTGGATTCAGCGAAGATCGCTACCCGCAAGGCCGCTGAACAGGGTCTTGCCATCGACGGCGCGGTGCTGGCCTCGGATGCCTTCTTCCCGTTCGCCGACGGCGTCGAGACCGCCGCCGAAGCCGGGGTCAAGGCCATCGTCCAGCCCGGCGGCTCGAAGCGCGACGATGAGGTCATCGAGGCCGCCGATTGCCACGGCATCGCCATGGTGTTCACCGGCCGGCGGCACTTCAAGCACTGACCTGCCGGGCCGTCGATCCGGCTTACGGCCGGAACTCGAAGCCGTCGGCAAACAGCACCGTTTCATCGTCGAAGATCCGGATCACCACGGTCGACGGGCTGACCGGCACGGCCGCGCCCTCGGTCACCTCCAGCGTCACCCGGAACTGCTCGACCGGCTCGCCGATCCCGTCGTCCAGGATCGGAACATCGACCGTCTGTATGGTGGTCTCGCCGTCGCCCCAGCTGCGGGTCACGTCGATCGCGGTGAAATCGCTGCCCGCGACCGCCGATTCGGCCACGGTCCGGATGCGCACCGTGGTCGGCCCTTCCGCCGCCCCTTCGCGACGCACCGTCAGCGTCGCCGTGCCGAAGTCCTCCGGAATCTCGAAGAAGCCCGCGCCGAAGCGCACCGTGCCTCCGTCGATCCGGGTCACGCCCGACAGCGCATCGACGTCGGCGGCCGGCAGCGTCGGGTGCAGCGCGCCGACCAGGTAGACCGGCGAGAACCAGTCACCGACCGGGTCGTGGAGCAGCAGGTCGTCGTCATCGAAACCGAGTCCGTCGATCCGGCCCGGCGTGTCGAAGCTCATCAGCATCCGGCCGTCGTCGAGCACGTGCAGCGCGTCCAGGTTCAGCGCGCGCGGCACGCGGTCGCCGTCGAAGAAGCCGGTCAGCTGGAACCCGTCCCAGCCGACCACGTGGCTCGGCGACAGGTACGGTACCAGCGAGCCGCGCAGCGGGATGAACTGCAGGATGAACGAATCGAACGACAGCAGCAGATCGCCGCTCAGGGGGTCGAACGCCACGGCATCGACGTTGGCCCAGTCCGGAAGGCCGGCCGAGGCCGGATCGAACAGCAGCGTTCCGCTGCCGGTCCAGACTTCGCCAGGCCGCATCGTGATCGTCGGACCGTCAGCCAAGTCCACCGTGGCGGTAATGTCGATCGAGAATGCGTCCAGCGCCAGGTCGTAAGCGTCGACGTCGTAGCGCCGGGTCAGACTGCCGCCATTCTCGAGAGCCTCGCCGCCGACCCACCGGTCGCTATCGGTGGAAATCCTTGCCACCGTTGCGTGTCCGAAGAACACCGTGGCTGCCGACTCGTTCTGGATCGCCGCCGAAATATCGACACTGAACAGCAGCTCTTCCAGGTCGTTGCCGATGTCGATCACTCCGGCACCGGCCGGCGCGGCGGCCATGCCGAACACGAGCGCGAGCATCGACGCGCGCCGGACGCGGTTCGCGGGTTCGCGTCGCATGGCCATCAATCGCAGTCGGTCGACGGCGAACACTGGTTCGGGCCGATCGCCGTGCAGGCATCGCCGCTGTCGTTGCCCGACAGCAGGACCTGCGAGCAGAACATGCTGAATACGCCCTGGGCGCCGTTGTTGATCACCGTGCTGTCGATCAGGTGATGGGAGCCGAAGAGCGAGCCGATGCCCCCGCCGCCGTTGAGTCCGATCGATAGCCGGCGGAACACGCCGCCGACCGAGAGGAAGCCGAGCACCGACACGCCCTGGCCGCCGTTGCTGGAAATCGTCACATCCTCGATCCGGGCGTAGTTGCCGACCACGATGCCGGCATCGCCCATCCCGCGGATCGAGCCGTTGCGGATGGTCACGTAATTCTGGCTGCCGGCCGAAATTCCGTTTCCGATGCCGGTGCCGGTGCAGCTCACCGTGCTGCCGGAGCACGACGTCGGACCGAGCAGCGCGAACCCGTTGAGGTCGATCTGGACGTTGCTTGCATTGACCAGGATCAGCGTCTGGCTCGCGCTGATCGTGCTCAGGTTGGAGGTGAGGATGTAGCTGCCCGGCTCGGTCAGCGTGATCGGATAGCCGCCGCTATCGCCCGGGACGCAACCGAACAGCGCGCACTCCGCGCTCAGTTCACGGGCGCCACGGTCGGCGAAGGCAGGCGTTACGGCCAGGGTGAGCAGCGCGGCCGCAGACAGGCAGGTTCGAATGGGCATGATCTTGAATCCTCGGCAGAAGGGGCTACCGGAACAGTCGGAAGCCGGCGGAAAACCCTGCCAACGCCCGCCGGGGCCTGTATCCTCGGACGCCCGTCGCGAGTACCATCGCGCGGCTCGCTTCGACCCAATTCCCGGACCTTGCTTTCATGCCCCTGCATTCGATTGCCCGAACGATTGCCCGAACGATTGCCCGCACGACCCTGCTGACGACCTTCGCGCTGGCCATCCCGTCCAGCCTCTTGGCGCAGGCCGCCCCGGCCGGCGTCGAGAAGGACGACGACCTCGACCGCGTGGTCGTCACCGGCTCGCGCGTGCAGAGCGCGATCCGGGCCGGCGCGCAGCCGCTGACCCGGATCGACCGCGAGTTCATCGAGACCAGCGGCGCGGTGCGGCTCGGCGACCTGCTGCAGCAGCTGCCGGTGTTCTCCGGTTCGCCGCTGAACACCCGGACCAGCCAGCGCGGCCAGGGCGGCGGGCTGTCGCGCGGCATCGAGACGCTGGAGCTGCGCGGGCTGGGGCCGGAGCGCACGCTGGTGCTGGTCAACGGCCGACGGTTCGTGCCCGGCGGCAGCGGCGCGTCGGGCCTGGTCGACCTCGGCATGATCCCGACCGCGTGGATCGAGGCCGTCGAGATCTACCGCGCCGGGGCCTCGGTCGAATATGGCGCCGACGCCGTGGCCGGCGTGGTCAATATCCTGACCCGGCGCAGCATCGACGGAATCGAGCTGAACGCGCAGGGCCGGATCACCGAGCGCAACGACGCCGAAACGCTGCAGGCCAGCGTCCTCACCGGTGGACGCGGCGAGCGCGGCGGCTGGATGGCCGGTCTCGAAGTCGTCGATCAGCCCGCGGTCTCGAAGGGCGACCGCGGCTTCTCGGCGGCCCGCCTGACCCTCGACGGTCCGGACAACCAGCGTGTGTTCGACGGCTCGTCGGCGCCGCCGGGCGGCCAGTACCGGACCTCGTTCGGCCGCTTCACGCTGCGCGACGGCCAGGACGGCGACGAGCTCGCCGACTTCCGGCCGTTCACCGATGCCGACCGCTTCAACTTCAACCCGTTCGAGGACCTGCTGCAGGCATCCACCCGCACGACCCTGTTCGGCAGCGGCCAGCTGACCTTCGGCAACGGCTTGCGCGGCTGGGTCGAAGCGCTGGTGCACGAGCGGGAGTCCAGCGCCCAGCTGGCGCCGCTGCCGTTCTTCACCACCCGCGAGACCGACGTGGTGGTCGACGCGGAGAACCTCTACAACCCGTTCGGCGAGACGTTGACCGACGTCCGCCGCCGGCTGGTCGAGGCAGGCCCGCGCCGCTTCGAGCAGGACAACAGCGCCTGGCGCGTCGCCGCGGGGCTCGACGGCTGGATCGGCCAGTGGCGCTGGGACGCCTCGCTGACCTGGGGCCGCAACGAGACCGACCAGCGCCAGACCGGCGACCTGCTCGACGACCGACTGCGCGCGGCGCTGGGGACGTCGTTCCTGGACGACGGCACGCCGACCTGCGGGACCTCCGCAGATCCGATCCCCGGCTGCGTGCCGCTGAACCTGTTCGGCGGCGCCGGCAGCATCACCGACGCGATGCTCGGCTACGTGGGCGCCGACCTGATGGACTCGGGATTCAACGAACAGCGCGTGGTCGAGGTCAACCTGCTCGGCGACCTTGCGACGCTGCCGGCCGGCCCGCTGGCCGCGGCGTTCGGATTCCAGTACCGCGAGGAAGAAGGCGGCGAGACCCCGGACCCGCAGACCCGGGCCGGCAACACCACCGGCGCGGCGCGCGGCGCCACCCGCGGCTCCTTCGACGCCGCCGAGGCCTACGTCGAGTTCGGCGTGCCGATCACGCCGGACCTGGAGCTGGACCTCGGCGTGCGCGGCGTGGACTTTTCCAACTTCGGCACCGACGCGGTGTTCGAGACCGGCCTGGCCTGGCGGGCGACCGACCGGCTGACGATCTCGGCCCAGTACTCCGAGGCCTTCCGCGCACCGAACATCGGCGAGCTGTTCGGCGCGCTGAGCCAGGCCAACCCGATCGTCATCGACCCCTGTGCACGCTTCGACGAACGCACGCCCGAAGAAATCCAGCGCTGCATCGACCAGGGCGTGCCGGCCGACGGCAGCTTCGACCAGTCCGGCGAGGAAACGCCCGAACTGTCCGGCGGCAACCCCGACCTCGAGCCCGAGCAGGCGACGATCCGCACCGTCGGCCTGGCCTGGCGGATCCCGTGGCTGGACAGCGCCAACCTGCGCATCGACGCCTACGACATCACCATCGACAACGGCATCGGCACGCTGGGTGCCGAGACGGTGCTGAACCAGTGCCTGGCCACCGGCGCGGCGGTGTTCTGCGACGCCATCGAGCGGGCGCCCGGCGGCGCGATCACCGCGATCAGCGCGCGGCTGCAGAACCTGGCCCGGGAAGAAACCCGCGGCATCGACCTCGAGGCCGACTGGACCGTCGACGCCTTAGGCGGCCGGCTCGGCCAGCGCGTGCTGCTGGCGTACGTCGACGAACGCGAGCTGGTGGCCTTCCCGGGTGCTGCGCCGCTGTTCGGCGCCGGCGGCTACGACCCGGACCGCTTCGGCGCAATTCCGGAATGGCAGGGCCGCTACCGACTGGACTGGAAGCGCGAGCGCTGGACGCTGGGCTATTCGGCCCAGTGGATCGACGCGATCGAGGAGCGCGGCGGCGAAGTCTTTCCCGGCACCGTCAACCGAGCCGGCAGCGTGCTGTACCACGACCTGTTCGCCGGCGTGGCGTTCGACGACTGGCAGCTCACCGCCGGCGTCGACAACCTGACCGACGTCCGCCCGCCGTTCCTGGCCAACGCCGACGAGGGCAACACCGACTTCGGCACCTACCGCCTGCTCGGCACCACCTACTGGCTCAGGCTGGCCGCGCGTCTTTAGGCGCGAGTCCGAATCGACAAGCCCGCGCGCGCTTCGGCGGCGGCGTCAGTCGCCCTCGGGCAGGAACATCGCCTGCAGGTCGTTGAGGAACTGCGCGCCGCGCTCGGTGCGGACCAGCGCATCGCCGTCACGTTCCAGCAGGCCGGCCTCGACGGCCCGGTCCAGGCCCGGCTGAAGGGCCGCTTCGTCCAGCCCGGTGCGGGCGCGGAAATCGGCCAGCGGAATCGGCTCGGCCAGCCGCAGGCGGTTCAGCATGAACTCGAACGCCAGGTCCTCGGCCGCCACCGGCGCGGCCTCGGCGATGAAGCTCGAATCGGCCGCGGCCCGCAGCCACGACGCCGGGATGGTCCGCCGCCGGGTCCGCAGCACCGCCTGCTCGGCCGGCAGCGTGATCTTGCCCGACGCCCCGGCACCGATTCCCAGGTAGTCGCCGAAGCGCCAGTAGTTCAGGTTGTGGCGGCTTTGCCGACCGGGCTGCGCCCAGGCCGAGATTTCGTAGTTGGCGTAGCCGGCCGCCGCCAGCCGCTCGGCCGCCGCGTCCTGCATCGCCCAGACGGTGTCTTCGTCGGGCAGTTCCGGCGGGTGTTTGGCGAACACGGTGTTCGGCTCCAGCGTCAGCTGGTAGTGCGACAGGTGCGGCGGCGCGAAGGACAGCGCGGTGGCCAGGTCGGCCTGCATGCCGGCCACGTCCTGGCCTGGCAGCGCCCACATCAGGTCGATATTGAAATTGTCGAAGCCGGCCCGGGTGACCGCCTCGATCGCGCGCCTGGCCTCGTCGCTGCCGTGGATACGCCCGAGAACGGCCAGCCGCTCGTCGTCGAAACTCTGCACGCCGAGACTGATCCGGTTGACGCCGGCGGCGCGGTAGGCCTCGAAGCGGTCGTGCTCGACAGTGCCGGGGTTGGCCTCGAGCGTGATCTCCGCGTCCGGCGCCAAACGCACGCGCGCGCCCACGCCCTCGAGGATCGCCTCGATCGATCGGGCCGAGAACAGGCTCGGCGTGCCGCCGCCGAAGAAGATTGCGTGCACGCTGCGGCCCCAGGCGCGCGGCAGGTCCAGCTCGAGGTCGGCCAGCAGTGCGGCCACGGTCTCGGCCTCGGGCAGCGTGTCGGGGGCAACGTGGGAGTTGAAGTCGCAGTACGGGCACTTGCGCACGCACCACGGCAGATGGATGTAAAGCGTCAGCGGCGGCAGCGACAGCGCCATGCCCGGGCTCCGCTCAGGCCGTCTCGATCAGCTTGATCAGGCGATCGAGCGCGCGCCCGCGATGGCTGACCCGGTTCTTCTCGCCGGCCGGAAGCTCGGCGGCGGTCGCGCCCATCCGCGGATCATGGAACACCGGGTCGTACCCGAACCCACCGTCGCCGCGGCGCGCCTCGAGGATGTACCCGTGCCAGCGCCCGCTCGCGATCAGCGGCGCCGGGTCGTCGACATGCTGCAGCAGAACAAGGCAGCAGTAGAAGTACGCTCCGCGACGTTCTTCGGGAAGGTCGCGCAGCTCGACCAGCAGCCTGTCGATGTTGGCCTCGTCGCTCGCGTCCTCGCCGGCGAAGCGGGCCGAGCGGATGCCGGGACGGCCGTCCAGCGCCTCGACCACCAGCCCGGAATCATCGCCCAGGGCCGGGCCATCGGCCGCCTCGGCGGCGGCACGCGCCTTGATCAGCGCGTTCTCGACGAAGGTCCGCCCGGTCTCCGGCGGCGGCACGACGCCGAACGCCGACTGCGGCTTGACCGAGAAATTCAGCGGCGAAAGCATCTGATCGAACTCGGCCAGCTTGCCGGCATTGCCGCTGGCGATGACGAGCGGACGCGAACCCATCAGCCGGCGTTCTCCAGCGCGGCGGTCTGGGCGGCCTGCAGGTCCTTGATGCCGGCAGCGGCGAGATCGAGCATGCGGTCGAACTCGTCGCGATGGAAGGCGTGCCCTTCGGCCGTGCCCTGCACTTCGATGAAGCCGCCGCCGTCGTTCATGACCACGTTGAGGTCGGTGTCGGCGCTGGAGTCCTCACGGTAGTCGAGATCGAGCACCGGTTCGGAACCGACGATGCCGACCGAAACGGCGGCCACCTGGCCGTGGATCGGCTCGCGGGCCAGCTTGCCGCGCTTGCGGATCGACGTCATCGCGTCGACCAGCGCGACATAGGCGCCGGTGATCGACGCCGTGCGCGTGCCGCCGTCGGCCTGCAGCACGTCGCAGTCCAGCGTGATCGTGCGCTCGCCGATCGCCTGCAGGTCGACCACGGCGCGCAGGCTGCGGCCGATCAGGCGCTGGATTTCCAGCGTCCGGCCGCCC
>CAZJSH010000053.1:0-18681 GCA_964548715.1 uncultured Halomonas sp. | reverse complement strand
CGCGACTCCGGGTCGGTCGCGATGGTGCCCGACGTGGTGGTGCAGGATGAACTGGAGCAGGGCGTGCTCGAGAAGTATTGCGACGTTCCCGGCGTGCACGAGAACTTCTACGCGATCACCGCTCGCCGCCACTTTCGCTCGGCGGCGCTGAAAGCGGTACTTGGCGAGACGTGACGCACGGCCAGGCCGCGCATCGCGCAGCGTGAAGCATCAGTCCAGTTCGCGGGAAGCGGGCGGCGAGGTCGCCTCGATGACGGTGGCCGGTTGGGGAATGGCGTAGGAATGGGACGTGTGCGGGGGGATGACGAACGAGTCGCCTTCGACCAGTTCACGGGTCTCGCCGTCGACGATCAGCACGATTTCGCCCTTGGCCACGTAACCGACGATTTCGTAGGGGCGAGTGCGCTCGTCCTTCTTCTCTGTCATGTGGTCCTTCCAGATGCGGAGTCCGCAACGCTCGCCCTGCGCCAGTTGAAGGTCGCCGAGCGGACCCGTTTCGATCTGCTCACCCTTGAGTACCTGTTGCATCTTCGATCGCTCCATGTACGTGTGAGCACTTACCGTAACAGGGCATCTCCAGCAGGCGTGATCCCGGAGTGAATCGGACCGTCGCGGCGGGCGGCGTCCGGTCTTCCGCCAGCCTGCGTTCGGGGCCGGTTGGTCAGGGCAGGAAGCGCGCCGCGTTTTCGAGGTAGCGCCGGCCGAGTTCACGCGCGCGCTCGACGTCGGCGCCCTCGGAAGCCAGGTGGAGTGCCTCGAGTTCCTCTTCGAGCCGGTCGTATTCCTCGTCGATGCGCTCCAGCGCGTTTTCCAGCGTGTAGGTGAGCTCGTGGATCGCTGCGAGGTCGGCCAGGTCGAGTTCGTCGCGGGCCAGCCGTTCGGCGATCGACGCGTTGGTCGCGGCGAAACGGTCCATGGCCTGTTCCAGCGATTCCGAAGGCGCGCCGCGGAAGTGCTGCGGGCGCTCGTCGGCGACGGCCGGGGACGATGCGAGCAGAGCGGCGATGAGGATGGCGTTGAGCCTGTGCATGACGGAGTTCCTTTTCGAAGGGCTTCGGGGTCTCCGGTCGTCAAGCCAGTTCCGGAGTAAGAATCATTCGCAACAGGATACCGCAACCCGCACCCCCCGGGCGCGGCACCTCCAGCATTGTCGGACCGGATGGCTGGAACCGGGGCGCGGCTCGGCTTAGGATGCAACGCAGGTTCTCGAACGGTGGTATGCCATGAAACTCCAGTTCCACGGGCTCCCGGTCGGACTGCTGATCGGACTGCTGGCGCTGCCCCTCGCCGGATGCACGGAACGCGCGGCCGAGCAGGACCCAGCGCCCGGTTCGGCCTCGATGAGCAAGCCGGACGACGACGCCGTCGATCCAGCGGGCGACGACGACATTCGTCCGTCGTCTCCCGATGCGATGTCGGACGGTTCGGTCACGCCGGCCGATTCCAGCCGGCTGTCGCTGGACTGGCCCGGCACCTATTCCGGGATCAAGCCGTGCGGCGACTGTCCGGACGCCGAGGTCACGATCACGCTGGCGGCGGACGGGCGCTTCGAACGCCGCAGCCGGCCGATCGACGGGCCGCCGGTGCCCGAAACCGGGCAGGGCCGCTTCGAATGGAACGACCGCGGGAGCGCCGTGACGCTGATTCCCGACGACGGCGAGTCGGTGCGCTACCAGGTCGGCGAGCATCGCCTGTTCCTGCTCGACGGGCAGGGCGAGCGTGTCGTGACCGAGAGCGGCGCCAACGTCGTGCTCGACCAGCACCTCGGCGATCCGCGCATCGAAGGACGCCGCTGGCGCCTGGTCGAGTTGGGCGGCGCCCCGGTCGATGCCGAAGGCCTGCGGGCGGTGCCGCATTTCGAACTCGACCCGGAGGACGACCGCGTGCACGGCAACGGATCGTGCAACGTGTTCAACGGTGCCTACGCGATCAAGAGCGGCCAGCGGATCACCTTCGGCCCGAACCTGGCGATGACGATGATGGCCTGCCCGGAGATGACGGTCGAAGACCGCTTTACCGACGTGCTGACCACCGCCGACAATTTCAGCGTGGGCGAGGACGGTTCGCTGACGCTGAACCGGGCCCGGATGGCGCCGCTGGCCCGGTTCGAGGCCGTCGAGTCAGACGATTGAGGCCGGGCGCGATCGGCTACTGCGCCGTTGCGGTCGGCGGCGGTACCGCGTCGGTCAGGGCCGCTGAGTCTCGAAGCCGTCATCGAAGATCGCATCCAGGTCGATGCGGTAGATGTCCTGCTCGCCGTTGATCATGCCCGGCACCAGGTTGCTGGCGAAGCTGACCACGTAGATAACCCGGCCGCCGGGCTCGATCGCGGCCGGCTCCACCAGCTCGTCCGGGGCCGCGCCGTCGACGGTGACCGGATCGACGCGCGTAGTGGTCTGTGCGACCCGATCGAACACGTACAGCGTGCCGTCGGGGGCGCCGCGGGTCGGCGCGTGTCCGTCGGTTCCGTCGCCCGGGTCGATGAAGCGCTGGAACAGCACCGCGCTGCCGTCGGCGGCCAGCCTCGGCGTGCCGCTCGTATCCACCGGCACCGGGGCGCCGGTTTCGTCGAGGCTGATCAGCGACGTGATGCCGGACTGGCGGTCGTGCAGGTAGATCGCCGTGCCGGGCAGAACGGGGAAGGTCGGATCGAGGTCGTCCGCCGTCGACCGGAAGGCGACCCAGCGTCCGTTGGCGGAGATTCTCGGCTGGTCGCTGAGGCCGTTGCCCGGCTGGCCGCCCGGCGTGGCGCTGATCAATTCGGTGATACCGAGCTGGCGATCGCGCAGCCAGATCTGTTTGTTGATGAAGGGGCCTCCCGGGTTCAGCAGATCGGCGCGCGACGCGAACACCACGAAGCGGCCGGTGCCGCTGATGTCCGGGTTCTCGCTGTCCTCGTCGGTCTGGCTGCCGTCGGCGTTCACGCTGACGCGCTCGGTGACGCCGCCGGCCAGCTGGCGGACGAAGATGTCGGCTTCGCCGTTGGTGTCGTCGGGCACCAGGTTGCTGGCGTCTGAGTGGAAGGCAACGGCGCTGCCGTCGGCGGAAATGACCGGATCGTCGCTGCCGCCGTCGGCTTCTTCACCGGTGCCGGACACGCTGACCCGCGCGATCTGACCCAGGCCCAGGTCGCGGACGAACACGTCTTCGGCGTTATTGGTGTCGTCCACGACGAGGTTCGAGGAGCGGCTCCGGAACGCGACGCGGTTGCCGTCGGCACTGATCGATGGTTTGGTGGCCGGGAACGCCAGGGCCGCGGGTTCGCCGTCGAACCCCAGCGAGGCGGTCTCCAGCGCGGCCGTGGCCTGGTCGAGCCGGACGATCTGCGTGCCGCCGGGCGACTCGCCCAGCAGGTTGCCGGCGTTGGTGCGGAAGACCAGTTGGGTTCCGCCGGCGGCGAGCGCCGGGCGCAGGCTGCTTCCGTTGCCGACGTTGACCGGCAGGCCGGGGTCGCTTCGCGACACCACGACGCTGGCGTCGCTGCCGCGGTCGGCGCCGTCCGGGTCGCTGGACGTGAACGGTTCGAGGATCAGCTGGAGATGGGTCAGATTCGGCGGAAGCAGGGGATGATCGTTCGCCGCGAAGGCCACCCAGCCGGTGTTCCCGCTGCTGGTGACGCAGGCCGACAGGGGAAACGCCGCGTCCTCCGCGATCCGGGTCAGCGTGTCGAACTGGCGGTCGTACAGGAACAATCGACGCTCGATGCCCGTCAGACCGGGAACCAGGTTGTCGGCTTCGGATTCGAACACCACGAAGCGTCCGTCTTCGCTGATTGACGGGCGCCTCGAGAGCACATTGCCGCCGATCCCGTTGGCGTCCTCGCTGATCCGGGTCGTGACGCCGGTCTGGATTTCGTGCAGGAAGATGTCGCGCTCGCCGTTGGTGTCCATTGCCACGAGGTTGGTCGCGTCGGACTCGAACACGATCCAGGCGCCGTCGCCCGAGATCCGGGCCAGCTCCGATTCGCCGTCCGGCTCGGCACCGCCCATCCCTTCGATGCGCGAGGTCGTTCCGAGCGACAGGTCGTGCAGGAAGACGTCGCGCAGGCCGTTGGTGTCGCCGACGGCCAGGTTGGTCGCGGGGCTGTAGAAGACCACCCGCGTGCCGTCGGCCGAGATCCGGGGCCGGATCACCAGGTCGTTGGCGCCCTGGCCGTCGATGCCGTCGCTGATTCGCGTTGTCGTGCCCTGTGCGATGTCGCGCAGCCAGGCCTGGTCGTCGGCGGTGAACAGGGCCAGGTTGCCGTCGCCGGACAGGTCCGTCGGGCTGGCGTTGGGCAGGTCGCTGCCGTCCGGTGCGAAGCTGATCGGGATCGTGGTCCCGGTATCGAGGTCGCGGCGGAAGCCCTGGAACGCCCCGACCACGCCGAGGTTTCCGGCCTTGGACTCGAACAGCACGTAGCGTCCGTCGGCGCTGATTGTCGATCCCGCGGTGAAATCGTCGACCTGTTCGCCGGCGCTGGTGCGGCTGACCAGCTGCAGCGTCGGGTTGCCGAGCTCGTGGACGAAGACGTCCATGGTGGCGTTGGCGTCGCCGGGAACGAGATTGAAGGCGGAGCTGAAGAACACCAGCCGGCTGCCGTCGCCGGAAAACCCGCACGCGTCGAGGCCGCCGGAATTGGCGTTGCCCAAGCCGCCGAAGAAGTCGGCGTCGGCGGGGCGGGAGACCAGTTCGGCGGGCTGCGCGAACGCGTAGAGTGGGGCGGCCAGCAGGGAGGCCGCCATCCATGACCTTGCACGGTCCATTGTCGAAGCTCCAGGTCCGGCACGGCGGACTCGATGCGGGTTCGTGCTGTCATACGCGAACCCGCATCGCCGGCCTTCACCGGGGTGGGCGGCCGGGTGCGTCCGGATTGGGCGATCGCAGCCTCAGCGCTGACTCAGCCAGATCAGGCCATAGACCAGGACGGAGACGACGATGTAGAGCCCATCGATGCGGCGGCGCCTGCGGTCGTCGCTGCGGGCCTTGAAAACGTCCAGCACCATCTGGTGCAGCAGGAAGGTGTAGAGCACGTAGTAGAGGAAGGGGATGGCGTGCTGCCAGACCGAGTAGTCGCCGGCCTGTCGGTCGAACAGCGCCAGGATCCAGTCGATCTGTGCATAGATGCCGAACAGGCCGAGCGCGGCGTTGATGAACATCCAGCGAACCCGGTCGACGCCGAACAGCGTCATGTAGAAGACCAGGTAGACCAGGCAGGCGAAGCCACCGTGCAGGTAAAGGAACGGCAGTGGCGCGCCCTTTGCGGAATAGGCCATGAAGAAGCCGGAAACGCCGAACGCGCCCATGTGCACCATGAAGAACGGGTAGATCGCATACCAGGGCACGGTGTCGCCTTTCTCGTACCTCCTGCCGTTGATGGTGATGCTGCCCTGGAGTTCCACGGTGCGATCCGTTCGAGGCCCGATATGGATAGTAGCCGGGTTCGGCCCGGAATCGAACGGCCCGCGCCGGCGCTCGACATCGCGGCCGCGCAGTCCTTCAGGGAGCCGATCCCGCTGATCATTCCAAAGCACATTGATCCGGTGATTCGGCCGTGGCACGATGCCGAGGGAAGTGGATTCTCGACCGGGAGGGCCGGCGTGCAGCCATTCCATGAAAGGGAGACGTTCATGACCACTCGACAGGTTCGTTCCGCAATCCTGCTGTCGGCGAGTCTGGCGTTAGGTTGCAGCACCGCGGCCGCGTCCGACAACTTCGTGTTCCTGACATCCACGACAGGAACGGCCGATCTCTCGACCTGGCCGGAGTCGGGCGGGCAGATCGGCCTGGCCGCCGGCGACGCGATCTGCCAGACGCGGGCCGACGCGGCGGGGCTGCCGGGGATCTATGCTGCATACCTGTCCGACGGCACCGACGATGCGTACTGCCGCATCCAGGGCTTGGCTGGAAGGAGATTCGACGATTGCGGGCTGGGTGCGCCACCGGCGCCGGGCGACAGCAATCCCTGGTTCCGGCCCGATTCACGGCCGGTGTTTCCCGATGCGGTCGAAATGCACTTCCCGGAAAGCGAGACGATGTACTACCCGCTCTGGCTCGATGAGAGCGGAATGCGGCAATCCGGCGCCGTGATCACTGGAAGCAACGAGTTCGGGACCGCGGCCAATACATGTTCGGGGTTCACGAGCGAGTCGGGTTCGGTCAGTGCCGGCTTCCCCGAGTTGACCTCGTCGAACTGGGGTTCCGGGTTCGGCCTCGGCTGCGGTACCGGCGGTCGACTTGCCTGTTTCCGCGTCGATACCGAACCGGCCGAGATCGTCCCGGATTCACCGGGAATCCGACAGGCGTTCATCTCGCCGGCTCGTGTCTTCGGAGCGATGCAGGACAATGTCGAGGCCGACGGAATCGCCGGCGTTGCCGGTGGCGACCGGGTCTGTCGGAACCTGGCGGCACAAGCCGGCCTGTACGACAGCGGCTCGTTCAAGGCATTTCTGAGCGCGGGAAGCACACCGGCGTGGAACCGCTTCGATCATCCGGATCTTCCTTGGGCCCGGATCGATGGCGTACGATTCGCCGACGACCTGGCTTCACTCCGCGACGGGGCCGGCGCCCTGACGGCGTTGAATCGCGCGTCGGACGGCAGTTTCATCACTCGGCAACAGGCCTGGTCGGGCACGCTCTTCGACGGAACGGTTTCGTCGGACACCTGCGGTGGCTGGGCCACATCGACCGGAAGCGGCGAGACCGGCCAGGCCAATCTCGCCGGGACTTCCTGGGCTGAATCGAACCCCGGCACGGGTCTGCCCTGCGAGCTCCGAATTGCCCACCTGTTCTGTCTGTCCGATTCGGATCTCGTGTTCCGGGACGACTGGGACGCCTGAGAACGACCTCGGCCGCCGATCGCGCTGTTCGGTCGACACGAAAAACCCCGGCGCGAGGCCGGGGTCCTGGAGAGTCCGGGCCGGCCCCGGTGGAGGTGGTTCAGTTCGGCGTGGCGACGAAGGTCTGTTGCGCGCCGTCGGCGTCCACGTACTGGCCGACCACCGTGCCCGAGTTCGTGATGGATTGTGCGAACGTCTGGTTCGCTCCCGGAAATGCCACCACCTCTTCCGGACCGACGCTGATGTCCATGCACTGGCCTTCCGGGATCCCGGTCACGAAGCCGACCGATTCGGTGCCGGGGGTGAATCCGATGATCGTGCCGGAGTCGGTGATTCCGCGCGCACTGGCGGGGGAGCCGTTGACCGTGAAGAAGCGCACGTCCCCTTCGTCCGATCGAAACCAACCGTAGCGAACGATTCCGCCTGGCGCGGCGCCCGGATTGCATGGGTCGTTCTCGGTAAAGAAGATCGCACTGCCGACCACCTCGCCGCGGGCGTTGATGCCCTGCGGGATCGTGAGCGCGCTGGGCACGATGTCGGTAAAGGTCTCGGTGCGGCTGTCGTAGATATATCCAGCGAGAATGACATCCGGATCGGAGGAATCCCGGATTCCGGTAATGGTGCCGCTGCTGTTGATGGCGCGCGCGGACGTGCCGCTGACGGCATCCGGATGATCGAAGACGTGGGCGTTGCCGCGCTTGTCCAGCAGCAGCCCGCTCTGGACATCCGCAGTCACATCGACGACGCTGCCGACCAGGTCGCCCCGGTTCGAGTTGGCCGAAATGATCGTGATGTCGAATCCGGCGACGTCCTCGACGAGGTCGAACCGGTCTTTCTTCACGTCGTAGGTAAACCCGATGTTGCCTTCATCGACGAACGCGTTTCCCGCAATCCGGCCGCGTTCGTTGATGCCGAACGCCTGTGAACCCACGGAGCCCGGCAGCATCACCGATGTGTAATCGTATGCATCCTGGGCGAGCCCGGTTACGGGGTGCGCCAGCGCGGCAGCGAGGGCCACGCCGATGGCTGTGCGTTGAAGTCGTTTCGTTTCCATAGTCTTCTCTCCTGGGCGGCCTTGGCGCCCGATCTCGTGGATGCTTCGGTCAGGATGAACTCGTACTGGCAGGCACCGTGCTCAGGTGCGCGCCTGTTCGCTGCAGAAAACCCCGGTCCGTACACCGGCCCGGACGGCGCTGCCCTATACTTCTGTGATGGGCATCTCGATCAGCGCCGGTCCTGCTGCGTGTCGTCACAATGCGAGTTGCTGCATGGCGGAGCCTGATCAAACCCTGATTTTCCGATGATGATCCTCTGATCGCACCTCAAGACCTTGTTTCTCATGCAATTGGTCGGCGATATTGGCGGTCTCGCGATGCGCTGCAGAAGGCGAACCGATACAAGGCAGGTGAATGCAGACCAGCGATGACGAACAACGGTCGGTCCGCCGCTTCGGCGGTTGGCGATTCGACGAGACGACCGGCGACCTCGACGACGGCCAGGACGTCGTCCGTCTCGAGCCCAAGGTGGCCCGGTTGCTTGCCTTCTTCCTTGACCACCAGGATCAGCTGATCGGTCGGGACGACCTGATCCGCGAGGTCTGGGACGGCCGGATCGTGTCCGATCATGCAATCAATCGCTGTATTTCGATCCTGCGCAGCCGCCTGACGCCCGGCGAACGAAACGGTTATATCGAGACCGTGGTCCGTCGGGGCTTCATCGCCCATTTTCCGCCGCCGGCGGATGCGGACGCCGGCGATTCTCCGTCGGCGCCGGTTCGTCGGCGGGATGCCGATCCGCCGGTCGGTGCCATCGAGCCCGAACCGCACGAGGCATCCCGGGCCGGCCGTTCGCCGACCTTGCGGCTTTATGTGCTGTCGGCGGCGCTGGCCGTGGCGTTACTTGCCGCCGTCTACCGAATCCACGAGCCCGCGCCGGAGAGTGGGCAGCCGGCCGCTAGCGGCCCGATGATGCTGGCGGTGCTTCCTTTCGCGTCCAACGATCGCGGATCGGACAGCGTGTTCTTTGCTGCCGGCATCCACGACGACCTGCTGACGCAACTCGCTCAGTTCGACTCCCTGGGCGTGATCTCACGGACGTCGGTGCTGGAGTATGCGGATCCGGAAATGAACCTCCGCGAGATCGGTCGGGAACTCGGGGCCGACGCGATCCTCGAAGGTGGCGTCCAGCGCGACGGTGACCGGATCAGGATCAATGTCCAGCTGATCGATGCGCGCACCGATACGCACCTCTGGGTGGACCAGTACGACCGCCAACTGACCCCTGCGAACATTTTCGAGGTCCAGTCGGAAATCGCACGCGCGGTTGCGAATGCTCTGCACGCCAACCTGACGCGCGACGAGGCCGATGCGCTGCGCGTGATTCCGACCGAAAACATGGCCGCGTATCGTGCGTTCCACGAAGCCATGCAGCTGCGGAAGAACATCACGCTCGGCGAACCGGAGTACGTTTCCGCGCTGGAGCGCGCGGTGGAACTCGATCCGGCCTTCGTCCGCGCCTGGGCCGAGCTGGCCGGTTCGCTCAGCTACCTGAATTTCCGCGATCGCGATCCCGACCAGCTGCGCCGGCTGGACGATATTCTCGATCGAATTCGGGTGCTTGCGCCCGACTCTTCGGAGTTTCTGGTCGCGCAGATGTACTACACCTATTACGTCCTCAAGGACTATCCACGGGCCTTCCGGCTGGTCGATCTCGTTCTCCAGCGCCGTCCGAGCGACCTCCAGGCGCTGGAAGTGCGGTCGTGGATACAACGCCGCCTCGGCGATCTCGACGGCGTGTCCGAGACCCTGCGCCGGGGCGCCGCCATCGATCCGCGAAGTGCCATCTGGGATACCCGGCTGACCTGGAACCTGACGCTGCTCCGCCGCTACGACGAAGCTGCAGCGGTCCTCGAGCGCACGCCGCATGACACCCTGACGCTGGCCCTGCTCGGCGCGCTGCTGCGCGCGAACGCGGCCGGCGAAGTGAATCGTCTGGCCGAGGACGTGACCAGGATCGAGCGCGAATTCGGATCGCTGCCGCCACCGGTGCTCCAGTGGGAGGCGCTGATGGCCGCCCGCGCGTTCCCGCGGGCCCGCGCCCTGCTGGATGGGCCGCTGGGACGGAGTTGGGGACTGGTCGCGGTGCCCGATCGCCGGGTCGGACGCATGCTGGTCGACTGGGCGGCGCTTGGGCAGGACAGCCCCGAGGCGCTGCAATCCCGCGCGATGGATTGGCTGCGTGGAACGGATGCCGAAGCGTTCGATACCTTCGAGCCGGCGTTCGAACTCGCTCGTGCGCTGGTCCACGCCGTCGCGGGACAGCGCAGCGAGACCGAGCGACTGGTGCGCGCCTGGTTTCGTGGCGGGCCGCGCGACCAGGCCCACTTCATCAATCAGCGTCACGGCGCCTGCCGGGCCCTCGGGATGGTCGGAGCAGCGTCGGAAGCGGTTGCATGCCTCCGCGACGGCATGCAGGCGCCGAACTGGGCCATGACCGGTCTCGAACCCCTGATGCCGTACTATGACCCGATCCGCGGCTCGTCCGAATTCCGCGCCTTCGTCGTCGAAAACGCCGGCTCGCCGCAGCCCGGCGCCGCGAGCGCAGCAGGCGAGCCATCGTCCTGACGATCGAGCCGACCCTGTCGATGCCGGTGCCGGTGCCGGTGCGGGGCGCTGTAACCTCCGGCGCGGTCGAGGCGTATGCATGGTGCGCGTTCTTCGCCAGCCGGGTGGTGCCTGCTGCCCGGTTACGTCAGACCTTCAATCGACCTCGGGAGCCCCAAGATGATCCGATCGCTTTTCGTGCTTCTTTTTGCCGCTGCGCTGTGCGTTCCGGCTGCGGTGCGCGCCGAGCCGGCGTTTTCCGAACAGGCGAACGAAATGCTGTCGTCGGTCTACCCGGCCGATGCGCCGGGCGCTGCCGTCGTGGTCAGCCGGGACGGCGAGGTGATCTACGAGAACGCCTTCGGTCTGGCCGATGTCGAGCTCGAAGTGCCGCTGCAGCCCGACCACGTGTTCCGTCTCGCCTCTGTCACCAAGCAGTACGCGGCCGCCGCACTGCTGAAGCTGGTCGAAGAGGGCAGGATCGAGCTTCAAGACCCGCTGTCGAAATTCCTGCCGGACTTTCCGGTGCGCAAAGTCACCATCGCCCAGCTGCTGAACCACACCTCGGGCATCAAGAGCTACACCGGAATCGAGGGCTACATGACCTCGGGCCGCGTTCGGACCGATCTGACGACCGAGGAACTGGTCGCCGTGTTCGCCGACGAACCCGTGGATTTTGCTCCCGGCGAGTCCTGGGCGTACAACAACTCGGGCTATGTGCTGATCGGTGCGGTGATCGAGACGGTGACCGAACAGCCCTGGAACGACTATCTGCGCGACACGCTGCTGGTGCCGAACGGGATCGTGAAGACCGATGCCTATCCCGATTTCGCCATCGTCCCCGGACGCGTCGAGGGCTACGACGGCGCGGCCGAGGCGCCGCAGCGCGCGCCGTTCCTGTCGATGACCCAGCCTCACGCGGCCGGCGCACTGATGGCGACTGCCGGCGACGTCGATCGCTGGCAGGTCGCCCTGCACCGCGGTGAAATCCTCGGTGACGAGCTTTACCAGAGAATGATCACGCCCGAGGGCGCGGCCGAAAGGGCCAACTACGGCTACGGGATTGGCGTCCAGGACTGGTTCGGTCTGGCTGCGCTGACCCACGGCGGCGGCATTTTCGGCTTCCAGACGTATGCCCTGTATCTGCCGGCCGAGAACCTGTCGGTCGTCATCCTGGCCAACCGCGCGGGTCCGGGCTGGGGCGCACGGGACCTTGCACTTCGGCTGGCCGGGCTCGCAACTGGAAACAGCTATCCGATCGAGGAGGAATCCGTTGAATGGTCGGAAGCCCGGCTCGCACAGGTCCAGGGCACCTATCGAATCAATGATGACGAGATCCGCACGATCCGGTTCGAAGACGGCGAACTGATCAGTCAGCGCAACGGCGGCCAGGAGTTCGACGTATATCCGATCTCCGGCGACCGGCTGGCGTTCGAGACGTCGCTGAGCGCCTTCCTGATCGAGCGCGATGCCGAAGGCAGGGTCGTTGCGGTTGCGCTGCAGAACCCCTGGGGCGCTGATCCGGAGCGCGCCGAAAAGATCAGCGACGAGGTCCAGACTCGGCAAGCCGTGGAGGTGCCGGTCGAGCAGCTCCAGCGGCTCGAAGGCCGCTACGAACTTCAGCCCGGGTTCGTGATGACGGTGCGCGTCGACGAAGGGCGGCTCGAAGTCCAGGCGACCGGCCAGCCGGCGATTCCGATGCAGGCCGAATCGCACGTCCGGTTCTTCAGCACGGAGGTCGGCGCCGATATCGAGTTCGACCTTCCCGCGAGCGGCCCGGCGACCACGCTGATTCTCTACCAGGGCGGACAGCGGATGCCGGCGCTGCGGATCGCCGAGGGCAGCGACACGCCCTGACCCGCGATCGTTCCCGACCGCAATGCCGAGGAATCTCGATTCTCGACAGCAGCTACGGAAGGCACGAGCCCGCCGATCCGACGGCCGGAGTCGACCGGGGCCGGTCTTCGGTCAGTTTCCGGAGCCGGACCAGACGTCGTTGCGGAAGAATCGCGGCGGGCGCTCGTCGTGGACTTCGAACAGCAGGCGGTCGGAGGACCACTGGCCGTGGCGGTCGATGGAGGTGACTTCGGCCGTGTAGACCCCCGGCACCAGGTCCCCGGGCAGGCGCGCGCGCCACAGGTGCATGTTGCGATCGGCCACGGCCCCCTGCGGTTGCGGCCAGCCCGGTCCGCGGCGGCTGCCCTTGAATTGCTCGAAGCCCTGCGCACGCTCCTCGCCGAGGGTGCTGTTCAGGGCCCAGCGCGCCACCGAGAGTTGACGCTGCGCGGCGAACGGGTCGGCCCATTCGGCGCCGATCCTGGGCGCCTCCCCGGTGCCCGACTGGGTCCGCTCCAGCGTCAGCTCGACGGCGAATCCATCGGATCCGGTCAGCGTCGCGACGACGCCGGTTTCGCTGGAGCCGGCCCAGATGTTGGCGGTCAGCCAGGTGCCGTCGGCCAGGTCGGCCGGAGTCAGCACGCCGGTATCGGCCAGGTCGTTGATCGAGTAGGGCGGGATCGGGTCGCGCGTGTCCCGGTCCTGCGCCCTCCAGTCCATGATCGCATCGAACCAGGTGCGGAATGCCGGGGTGTTCAGAGCGATCCACTGGCGCCGTTCGGGATCGACGCGCGATCCGCGGTAGCGCTCGCGGACTTCGACGCCGTCGAAGTCCAGCAGTAGCACGCCGCTGGGTGCGCCCATTCGTTGCAATGTCATCGGGTTGCCGTCGATCGTGAAGTCGCCGGCGAACCAGGCCCCGGACCCGGCGCCGGCCACGATGTGGCGGAACGGCAGCGAGTCCACGCCGGCGTTATCCGCCCAGCCCTCGAAGACCTGCCCCGGCGCGTGGTTCTCGATCGTGTGGGTGTGACCGCTCAGCGCGAGCGCAGGGCGGCCCGCCAGCAGGGCATGCAACTCGCCGGTGTTGTCCGTCTGGTGTTTCGGGCTGCGCGAATCGACGAACGAGACCAGCGGCACGTGGGTGGCGACGACGACCTTCCGGTCCATCGGCTGGGTGTCGAGCAGGCCGGAAAGCCAGGTCATCTGCTCGGCGGTGACCCGACCGTTGTAGGTCGGCCGTTCGGGGTCGGTGCAGAAGTCGTGCCTGGCGTCGGCCGGATCGGGACCGCAGGGGTAGACCACGTTGTCGAGGACGACGAACAGCACCTCGCCCTGCTCGAATGCGTAGTACTCCGGACCGACGATCCGGCGCCAGGAGTCGGCCGAGTCGTCGTCGCTGGCGGCGTCGAAGTCGAAATCGTGGTTGCCGTGGACCAGCCACTGCGGTGCACCGACGGCGGCACCGACCTGCGTCAGGCGCGGCAGCAGGCCGAGGTCGTCGCCGACCACGTCGCCGACGTAGAGCATGCAGTCGTCGGCGTCCAGTCCTTCTGCCAGCAGGTCGGTCATCGGGCCGTCCCGCAGCCAGTCGATTTCCTGGTTGGAATAGGTCTGGGTGTCGCCGAGGACGGCGCAGCGGAAGGCGTTTCCGTGGGTCTCACGGCGAACCAGCGGAAAGTTCACCGCAGCCGGTACCGGCCCGGTGTCCGGCAGGCCGCCGAACCGCAGCCGGCCCGGCGAGCCGCCGGGTTTGTGCACGTAGAAGAACTGCGGCAGGTTGTAAGGGTCGACCGGGACCCGCCACCCGGACGGCTGGACGATGGTCAGGTTCATGTCCTCGCGCGCGGCGATCGCATAGCGGCCCTGGTCGTCGGTGACCGTCCAGTCGAGTCCGTTGCTGACCCGCACGCCGGCCACGCCCGGTTCGCCGGGGTCCAGCGTCGAATCGCGGTCGAGGTCTTCGAATACCCGCCCGACGAACCGGTCGGACCCGGATGTCGAAGCGATGACCTCGGGTGCGCCGAGAAAGGTGGGCGGGGAATCGGCGAGGGCCGGAGTGATGAGGATCGCCGGGATCAGGAAAGATGCGAACTGGCGCATGGTCGGGTTCCGGTGGGGTCGACCCCGCAACGGTACTGCACTCCGTTGACGGCGGGGTGACAGTCGCGAGGTCGGAATCGATCGGATCACCCGTTCGATGGCGCAATGACGGCCGACAGGGTTCGGAGGCGTCCCGGTCGTGGTAGAGGGCTCGACCGGAAGGTCTTCGTCGCTGAACTCGAACGCCCGCCTACTAGGCCGCGCCGGGCTGGAACACCAGTGCATCCACCGGGTGCGAGACCCGCAAGCGGTCGCCGCGCGTCTCGCAGATCGAACGGAGGCTGTCGCGCAGCGAATCGCCGAGCGCTTCGGGCAAATCGCGAGTATCGGCCTGGACGATGAAGTCCAGGAGTTCCACGCCTGATGGATCTCCGGGCCGGAAGCAGGGCGTGACATCGACCCATGCCTCGATCCGGGTCCGCGTCGTCCGGCCATCCATGCCGGCGAGTACGTCGGCGACATCGTCGCTGTACCAGGCCGATTGCTCGAACTGCTTTCGCCAGACGCGATCGGCGAGATGATTCAGGTCGTCGTTGGGGGCCTGCAGGACCACGAGCGCGCCGCCCGGCGCAAGGCGTTCGGCGGCATCGATCAACGGTTGCTCGATGGTCTCGAAGTAGTACAGGCAATGCAGGAAATAGACCAGGTCGAAGCGGCGCTCGGATCGGAAATCCTCGAAGCCGCCGGCGAAGGCATCGACCTGGTGCGACGTGGCGCCGAACGCGCTCGTGAAGGCGTCGATGTGCTCCGGATTCGGATCGACGCCCGTCAGGTGGATCGGCCCGGAATGCTCGGCGATGACGTCGACGATCCGCCGGTCCATCACGCCGCCGCCGCAGCCGATGCTGAGCACTTTCGAAATCGGCGTATCGGCCCGCTCGCCATGGCCGATGAACCGCTCGAACCAGTCGAGAATCCGCTGACGTTGATCGCTCGCGGCTTCGAAGCGTTCGTGCGTGCGGTGGTAGCGCTCGTCGCTGAGTGGGTCGATGCCGTCGAGCGCGCCCAGGCGGCGGTCGACGTCGGCTCGGAGGTCGTTTTCGGGTTCTGCCATTCTCGTTCCCGGCGTCATGAAGGAAGGCCGCTCCGTTCTACCGTCGGCCGCAGATCGGGTTGAGCGGGCTGTCGATCACGTCGCCCGGTTCGACGCCGGGCATGAACTTTCGCCAGTCGCCGGACACCATGGTAGGCCGATCGACGACGCGAGCTCCGTCGGCGAAGTACGTGTTGGCCAGCGCCATGCGGCTGAATCTCGTCCGGTTGCGGCCGGCGCTGTGGAAGCACAGGTTGTGGTGGAAGCTGACGTCGCCGATCTCGAAGGGCAGTGCATGGACACGGACGGTATCGGAGGACCGGAAGGTGTCGTCCACGCGCCGGTCGTAGCTGGTCCCGAACTTGTCGAAGGGGACCTGCTCGACGAGGCGATGGACGTCGATGGGTCCGGCGAAGGTCAGGGGCCCCATCACCGACGGGACGGCCTGCGCCGGGATCCACGCCGTGACGATGTCGTCGGTGGCGATCGGGAAATGGTGGCGGTCGTAGTGCCAGGGCGTGCGGCCGCAGCCGGGCTGCTTGGCCAGCAGGTTGTCGTGGTACAGGCGGACGGCGTCGACGCCGAGAAGCCGCGCACACAGGCCGCCGATGCGCGGCGAACGCACGTAGCGCTCCATGACCGGATGGTCCAGCCAGGCCATCTCGAGGCTCAGGAATCGGTCCGTCGCGCCGCGATCCGGATCGACGCTGAACTCGGTGACGAACAGCGTGCGCATTTCGGCACGCAGGCGGGCGACGGCGCGCGCCGACAGGACGCCCGGAAGCTTGATGAACCCCTGCGCACGGAAGAACGAACGCTGGGCCTCGGTCAGCGGGTACTCGGTTGCGAGCTCGTCGGTGAGTTCGTCGTCGTCCGCCGCCGCGATCGAGCGCAGTTCCTCGGCGAGCCGGGCGTCGGCCGCCTCGATTGCTCCGGCCGCGGCGTCGGGATCGGCGTCCAGTTCGGCGTCCAGTTCGGCGCTGCCCAGCGAGACATACCACTCCCACCAGGCCTGATTATCCTGTTCCCATGGCTGGTCGACGTCGTCGCGAAGCGCGTTGGCGCCGGTCAGGTGCGCATTCGACGCACGGGCGGAGTGATCGGGCATGGACTCTGCCAGCGAAGGAACAGCGATGACGGTAGACGGCGCGTGTCGCTTCGATGTCAATCCAGCGCGCCGGGGCACGGGCGGCTTCGACGTACAAGGCGGTTCATTCGATCCGGCGGGCCGACATCGTGCTTACAGCAGTGCCAGCTGGTCGCCGCTGCGCGCCGGGCGGCGGAATCGCGTGGTGTCCAGTTCGAACCTGTCGTCTGCGGCAAGTCCGAACTTGCGCTGGGCCACGCGGAAGCGATTGCGGATCAGGGTCGCGAACGGCCCGGTGCCGGTCATCCGCGTGCCGAAGGCGCTGTCGTACTCCTTGCCGCCGCGCATCTGCTGCACCAGGCTCATGACGTGCTTCGCGCGATCCGGGTAGTGCGTTTCGAGCCATTCGCGGAACACGGTCTTCAATTCGTGCGGCAGACGCAGCAGCACGTAGCCGGCCGAACCGGCGCCGGCCTCGGCTGCCGCCTCGAGAATGGATTCGATCTCGCGGTCGTTGACCTGCGGGATGACCGGCGCGACCAGTACGCCGGGCTTCAGGCCCAGGTCGGCCATCGCCCGGATCACCTTCAATCGACCGGTCGGCGACGCGGTGCGCGGTTCCAGCGTGCGCTTCAATTCATTGTCCATCGTTGTGAGGCTGACCGAGACCGACAGCAGGTTTCGATCGGCCAGTTCGCCGAGAACGTCGAGGTCGCGAAGGATCGTGATGCCCTTGGTCAGGATCGACACCGGGTGGCGATATTCAAGAAGCAATTCAAGCAGCTGGCGCGTGATCTTCAATTCTCGCTCGATCGGCTGGTAGGCGTCGGTGTTGATGCCGAGCACGATAGGTTTGCACTCGTACTTCGGGTTTCGCAGCTCCGCCTCCAGCAACTGGAGCGCGTTCTGCTTGAAGAACAGCTTCGTCTCGAAGTCCAGCCCCGGCGACAGGTCCAGGTAGCTGTGCGACGGTCGAGCAAAGCAGTACACGCAGCCGTGTTCGCAGCCGCGGTACGGGTTGATCGACTGCTCGAACGGGACGTCCGGCGATTGATTGCGGCTGATGATCGTCTTGGCGGTCTCGGCCGTGACCGTCGTCCGGACCGGCGGTAGATCTTCGATTTCCCGCGGCCAGCCGTCGTCGACCGCCCTGTTTTCGACGCGGGTGAAGCGATGCTCGGGATTGCCAAGTGCGCCGCGGCCCCGGGGCGGCGCTGGAATGGAGTCAGGGCGAGCTCGTGTTCGCATACTGTTCAAAATAACAGTATCGAGCCATTTCGGCAAGGTGTCCAAGAGAATCCTTCATCGAGATTTTCAGTCTCTCCCGTAGCGATAGGCGATGCCAATCCAGCGAGGGAAATGGACCGATGTGCCGGATTGGAATCGAGCCGAATTCTCATCGCCCTTCAGCGGATTGTGCTGAAGGGCGTCGGTCCGGGCCGTTGACTTCTTGGGCCTCACTGCCACGTGCCAGCGCGTTCGGAGAGTCGGTCTCCTGCTTGTGCACTCGGCGGTCGACGATGACGCCCTGCTCACCGGCCGCAGCGCGCGGACTTCATCGAACGGAACTCTGGATTCTCCGCTTGTTTTTCAAGGCGGGTTGCAGCCCGTGATCGGTTGCAGATCCGCTCGCTCGATCGTTGGGTTTCCAATGGCCTGGGTCGGGTCCATGATGATTCCAGCGAGAGGTTCGAAATAGGCAAAGTTGTAAGCTGACCAGTTCGCAATGTGGCAGGGGAAGGTCAGGTCGTCCGGGTATTCCGGGTTCGTCAAAGCCGCGGCAATAATCGTCTCCAAGAGCAATGCGTAATCGTACGCCGCTTCTCCGCTGGGGTCGGTCATGCCGGTAGGGTGGTTGAAGACGTATCGATACAGATTGAAGTCTGCTCCACCGTGCCGGATCGGGTCTTCCTGCGTGAACCGGCCGAGCTGCGGGTCGAGGAAGCGGCGGCGATTGTCGTAGAGGCCGATCGCGTCCAGGTAGGGTCGGGCGGCAAAGCGCAGCGGCTCGCCGCCGGCCGGCAGCGAACCCGGCTGCAGGTTGCCGTAGGCGTCGTAGTCGACCCAGCTCAGCGCGAGGTAGTTTTCATCGGTGATGCCGCGGATCGATCCGATCGCGTCGCGCAGGAACCAGCGTTCGCCGATCGCATCGTCGCGCCAGGCCGCGTAGACCTGGTCCATCGACGACGGGTCGTAGAGGTA
>CAZJSH010000052.1:0-18788 GCA_964548715.1 uncultured Halomonas sp. | reverse complement strand
TCGCCGACGCCTACCGCCGCATCCGCAATACCGCCCGCTTCCTGCTCGGCAATCTCGACGGCTTCGATCCGGAGGCCGACCGGCTGCCGCTCGAGGAACTCCTGCCGCTGGACCGCTACGCCGTCGACCTCGCCGCGCGACTGCAGGACGAGGTGACCGAAGCCTATGCCCACTATCGGTTCTGGCAGGTCTACCAGCGCGTGCACCACTTCTGCTCGATCGACATGGGCGCGTTCTACCTCGACATCATCAAAGATCGGCTGTACACGCTGCCGCGCCGCCACCCGGCGCGCCGCTCAGCGCAGACCGCGATGCTGCACATCCTCGAAGCACTGGCGCGCTGGCTGGCCCCCGTCTGCAGCTTCACCGCCGAGGAAATCTGGCAGGCCATGCCGCGCTCGACAGGCACGCCGGAACGCGACACCGTGATGCTGGCGACCTGGTACGACGGCCTGGCCGTGATGGACGAGGCCACCCGCACGCGGCTGGAGCGCGTCCGCGCGGTGCGCGACGTGGTCGGTCCGAAGCTCGAGGCACTGCGCCGGGACAAGGTGATCGGTTCGTCGCTGGCCGCCGAGGTCTCGCTGGACGCCGACGGCGCACTGGCCGAGGACCTCGACGCGATCGGCGATGAACTGCGCTTCCTGCTGCTGACGGCGGACGTCCACCGGGGTTCGGTCGACGACGCCGACGAGACCGCGGTCATCGACGGCAGCACACTGCGCGTGGCGGTCCGGCCCAGCGCCGCGGCCAAGTGCGTTCGCTGCTGGCACCACCGCGAAGATATCGGCACCCACCCCGATCACCCCGAGCTTTGCGGCCGCTGTGTCGACAACGTCGGCGGCGACGGCGAAACTCGTCGCTGGGGCTGACGCGGATGGACACCACCCACCCGCGCATGACGCTGCCCCGCTACGCCGCCTGGCTTGGGCTAGCGGCCGTCATCGCCGTGCTGGACCTGTGGACCAAGCACCTGGCGACGATCAACCTCGAGTTGTATCGCCCGGTGCCGGTGACCGACTGGCTGAACATGACGCTGGCCCACAATACCGGCGCCGCCTTCAGCTTCCTCGCCGACGGCGACGGCTGGCAGCGGATCTTCTTCATCGTGGTGGCCTCGGTCATCTCGGTGTTCCTGCTGGTCTGGATGTGGCGGCTGCCGCTGCAGGCCCGCGCCCTGCCCGCGGCGCTGGCGCTGGTACTCGGCGGCGCCATCGGCAACCTGGTCGACCGGGCCACGCTCGGCTACGTGGTCGATTTCATCGACGTACACTACGCCGGCTGGCACTGGCCGGCGTTCAATCTGGCCGATTCGGCGATCGTGATCGGCGTCGGATTGATGATGATCGAGAGCCTGCTTCCGCCGCGCGCACCGGCCCGCTCCCCCGACCCGGAATGACGCCGCGTCACGCTCCGACACACGGACTGTGATCGGCGCCCGAGCGGCACAGCTGGAAAAGACGTTGTAATTCGCGCGTAGGTGCATGAAAATAGGAGCTTCGGGGGACGTTAAGATCGCGACGACAGGAGACGCCTGATGGCAGCAACGACTACCCGCGACAACCTGGAAACCTTCCTTTGGGAGGGCAAGGACAAACGTGGCAAGACGCTGAAGGGTGAGCGCCAGGCCAGGAACCAGACGTTGATCCGCGCCGAGTTGCGCAAGCAGGGCATCACGCCGGCGCGCGTGCGCAAGAAGCCGAAACCGCTGTTCGGTGCCACGGGTTCGTCGATCAAGGCCAAGGACATCGCGATCTTCACCCGCCAGCTGGCGACGATGCTGAACGCCGGCATTCCGCTGGTCCAGGCCTTCGGCATCATCGGCGCCGCGGCCGAGAACCCGCGAATGCAGAAGCTGATCAACAACGTCCGGGTCGACGTCGAATCCGGCGCGACGCTGGCCGAGGCGCTGGCCAAGCACCCGGTTCACTTCGACGAGCTCTACATCAACCTGGTCAACTCCGGGGAAAGCGCCGGGGTACTCGACAAGGTGCTCGACGACATCGCGACCTACAAGGAACGCATCGAATCGATCAAGGGCAAGATCAAGAAGGCCCTGTTCTACCCGGCCACGGTCATCGCTGTGGCCGTGCTGGTCACGGCGATCCTGCTGGTCTTCGTGATCCCGCAGTTCGAGTCCATCTTCGAAAGCTTCGGCGCCGACCTGCCGGCGTTCACCCGCCTGATCGTGACCCTCTCGGAATCGATGCAGCAGATGGGCTGGCTCTATCTGCTGATCATCGGCGGAAGCATCGCCGGGCTCATCGCGCTGAAGAAACGCAATCGCGCCTTCGCCCATTTCCTCGACCGAGCCAGCCTGAAGATTCCAGTCATCGGCGGCGTGCTGGAAAAAGCGGCACTGTCGCGCTTCGCACGTACGCTGGCCACCACCTTCGCCGCCGGCGTTCCGCTGGTCGATGCGCTGAAGACCGTGGCCGGCGCGACCGGCAACGTCGTCTACTCCGACGCCACGCTGCAGATCCGCGACGACGTGGCGACCGGCCACCAGATGCAGCTGGCCATGCAGCAGACCGGCCTGTTCCCGCCGATGGTCATCCAGATGACCGCGATCGGCGAGGAAGCCGGCTCGCTGGATGCGATGCTGCTGAAAGTCGCCAATTTCTACGAGGAAGAGGTCAACAACACGGTCGATGCGCTGTCGAGCCTGCTCGAGCCGTTCATCATCGTGCTGGTCGGCGGCATCGTCGGCAGCATCGTGGTCGCGATGTACCTGCCGATCTTCCAGATGGCCGCGGTCATGTAAGGGATGATCGAACTCGCCGACCTGCATCCGGCCGCGCTGTACGGCCTCGTCGTCGCGCTCGGCCTGGCGGTCGGCTCGTTTCTGAACGTCGTCATCCTCCGGATGCCGGCCCGCCTGTTCCACGACTGGCGCTGCCAGTGTCGCGAACTGCTCGAACTCGACGCCGAAGACGAACCTCAACCGCCGGGCATTGCGCTGGGCCGGTCGCGCTGCCCGCGCTGCGGGCACGGCATTCGCGCCTTCGACAATCTTCCGCTCGTCAGCTGGATGGTGCTGCGCGGGCGCTGTCGCGACTGCGGCGCACCGATCTCGGCCCGCTACCCGATCGTCGAACTGTTGACCTCACTGCTCTCGGTCGTGGTCATTGCCGCATTGGGACCGACCTGGGCCGGACTCGCCGGCCTGGCGTTCACCTGGGCGCTGATCGCCGGCAGTGGCATCGACCTGGACCACAAACTGCTTCCGGACCAGATCACCCTGCCGCTGGTCTGGGTCGGTCTGCTGCTGAACGCCAACGGCCTGTTCGTCGACCTCGAGTCCGCGGTCATCGGCGCCGCGGCCGGGTACCTGACGCTGTGGGCGGTATTCCACCTGTTCCGCCTGGCCACCGGCAAGGAAGGAATGGGCTACGGCGATTTCAAGCTGCTGGCCGCGATCGGCGCCTGGTTCGGCTGGCAGGCGCTGCCCACCGTGATCCTGCTGGCCTCGGCGGTCGGCGCCCTCGTCGGGCTGCTCCTGATCGCCATCCGCAGCATGGGCCGCGATGTACCCATCGCGTTCGGCCCGTTCCTTGCCGCGGCCGGCTGGCTGGTCCTGATCGGCGGCGACTCGGTGGTTAATTTCTGGCTGTTCTGAGGCGCGCGGGACGAGCCGCCAGGGACGATTGATCAGGCGCAGATACCTCCGGCCCGCGGAACCGCCCACATATCCCCGATCGCTTTCTCCCTGGTCCTTCTACTCGGGATCCCGGCCCCGATACGCGTGATCCAGTCGCGCCACCTGCTCGTCCAGCGCCTCGAGCGCACCGCTGTTATCGATCACGTCGTCGGCCACCGCCAGCCGTTGTTCGCGGGTGGCCTGCGCGGCCAGCGCGGCGCGAGCCTGGTCCGGCGTCACGCCGTCGCGAGCGGTCAGCCGTTCGAGCTGGACGGCTCTGGGCACGTCGACGACCAGCACCCGGTCGGCATCGCCGAACAAGCCGGTCTCGATCAGCAGCGGCACGACGAGAACGACATACGGACCGTCGGCGGCCCGGATCGCATCGCGGGCCCGGGCCTCGATCAGTGGATGGAGGATGCCTTCGAGACGAGCACGCGCCGCTGCATCATCGAAGATGCGATCCCGCAGTGCGAGCCGGTCCAGTTCGCCGGACGCCGCGAGCACCGTGTCGCCGAACGCCTCGACGACCCGGGCCAGGCCTGCGCTGTCGGGAGCGACCACCTCGCGCGCGATGCAATCGGTATCGACCACGCTTGCTCCGAGCGCCGAAAAACGATCGGAGACCGCGGTCTTTCCGCTGGCGATGCCGCCGGTCAGGGCAATGACAGGTCGGCGAAGCGCGTCGGTGGGCATGGCGATTCAGCTCGATTCGAAGGGGTCGGTAGGCCCCATTATCGCCTTCTTCATGTTCACGCCGCGGATCGAGCCGCGCAGCCGGCGCCGCGTCGAAGACCAGGAAGACCACAATCGCGCGATCACCACGATGGCGCTCGCCGATCTCGGGCGCGCCTCGACGATGAATCGGGACTGGGCGCAGAACCGGCACTACAACGACGACGCACCGGTAGCGCCCCGGCACAGGGATCGAGGATCAGCGATGCGCGGGAGAGCGGCCGGCACCCGCCCGGTCGGCGGTCGTAACGCTCGTGGTGGCGGTCGTTGCAGCAGTCGGTGCGCCGATGGGGATGCCGCCGGGGGCAGCAAGTCGCGTCGCGCTGCGGAAACTGCGCTACAAGGCTCAAAGTGGCGTTCAACGTCAGCATCAGACCGCAGAACAGCATCATCAGGCCTGCCCGCAGGGCGCTCAACGACGGCTCGACTGCGCCCTGCAAGACCAGGCATCCAGCGACGTCAGCGAAATTTGACGGTACGTCGAAGCCATGATGCTCCGCGGCCCGCTCCCCCTTTCCGGTGCTCCGCTGGTAACTTGCAACTTTCAAGCCGACGAGAGCCCCGCCATGTCCCGCAACGACTGGATCGAACGCCTGAACGCCCACCGCAGCAACACGCTGATGGACACGCTCGACATCCGCTACACCGACGGCGGCGACGACTTCCTGATCGCCGAAATGCCGGTGGACGAGCGACATCGACAGCCAATGGGCATTCTGCACGGCGGCGCCAGTGCGGCACTGGCCGAGAGCGTGGCCTCGGCAGCGTCGGCCATGGTGCTGTCGGGTACGGGCCGCGCCGCGGTCGGCCTGGAGCTGGCCATCAACCATCTCGGCGCCGTCCACGCTGGCCGGATCATCGCCCGCGCCGACGCCGTTCACCTGGGCCGATCCACCCACCTGTGGCAGATCCGCGTCCACGATGACGCGGGCCGCGACGTCGCGCTGGCCAAGCTGACGATGCTGGTTCTCGACGACCGATCTCCACCGGGCAGCTGATCCGGCCATTGCCGGGATTCGTGCAGCGCCCCCCGGCGACGGGCGCGAAGAAAGATCGGTTCGACACGGGCAGGAAGGCTGGCGCGTTTCCAGCGAGGGTCCGGTGATTGAAGGTCCACCTTGACAGCCGAACCGACGGATCCGGCTG
This sequence comes from uncultured Halomonas sp., assembly GCA_964548715.1. Classification (GTDB taxonomy): domain Bacteria; phylum Pseudomonadota; class Gammaproteobacteria; order Xanthomonadales; family Wenzhouxiangellaceae. The sequence goes on along the minus strand of CAZJSH010000052.1, from coordinate 13,267 downwards.
TCGGCCGCCGTTGTCCCAGTGCTCTCTTCAGCGCCGCTGCGTCCTGGCGCCCATCATCCAGCCTGTTCGCTGCGAGCCCACTTCAGGAATCGGATGCTTCGAACAAGCCGGGCTCGAGAATCCGTGCCTGGGCAAGGGCACGACGGGCACCTTCGGCGTCGCCGGCGCGCGTCTTGAGTGTGGCCAGGTGGACGAGGGCTCGCGCCAGCGAGGGGTCGCCGGGCCAGCGGTCCATCAGGACATAGCGTTCGAGGGCTTCGATGCCGCGGGCCGGATCGTGCTCCGACGACGCACTCCACCGGCCCAGTTCGAACCAGGCCGGCGCATAGCCGGGCCGGGCCTCGACGAGCGTCTCCAGCGCATCGATCGCCGGCTCCACATTGCCCCGTTGCCCCTCGAGGGCCGCGCGCCGGCTGCGCCATTCCGGCCGCTGGAGCGGATCGAGCGCGATCGCGCGGTCCAGTGCCCGGCCGGCATCATCCAGTTGCCCTTCCTGTTCGGCGGATTCATACCGCACGAACTCGGCCTGCGCCGGCGCAACGACCTCCAGCCGCTCGACCCATGGGCCGGTCCGCTCTGCGCGGCCGCCGGCGATGCGGGGCACTTCGCGATGGAAACCGATCGCGGCGGTCAGGCCTTCGGGGTGGTCGGGATCGAGTTCCAGCACCCGCTCCAGCAGGCGCCCGACGGCACGCGCCTGGCGCATCCGCTCGAAGCGACCGTCATCGGCATCCATCGCGTCGAGTTCGATCGCAGCCTGCTGCAGCAACAGCCCGGCGTCGTCGGGATGACGATCGAGGGCATCGGCCACCCACCGACCGGCCTGGTCAGGCGCATCGATGCGAGCCAGCGCCACGCGGACTCGCCAGGCCTCCGCCGAATCGGCATCCGGGTTCGCCGCCAGCCATGTCCGGACCGGAACCAGTTCGCGCAGCGCCAGCGCGCGGGCCAGGTCCGGCGACTCCGTGGCCGGCTGCGCGCCGGCCGCGCAGATTCCGGCCGCGCCGATCAACAGCGCACAAGCCAGCATACGCACCGTCACGCACATCACCGCTCGACCGTCAGCAGCTTGCCGGGGTTCAGCACGCCGTCGGGATCGAACAGCTGCTTGATGCCTCGCATCAACACGATTTCATCGGCCGGCTTGATCGAAGGGAGGTAGTCCCGTTTCAGAAGACCGACCCCGTGCTCGGCCGACAGGCTGCCGCCGAACCGACCAACGAGTTCAAAGACCGCCGGCGTCAGCGCACCGCAGGCCGCCCGGAAGTCATCGACCGCCCAGTGCTCGGGGCGCAGCACGTTCATGTGCAGATTACCGTCGCCGATGTGACCGAACCAGACGACCTCGAAGTCCGGGTAGTGCTGCTGGACCAGGCCGTCGAGCGCCCGGAGGAAGTCGGGCACCCGCGAAACGCGCACCGAAACGTCGTTCTTGTACGGCGTACGCGGCGTGATCGATTCGCTGATCGCCTCGCGCCAGTGCCAGAGTTCCTCCGCCTGGCTGCCACTCTGACTGACCAGGCCGTCGACCACGTGACCGACCTCGACCAGCTGTTCGAAGACGGTGAGCGCAGCGTCCTGCGCGCTGCCGTCGGGATCATCGAACTCGACCACCGCATGAAACGGTGCCACGTCGTCGAGCGGGAAACCGCGCTCCGATGCCGCGGTGACCGCCCGAACGCTGGCGGCATCGAAGAATTCGAAAGCGGACAGGCGCAGCCCCGCGCGCAGCGCCTGGAAGGACGGCATCACCGCCTCCAGCCCCGAAAATGCCAGCAGCAGCACCGATCGCTCCGGCGGCGCGTCGGTCAGGCCCAGTGTGACCTCGGTGATCAGGCCGAGGATGCCTTCGCTACCGATCATCAGGTGCCGCAGATCGAACCCGGCGTTGTTCTTGATCAGGCCGCGATTCAGCTCCAGCACCTCGCCCCGGCCGGTCACGACGGTGAGACCGCGCACCCAGTCCCGGGTCATGCCGTAGCGCAGCACGCGGATGCCGCCGGCGTTGGTGGCGACCGAGCCGCCGACCTGGCTGGAATCGGCCGCTGCCCAATCGACCGGATAGTCCAGCCCGGCCTCTGCGGCCCGGCGCTGGACCTCGCCGACCGGGACGCCGGCCTGCACCCGGATCGATGGTTCAGCGGCGTCGAGTTCCAGTACTTCGCGCATCCGGTCGAAGGCGACGACGACCTCACCGTCGGCGGCCACGGCGCCGCCGGACAGCCCGGTACGGCCGCCGGACGGCACCAGGGCCAGACCCTCGGCGCGCGCCCAGCGCACCAGCTCGACGACCTCCTCGGTGCTGCGGGGGAAAGCGATCGCGTGCGGATCCGGCGTCCAGAACCGGGTCCAGTCGCGGCCGTAGTGGACCCGCGACTCGTCGTCGTCGAGAAACTCGATGCCGTCGGGGCGACTCATCGCCGTGCGGCCGGGCGCGCGCAGGCTCGGGGCTTTGCCGCGAGGCATCGGAACCGGCACAGGTCGTCTATCATGGGCTCTCCTTCCAATCGCAACCGCATCGTCATGACGCAGCGCAATCTTTCGCTTTCCAAGGACAAGATCAATATCCTGCTGCTCGAGGGTGTATCGGAGCGAGCCGTCGACTGCTTCAACGCCGCCGGCTACCACCAGGTCGAGACCGTCGGCGAGGCGCTGGCGGCCGATGAACTGGCCGAACGCATCCGGGACGTCCATTTCCTCGGCATCCGCTCGCGCTCCCGGATCACCGATCGCGTGCTCGAACAGGCCGGGAAACTGACCGCGATCGGATGCTATTGCATCGGCACCGACCAGGTGGACCTGGCCGCAGCCCGGCACCGGGGCATTCCGGTCTTCAACGCGCCGTATGCTAACACCCGGTCCGTGGCCGAACTCGTGCTGGCCGAGATCGTCATGCTGATGCGCGGCATTCCGGCAAAGAACGCCGCCGCGCACCGCGGTGAATGGCTGAAGAGCGCCCAGGGCAGCTTCGAGGTCCGCGGCAAGACGCTGGGAATCATCGGCTACGGTCATATCGGTTCGCAGCTCGGCATCCTGGCCGAAGGTCTCGGGATGCGCGTGATCTATCACGACATCGTCCGCAAGCTCCCCCTCGGTAACGCCGAGCCGGTCGACGGCCAGCACGCGGTACTGGAACAGGCCGACGTGGTGACGCTGCACGTGCCCGACACCGAGCTGACGCGCGGGTTGATCGACGCCGGGGAGCTGGCCCGCATGAAACCCGGCGCGCACCTGATCAACGCCTCGCGGGGCAAGGTGGTTTCGATCCCGGCGCTGGCCCGGGCGGTGGAATCCGGCCAGATCGGCGGCGCGGCGATCGACGTGTTTCCTTCCGAGCCGGCGGCGAAGAGCGAGGAGTTCGTCTCTGAACTGCGCGCCTACGACAACGTTCTGCTGACGCCGCACATCGGCGGCAGCACCTTCGAGGCGCAGCAGAACATCGCGGTCGACGTCAGCACCAAGATGACGCTTTATTCCGACAACGGATCGTCGACCGGCGCGGTGAACTTTCCGGAGGTCAACCTGCCCGACCATGCAACGGCCCGGCGAATCCTGCACATCCACCGCAACGAGCCCGGCGTGCTGCAGGCCATCAACCACGCGTTCTCGGAGGCCGGCATCAACATCGTCGGCCAGTACCTGCAGACCCTGCCGGACGTGGGCTACGTGGTGATGGACGTAGAGACCGAAGACGCCGGTCCGGTGCTTCGCCGGCTGCGCGAGATTCCGGCAACGATCCGGACCCGCTACCTGTACTGATCCAGGAGGTCGAATGAGTCATCCGATCCAGCACGTGCCCGATGCGAGTCGCTTCGAAACCATCGTCGACGGCGAAACCTGCGTACTCGACTATCGACTCGACGATCGACTCGACGATCGCGTCATGACCATGACGCGGGTCTACGTCCCGCCGCCGGTCGAAGGCCGCGGCATCGCATCGCGCCTGACGCGGTTCGCGCTCGACCACTGCCGCGCGAAGGGCCTGGCGGTCGTGCCGCGCTGTCCGTACGTGGCCGCCTGGCTCCGACGGCATGACGATTACGAGGACCTGCTCGCCGACCGCGACTGACGCCAGCGCTCGACGGTGCCGGATAGGCTCCGGAACCCGATCTCGAGGCGCCCGGATCCGCATTCCGCGGAGCCAGCGCGCCGTTCGCATCGCGTCCCGCCTCCGGGTTGCGGACACGCCGGCCGAGCGGCCCGCGGCCGACCGACCCGATCACGCATTCCACCATCCCGAGGACATCCCATGAAGACAACGACTGCAACCCGCATTCTGCTGACACTTTCGCTGGCCGTGCTACTGGCGGCCTGCGCCACCACCGATCCCTACACCGGTGAGGAACGCATGTCGCGCACCGGCTCCGGTGCCGCGGTCGGCGCGGCCGCCGGTGCGGTGATCGGAGCGATCAGCGGCGGCGACCGGCTCGAACGCGCCGCGATAGGTGCCGGCATCGGCGCATTGACGGGCGCCGCTGTGGGCAACTACATGGACCGTCAGGAAGCCGTATTGCGCGAACAGCTCCGCGGCACCGGCGTCAACGTGATCCGGCGCGGCGACCGGATCATCCTCAACATGCCAGGAAACGTGACCTTTGCAACCGATTCGGCGGACCTGCGATCGGAATTCTTCGCGGTGCTGGACTCGGTCGCACTGGTGCTCGAAGAGTATGAGCAGACCGTGCTGGTGGTCGACGGCCATACCGACTCGACCGGGCCGAACAGCTACAACCAGCGCCTGTCCGAAGCGCGCGCAGAAACCGTGGCCGACTACCTGATCAACCGCGGCATCCGACCGGTCCGGATCGAGGCCTACGGCTATGGCGAGGACTACCCGGTGGCCAGCAACGGCAACGCCGAAGGCCGCCGCCAGAACCGCCGCGTCGAACTGACCCTGATCCCGATCAGCTGACGGGCTGCACGGGCCGCCGACGCCTGGAGCTGGTTCCGGCGTCGGCGACTGTTCGTACGACATTCAAGGCAGAGGATGCGCGCGAAGACGCAAAGGCGCGAAGAGAACGACAAGGAACAGAATCGGTCCTCGAGGCAGCGCGAAGGAGCCCGCTGCCGGCCTAGAGGCCATCGAGGCTGGACGCTGCCTGTTCTGGATTGGTTTTCTGCTTCCGCTTTTGACGGTCCCCCTTGCGTCTCCGCGAGATCCGCTTTTCAGCGACTTTGAGCAGCCCTTCTTTTCTCTTCGCGCCTTTGCGTCTTTGCGCCCATCATCTGCAGGCCGAAGCCGCTCCGCCCGATCGAAGCCGGCGGCTCAGTCGGCCGACGGCGGCTCGCCGAACAGGGTTTCGTACAGCATCGCGTAGATGTCGATGTTGTGGACGCCGGACGGGTCCAGGAAGCGGTCGGCGTTCCAGCCCGCCCCGCGGGCCACGACGCCCCCGCCGACGTCGGCGCTGGTGTTCCAGACGATGGCGAACGGGAAGCTGCGGCCCTGTGCGTCGGGTGCGCTGACGAACGGCGCGCTGGACGTGCCCTCGCGGCCGTCCATCAGCCCGCCGACGTTCGGGTTGCGCGCCGGTACGCGGCTCATCCCCTCGGGTACGTTGAGTACGTTCATTCCCGCGGCACTGGAGTCGGCCGCGGTGACCAGCAGCGTGTCCGGGTGATTCTCGACGAAGTCCAGCAGGTAGCCCGCTGCGTCGTCGGCGCGCTTCAGGGCTTCGAGACAGCCGGCCGCGTTCAGCTTGTTGCAGAAATTGTCCGAGCCCTCTTCCTCGATGACGAACAGGAAGCCGCGCGGATCGCCGGTCAGGCGGTCAAGCGCGAACGCGGTCATCTCGGCGATGGTCGGCGCGCTGGCAAGAAAATGCGGCCTGCCGGCTTCAGCCAGTTCTTCCTCCGAGGCGTCGAAGAACGTGTGGCCCTCGGCGAATACGCCGAACACGCGCGTCACGTCGTCCGGCATCGCGATCAGTTCGTCACGGGTATGGACCACCGCATAGCCGGCGTCTTCGAGCTCTTCAATCAGGTTGCGACCGTCGCTGCGCCGGCCCGGCCCGAAGCGGCCTTCGACGCCTTCGGGCAGCATCCACTGCTCGCCACCGCCAAAATGGATATCGACGCCGGACTCGACGACCTGCAGCGCGATCCGCTCGTAGTGGCCCCGGCGCTCGGCCTCGGCGACGAACGCGGCCGTGCCGGGCTCGATCAGCGAGCCCGACTGGATCAGGGCCGTCGGGATGCCCGCCTCCACGGCGGCCTCGACGATCGTCAGGTTCGTGCCGTCGGCCGAGACCATCTCGTTGCCGGCCGGGTCCATGCCGAACGAGCGGGCGTGGGCGCGCGTGCCGGTCGCGTGCGAGACCGCCCCGCCGTTGGATGTCGAGACGAGCTGATCGGCGAGATGGCCGCGGTACGGCGCCAGGTAGGGATACCGATCCCAGTTCAGCGTTCCGTCGGGGCCCGCGTACAGCATCCGCGCCACGTCCCAGTGGGCGGCCGACGAGCCGTCGGGATGGAAGAAGATCGCGCCGCGGCCGGTGGGTTCCTGGGCGACGGCCGCGCCGGCCATCGCGAGCGCGAAGGCGGCGGAGAGAATTCGGGCAAACCACATGGGCTCAACGGACTCCAATCGGAAAAACAGGGTCGAAAGACTACCGCGAATCGATCACGAAGATGTGTCAGGCAACCGCCGCGCTCGACGTCCCGCAACGGCCCTCGCCGCCCGACGGCCGGATCGCCCGGTACGTGCACAACAGCAGCACGGCCCCCAGCACACCGGCCGCCAGGGCGACGATCGCGCGAACCGAGCGGCCCCGCGTCCATCTGACCACGGCGTCGAACGCGACCGGTTCATCGATGGCGCGGGTCGACGTAGATGCCCCCCGGATGGCCAAGTTCGTCCGGGTCGCCAAGAACGATCCGGTGGCACGAGACGGCGAGCAGCACGCGAAAGGCCGGCGGCACCGTGGGCGGCGGCTCGTTCTCGGTCGGTAAATTCATGAATCATCCCGGTCGGGCCGACCGAATATAGGCCACGCGGTCACCATCGGTCATCGAGCGATTTCCTACAACGCTCAGCCGTCGGCCTCGAGCGCTTCCCAGGCCGCGTAGGCGGCATCGATCTCGGCCTGCAGCGCGGCGGCCTCCTCGTTGACGCCCCGGATCACCTCCGCCGCTTCGTCGTAAAGCGCCGGGTCGTTGAGCCGAGCGGTCAGCTCGCCCATACGCGCCTCCAGCGCTTCGACCTTCGCCGGCAGCGCCTCGAGCTCGCGCTGGTCCTTGTAGCTCAGTTTCTTCGGCTTGTTCGGGCGTGCGGTTGCGGCCGGTCTCGGCTTCGGTGCAGGTGCTGCGGTGGCCGGCGAACTCGTGACCGCCGTCTCGTGCTTCCGGACCTGGCGCTGCCAGTCGGAATACCCACCGACGTACTCGCCGACCCGGCCCCGCCCCTCCATCACCAGCGTCGCGGTCACGACGTTGTCGAGAAAGTCGCGGTCGTGGCTGACCAGCAGAAGCGTGCCGGGGTAGTCGGCCAGCAGGGCTTCGAGCAGATCCAGCGTCTCGGCATCGAGATCGTTGGTCGGCTCGTCCATGATCAGCAGGTTCGACGGCCGGGCGAACAGCCTGGCCAGCAGCAGCCGGTTGCGCTCGCCGCCGGACAGCCGCGAGATCGGCGCCCGGGCGCGCTCGGGCGTGAACAGGAAATCGCCGAGGTAGCCGATCACGTGGCGGTCGCGGCCGTTGAGGGTCACGAAGTCACGCCCGTCGCCGACGTTCTCGGCCACCGTCCAGTCGTCGCGCAGCGCGGCCCGCTGCTGGTCGAAATACACGACCTCCAGCCGGGTGCCGAGACGCACCTCTCCCCGATCGGGCTGCAGCTCGCCGAGCATCAGCTTCAGTAGCGTGGACTTGCCGCTGCCGTTCGGCCCGATCAGACCGATCCGGTCGCCGCGGAAGATCGTCGTCGAGAAGTCTTCGATCAGCAGGTCGTCGCCGTAGCCGAACGCCACGTTCTCGACATCGATGACCTTCCGGCCCGACTTCGCGGCCTCGGAGACCTCCATCTGCACCTGGCCGAGCTGCTCCCGCCGCGCCGCACGCTCGGCCCGCATCTTCTTCAGGGCCCGTACCCGGCCTTCGTTGCGGGTCCGCCGCGCCTTGATGCCCTGGCGAATCCAGGTTTCCTCTTCGGCCAGCCGCCGGTCGAACTCGCGGTGGGCCAGATCCTCGGCGTGCAGGCGTTCCTCGCGACGACGCAGGTAGTTTTCCCAGTCCCCGGGCCACGAGGTCAGCCGGCCGCGATCGATCTCGACGATGCGGGTGGCCAGCGCACGCAGGAAGCGACGGTCGTGGGTGATGAACACCAGCGCGCCGGGATAGCCCGCGAGCACGGTCTCCAGCCACTCGATCGCCTCGATGTCGAGGTGGTTGGTCGGCTCGTCGAGCAGCAGCACGTCGGGCCGCGCGGCCAGTGCCTGGCCCAGCAGCACGCGCCGTTTCAGGCCGCCGGACAGGGTGTCGAAGGTGGCCTCGCCGTCGAGTTCGAGCCGGTCCAGCACCTCCCGGGTTCGGAGTTCGGCGTTCCAGCCGTCCGCGGCGTCGATTCGGGCCTGCAGGCGCGCGGTGCGGTCTGGGTCGTCGCCCTGTTCGGCCAGCGTCTCGAACTCTCGGATCCAGTCCTGCACCTCGCCGAGTCCTGAAGACACGACGTCGGCCACGGTCCCTTCCAGCGCCTCGGGGACTTCCTGGCGCAATCGAGCGACGCGACGGCCCGAGTGCAGCCGGACCTCGCCGGACTCAGGCGTCAGCGTGCCGTCGATCAGCTTCAGCAGCGTGGTCTTGCCGGCCCCGTTGCGGCCGACCACGGCCACCCGCTCGCCGGCGTCCAGGGACAGGCGCACGTCGTCGAGCAGCGGCGGCCCGCCCACGGAGAACTCGACATCGATCAGGGTCAGCAGCGACATGCCGCAAGGATACGCGGCCCCGGTCGGCAACGGTCGTCCGCGCCGGGCGCAACGTGTTCCCGGCCGCCTGCCGATGCGATACTCGGACTTCCCGAGCGACACCGACGGAGTCACCGATGCACCGACGCCTCGCCGGCCACGGTCTGGTCCTTGCCCTGCTCGGCCTGCTGACCGGACTGATCGGCCCGAACCTCGCCCTGCCCCGGCTGGGGCTGGCCGCCCACACCATCGCTCTGCTCGGCGCGGCCCTGCTGCTGGGCCTGGCGGCGTGCTGGCCGCTTTTCGAGCTGGGCGAACGCGCCCGGCGCTGGATGGCCAGGCTGTGGCTGGTCGCGCTGTACACCAACTGGGCCGGCTGCCTGGTCGGCGCCGCGGTCGGCGCCGGACGGCTGACCCCTCTGGCCGCGCGCGGCGCCGAGGGACCTGCCTGGGCCGAAGCCGTGGTCGCCGCGCTGCTCGGCGGCGGCGGCCTGGCCGCTTTCGCGGCGGTGGTTCTGGGGCTGATCGGGCTGCGGCGCCGAGCGTGACCGAGCGATCCGCGTGGCCCCTCAGCGTCGTCGGGCGGCCCGGCGCCGCGGGACGATGGCCCCATCGGCCAGGTCCTGCCAGTACGCCTGCAGGTCCCGCCGCACCTCCGGCAGCAGGAACAGCATGCCGAGCAGGTTGGGGAAGGCCATGGCCAGGATCATCGCGTCGGAGAAGCCGATGACCGCGCCGAGCTCCATCGTTGTGCCGATGACCACGAAGACGAGAAACAGTACCTTGTAGGCCAGCTCGCGGGCCGGCGATCGGCCGAACAGGTAGGTCCAGGCCTTCATGCCGTAGTAGGCCCAGGCGATCATCGTCGAATAGGCGAACAGGATCACCGCGATCGCCAGCACCACCGGGAACCCGTCCAGCACCGAACCGAACGCCCGGCTGGTCAGTTCCACGCCGCTCAGACCGGCATCGGAATCCCAGACGCCGGTCAGGATGATGACCAGCGCGGTCAGGGTGCAGACGATCACGGTGTCGATCATCGGCTCGTAGAGCGCGACCAGGCCTTCGGCGACCGGCCGATCGGTCTGCACCGCCGAGTGGGCGATCGCCGCCGAACCGACGCCGGCCTCCGAGGAGAACGCCGCACGCTGGAAGCCGACCGCCAGCACGCCCAGTGCGCCGCCGGCCACCGACTCGATGCCGAACATGCTGGAGAACATCAGCACGAAGGCCGCCGGCACCTCGTCGAGGTTGAGACCGATGATCAGCAGCGCGGCACTGACGTAGATCACCGCCATGACCGGCACGATCTTCGAGGTCACGCGCGCGATGGATCGGATCCCGCCCAGGATGACCAGCCCGACCAGCGCGGCGAGGATCAATCCGAACAGCCAGCCCCGGTCGGCCCACCAGGAGGCCTCGCCACCGGTGATGCCGACGAACTGCTGGAAGCTCTGGTTGGCCTGGAACATGTTCGCGCCGCCGAACGAGCCGCCGATGCAGAACACGGCGAAGACAGCCGCACACACGCTGCCGAGCGTCGCCAGCACCGGGCCTCGCCCGGCCAGGCCGCGCGACAGCGTCCACATCGGCCCGCCGGACACCGTGCCGTCGTCGTTCTCGATGCGGTACTTGACGCCGAGCGAGCACTCGACGAACTTCGAGGCCATGCCCAGGAACCCGGCCAGCATCATCCACGGCACCGCACCGGGTCCCCCGACGGACACCGCGATCGCCACGCCGGCGATGTTGCCCAACCCCACGGTGCCCGAAAGCGCGGTCGCCAGTGCCTGGAAGTGCGTGACCTCGCCGGCGTGCGAAGGGTCGTCGTAGTCGCCGCGCACCAGCCGGAAGCCCTGGGCCAGGCCGCGGACGTTGATGAAGCGGAAGTAGAGCGTGAACAGCACCGCGCCGGCGACCAGCCAGAGCACGACGAACGGCACCTGCGCGTTACCCAGCGGAAGAGGAAACAGGATCAGGTCCTGGACGACGGTCGCGATCGGCGAGATCCAGGCATCGATGGTCTCGTCGATGCTCCGGGCATCGAGTTCGAAGGGCGTCATGGGCGGGTCCGGGCGTCGGCCAGCGGCCAGACTACCAGCCCGCGATCACGCGTTCAGCCCGGGTCGGCCGGTCGCACCGCCTTCAGCGCATCGACCCGGCGCTGGTATTCGCGGTAGCTCAGGTAGTACTTGAAGATGTTGGCCACGTAGGTCCGGGTCTCGGGGTTCGAGACCAGCTCGACGTTGCGGAACCAGCGATTGCGGTCGAGGCCCATTTCTTCGGCGCGTCGACGGTACTGCCGGATCCGGGCCGGTCCGGCGTTGTAGGCGGCCAGCGCGAACAGGCGCCGTTCCAGCGCGTCGAGCTCGGGCTCGTCGAAATAGCGCTCCAGCAGCACGTTCTTGTACTTGACGCCGGCATGGATGTTGTTTTCCTCGTCCTCGATCTCCGGGATGCCGACCACCGGATCGGCCGCCGTGGTCGGAAGCAGCTGCATGATCCCCACCGCGCCGACCGGGCTGACCAGCGACTGGTCGAAGCGCGATTCCTGGTAGCCCTGTGCGGCCGACAGCAGCCAGTCGATCTCGTACTGCCCCGCGTAGTGGCGGAAGAGGCCGCTGAGTTCGTCGAATCGCGCCCGATCCTCTTCGTTGAGCGGGTTGCGAACCCACGGGTTGTCCCGGAAGTACCGCCGAATGACGATATTGCCGAACAGCGTGCCGCGGCGATGCTCGCCGACGAACGCATCGACCGCCGCCTTCAGGGCCTCGGCGTCCGGCCGCATCGCCCAGGCGATCGCCACATCGTCGCGCAGCACCAGGTCCTCGCGCACGGTCAGGGCCGGCAGAACCTCGCCCCACAACGCGGTCAGGCTGCTGTCGGCGACCGTCGTCGGATAGACGCCGGCGGCGACCAGCTCCAGGATGTCCTCGGTCTCGAGCAGTTCGTCGACCGGCACGATCTCGGGCGGCTCGAGGCCGCGCTCGCGGAAGTCGCGCTGCAAGCGTTCCAGCGACTCGCGGTAGCTGCTCGAGGTGCGAACGTGCACCGGCTGCCCGGCCAGGTCATCGAGCGTCTTCAGTGCCGGGCCGGACGGACCGGTGACGACGAGTTCGCGGATGCCGGTGGCCAGCGGTGCGGAGAAGGCGACCTGCCCGGCCCGCTCGGGGGTGATCGACAGGTTCGCCGCAAGCACGTCGACCCGTCCCTCGGCCAGCGCGTCGAACAGCACGTCGCGCGCCAGCGGCACGATGACTACGCGCACATCCTCCAAGGCCCCGCCGCGATCGCGCAGCTGACGCTCGAAGCGCTCGACGACCTCCCAGACCATTCCGCGCGGCACCCCGTCGTCAAGGAAGAAATTGGTGCGGCTGAAGGTCGAGCCGACGCGGACCACGCCGCGCTCGGCCATGCCGTCGAGGTCGCCGGTGAATGGCGCGGTCAGTGCCTTTTCGGCGTCGGCGCGCACTGGATCGGCCGCGGACCACCCGCATGCGATCAGCAGGGCGCAAGCCAGCCACGTCCAGCGATGAATCCACGAGTTCGAATGGCGCATCGAATCGATCGTCATGACGGTCCTCCGTTCTCTCGACCGCCATGATAACGGCCGCCGGACCGGCTGAACAGCGTCAGGCCGGCGCGTCGAGATCCGTGGAAAACAGGGTCGAAATATCCCGGAACGTCTTGAATTCCAGCGCATTCCCACTCGGGTCCCTGACGAAGAACGTACCCTGCTCGCCGGCCTTGCCCTCGAACCGGACGTACGGATCGATCAGGAATCCGACCCCACGCTCGCGCATCCGCTCGGCCAGCCGCTCCCAGTCGTCCCAGTCCAGCACCGGCCCGAAGTGCCCGGCCGGCACGTCGTGGCCGTCGACCGCGTTGCTGGCCGAAGCCGGATGGTCCTCCGGTTCGACGAGATGGAGCACCAGCTGGTGGCCGAAGAAATCGAGATCGACCCAGCGCGACGATTCGCGGCCGGTCGGGCAGCCGAGCAGGTCGGTGTAGAAGGCGCGCGTCGCGTCGAGATCGGTCACCGGCAGGGCCAGGTGGAAGGGGCAGATCGGATCGGGCATGGGGAGGTCCGGGGGAGTTCGTTATCAATTTTCAGGGTTCAGGATTCAGGTGTTACTCGTCCCTGGCTTCATTCATGCAAACCATTTCAGCAGCCTGGTCTTGAACTCGGAATACGGCGCGTAGCGGATGGACGGGTCCGGGAAGCGGCCGCGTTTCATCACCGACTTCAGGTGGCTGAAGCGGTCGAAGCCGGCCTGGCCGTGGTACTGGCCCATGCCGCTCATGCCGACCCCTCCGAAGGGCAGGTCGGGCACCGACATGAACATCATCACGTCGTTGATGCAGACGCT
>CAZJSH010000051.1:0-19117 GCA_964548715.1 uncultured Halomonas sp. | reverse complement strand
ACGTGTGTCGCCCTGGGTCCGGCTCTGTGCCAGGCGCAGGCTGCGGTTTTGATCGAAAGCGAAAATCTCGAGCCATTCTCGGAGAATAGTTGAAGCGAGGTGCTTTGCTCGGCGAGGGTTGGCCTTTGACTTGCCCCCGCCGTCAGCGCCGCCGGAGGCGCGGACCGGATGGCGGAAAGAGGGCCGTCGCATGTCTGAGCGTAGAGAGCGCAAGCGAACGAAGCGAGTTCGACGGACCCCGCCAGCCGGGAGCACCGGAGGGCACCCGGCCGCAGGCCGGGCGGCGATGTTCGGTAAAGCACTTTTGCCTACTTTTGTTGCGACAAAAGTAGGTCGCATCAGCCCGCGAAGCGGGCGGCGAAACGCCTTTGACTTTGAAGTCGTTCTTGATCCCAAAAAAAGTAGCGACGCGAAAAGGGCGATACGCTTTCGACAATGAAGAACCTGGCAACCCCCCGGGTGCGCTTCGCTTACCCGGGCTACAGAAACCTCAGCAAAAGCGCAGAGCGGCCCGCCGGCCGCCCCGGCCTGCAACCGCCTACAGCGGCGAATAGTCGAACTTCAACCCACCCACCGACGCCTCGGCCATCAGGCCGCCGCGGCCGAGAATGAACACCGCAACGCCCTTCTCGTAACTCGTGGTCGCGGCCACGCCGGCCGATGCGGCGATCGCCGTGGCCTGGGCGGAAAACTCGAAGTTGCCGCGCTGGAAGGTGGTCAGGGCCGCTTCGTCCTGGAAGAAGATGATCATCGAGAAATTCTGCGCGCCGATCTGGAAACCGACGGTGCCCTGGATCATCCGGGTGCGGCCGATCGGGTCGCCGCGCTCGAACACGATGCCGTTGCCGTAGGCACCGCCGACGCCGAGGCCGCCCTTGCCGAGGCTGGGGAACACTGCGTACCCGTGGGCGTGATCGACCCAGTCCTTCAGGCCGGGGTCGCGGTCGACGAAGCGGACGATGGCCGCGCGCGCATCGGCGGTGAGCACGGCGTCGGACTTGGTCGTGGCGCAGCCGGCCAGCACGAACAGGGCCGTGAGCGAAAGCAGGAGCAGGCGAAAGCGAAGGTGCAGCATGGTCGGTCTCCGGTACGGTTGCGCGACGCGGTTCAGTTGGATTGGATTGTATCGGCGGCCGCGGGTTCCGCGCTGGAGTCCGCGAACTGCAAGCGGGCCAGCCGAGCGTACAGCGGCGAGCGCTCGAGCAGTTCTTCGTGGGTCCCTTCCGCGCGCAGTTCGCCCTGGTCGATGACCAGGATGCGATCGGCGCGCCGGACGGTGGCCAGGCGATGGGCGATCACCAGCACGGTGCGGTCGCGGCTGGCTTCGTCGATGGCCTGCTGGACCAAACGCTCGCTCTCGGCATCGAGGCTGGCGGTGGCCTCGTCGAGCAGCAGCATGGCCGGGGTCTTGATCAGCGCTCGTGCAATCGCCATGCGCTGGCGCTGACCGCCGGACAGCCGGACTCCACGCTCGCCGAGAAACGCCTCGTAGCCTTCCGGCAGGGCGTCGATGAACGGCTCGGCATGGGCCAGTCGCGCGGCCGTGCGCACGGCGTCCAGCTCGGCCCTGGGACGGCCGTAGCGGATGTTGTCGGCCGCCGTCCCGGAGAACAGCGCGATGTCCTGGCTGACCAGGCCGACTGCGTCGCGCAGATCGACCGGGTCGATGTCCTTGAGGTCGACCTCGGCCTGCGCGCCGCTGAGCAGCAACCGCCCGCCGTCGGGGTCATAGAAGCGGAGGATCAGCTGGAAGATCGTGCTCTTGCCGGCCCCCGACGGGCCCACCAGGGCCACGGTTTCGCCGGGTCGGACCTCGAACGAAAGATCATGCAGAACCGGGTGGTCGGAACGCGATGGATAGGCAAAGCGAACCCGGTCGAAACGCAGGCCGAGCGGACCGTCGGGCACTGCAACCGGACGCTCGGCCAGTCTTCGGGTGTCGTCGGCCTCCAGAAGCTCGGCCAGCCGCTCCATTGCTCCGGCCGCTCGCTGCACACCGCCCCAGACCTCGCTGAGTGACGCGGTGGAGCCGGCCGCCAGCAGCGCGTAGAGCACGAACTGGCTAAGCTGGCCCGGCGTCAGGGTACCGTCGAGCACGGCGCGCGCGCCGAGCCAGAGCACGAAGGTCACCGAGCCGAACGTCAGCAGAATGACGAGCACGATCAGCAGCGTGGTCGCACGAATCCGGTCGCGCTGGGCGACGAAGGCATGTTCGACCTGGTCGCGGAAGGTATCGGCCTCGCGCGATTCCTGGGCGAAGGCCTGGACCGTGGCAACGGCGTTGATCGTTTCATCGCCGTGGGCCGAGAAATCGGCGACGGCGTCCTGCCCGCGTCGCGAAAGCCGACGGACCCAGCGCCCCAGTATGGCGACCGGCAGCATGACCAGAACGATCATCCCGCCGATGACGCCGGCCAGCGAGGGCGCGGTAACGACAAGCAGCACCGAGCTTCCGATCAGCATCAGCAGGTTGCGGATGGCCACCGAAGCGCTGGAGCCGATCAACGATTCGACCAGCGTGGTGTCGGTATTGAGTCGCGATAGCACCTCACCGGTGCGGGTCGTGGCAAAGAACTCGGGGCCGAGCCGGATGATCCTGCGATAGACCGACTCGCGAAGGTCGGTCACGATGCGCTGACCGAGCCAGGACACCCAGTAGAAGCGCAGGCCCCCGGCCACCGCCATGACGGTCGCGGCACCGAACAGCAGCCAGAACCAGCGGTCGATGGTCTCGGGGTCTTCGGCCATGAATCCGCGGTCGATGACCTGCCCGACGGCGGCCGGGATGGCCATCGTGCCGGCCGCGGCCAGGACCAGGAACAACCCCGCCAGGCCGATCTGGAGGCGGTAGCGAAGCAGGAACGGGCTCAGCGCACGTAGCGAACGGACGTTGCGGCTCGGGTCGCGGTCACGGGTCGGATCGACGGCGCTCATGGACGCACCCCCGCCGGAGCCGGGGGCGGTTCGACCGGCGCGCGCGCCAGCCGACGCTGTAGCCGAGCATGCCGCCAGGCCGACGCCGAGTACAGCGCCAGCGCCGCCCAGATCAGGCCGAAGGCGACGGCGTGGTGGACGGTGAACGGTTCGCGGAACAGGAAGACGGCCAGGCAGAACGACATCGAAGGCGCAATGTACTGCATCAGGCCGACGGTGATCAGCGGCAGGCCGCGGGCGGCAGTGGCGAACAGCAGCAACGGGACCACGGTCACCAGCCCACCGCCGATGAGCAGCACGTCCAGCGAGCCTTCGACGGACCCGAACACCATCTCGCCGCGGCCATCGAGCAACAGCAGCCAGAGCAGCGCGACCGGCATCATCATCAGCGTCTCCCAGAACAGACCGACCATCGGGCCGACGTCGGTGACCTTGCGCACCAGGCCGTACAGCCCGAAGCTGGCCGCCAGGCCCAGCGCCAGCCACGGTGGATGCCCGATGCGAACGGCCAGGTAGACCGTTCCGGCCGCGGCCAGAACGACCGCGATGCCCTGGGCGCGCTGCATCCGCTCGCCCAACACCAGCGTACCCAGCAGCACGCTGACCAGCGGGTTGATGAAATAGCCGAGGCTGGTCTGCAGGATTCGATCGGTATTGACCGCGTAGACGAAGATCAGCCAGTTGATCGCGACCAGCAATCCGGACAGCAGCAGCGCCCGGGCAACCCGGGCCGGTATGCGCACCTGGGCCAGGAAGTGTCCACGATGACGCAGCAGCAACACCAGGGCCAGCATGGCCACCGACCAGACGACGCGATGGGCGATGATCTCGTCGGCGCCGGCAGCCTGGACCAGCTTGAAATACAGCGGGACCAGGCCCCAGAGCCCGTACGCGCCGAGCCCGGCCAGTAACGGCACCGGCAATCCGGACGACGCCGTCGCCGCGGGTTCGCGATCAGCCGTCATCCGGATCGGGGGCCTCGTCGTCGTTTCGGGATCGCAGCCAGTCGATGACACGCCGCGAGGCCTCGTCACGCAATGCCTCGCCGAGGTCCGGCGTGAGTTCGGGTGAGGTCAGCGTACCGCTCAGCCGCACGGGCACCCGCTCCAGCCGTTCCCCGGCCAGCCGCAGCTGACCGTCGAGCGCCAGGCCATCGAGATCCAGCGCCAGCGTTCCACCGACGCCGAGCTTCTCGGTCAACAGAGTCAACCCGCTGAGGTCGACCACGCCGTCGTCGATCGAAAGCGGCCCTGCGAACTCGCGAAATCGGGTGCGGCCACCGAGGCCCTGACCGACCGCGGCCGCGATGTCGCGGGCGACCAGCGCATCGACCATGGCATCCAGGTCCAGGCCCTCGATGGCGCCGTCGCGAAGATCGTAGCGACCCGTTCCATCGAGCGAGGCCAGCACGGCATCGGGCGTGACGCCGCGACCGGTCAGCTGCAGGGCCAGCGCCCCCGAACCCGACAGGAAGCGGCCCAGCCCCCAGGGCGCAAGCGCTTCGGACAGGCTGTCGAGTTCGAATCGCGGCCGCAGGTCCAGCACCGGCGGATCGGTGGTTACGTCCAGTTCCGCGCTCGCATCGATTCGACCGCCGTCGAGGGCGGCTTCGAGCGGGTCCAGCCGGACCACCCCGTCGCGAGCGACAAGCCGGGCCTCGACGTCGGCAAGCGCCAGGCCGCCGATCTGCATCGCCGCCAGGACCAGGTCGGCCTCGGCGTCGATGTCGCGGAAAATCAGCAGCGGGGGAATCGATTCGTCGTCGGGATCAGCAGGGCCGACTCCCGGAAGCAGGGCCAGCAAAGCGTCGACATCGAGCGAGTCGCCGCGCAACGAGGCCGAGACCCGCGGTCGCGGCGTCCCATGCCATTCCAGCGAAACCAGGACCTCATCGTCGCCGATCCGGACTCGACCGTCGGAAAGCGTCGCCATGGTGACGTCCCCGGGCTGGAGTTCCAGGGCCCCCTGGAGCGCCAGCTCGAGTTCGCCACTGAGCGCTTCGAGCTCGAGATTCTTCAACTGGATCGGACCCGGACCGCGCGGCACATTGACCCGGCCGGTGAGTTCGATCTCACGCAGGATCGGCGGATCGCCGAGCTGGCCGCGGAACAGGAACGGCACGTCGGCGTCGAAGCGGAACGCATCGATCTCGAACCGCCGTAACAGGAATTCCTGGACCTCGTCGGCGCCGTTCTCGCTGACGACCAGGCGCACGTTGTCCAGGCGGACCGCCTCGATCTGGAGGTCCGGGCGCTCTTCGGGTGGACCGGCGTCCGCAGCTGCCGTGCCATCGTCGGCCGGCAGCAGACCGTCGAGCGTGGACCGCCCACCGCGATCGGTGTGCAGGCGCAACTCGGCATCCTCGAGTTCGACCGCCCCGGTCTCGACGACCCCGCGCAGCAGCGGCCAGAGTTCAAGGGTCATCCGGAACGCGTCGGCGCGAAACAGGTCCGGACCCTCGTAGCCATCCGGGCCGGACAGCCGGACGTCGCGCGCGACAAGCTGGATGCGGGGGAACACATCGAGCTCCAGCGGACCGTCGAGGACCAGCGTGCGGCCGGTCTGCTCACGGACCTGGTCGACTGCAATGGCCTTGAGCCGGGCCTCGTCGAGCACGATCGAAATCGTGGCCCACAGTCCCAGCATCACGATCAACAGTGCGGCAACGAAGATCAGGAACTTGCGCATGACGGACCCCGGTACGGCAAGGCCGGTATTGTAGCGTGGGCAATGCAGCCCCCTGTGGAGCCGCATAGAAAAAGCCCGGCACAGTGGCCGGGCCTTCCTGAACCTCCGGTCTTCAACCGGAAAACTTACTCGGCGGCTTCGGCGCCAGGAGCATTCGGCCGATCGACCAGCTCGACGTAGGCCATCGGCGCCTTGTCGCCGGCCCGGAATCCGCACTTCAGGATCCGGACGTAGCCACCCGGACGCTCCCGGTAACGCGGACCGAGTTCGCCGAACAGCTTGCCGACGGCTTCCTTGTCGCGCAAGCGGGCAAAAGCCAGCCGGCGCTTCGCGACCGTGTCCTCGCCCGCCATCGTGATCAGCGGCTCGGCCACGCGGCGCAGTTCCTTGGCCTTCGGCAGCGTGGTCTTGATCAGTTCGTGCTTGAACAGGCTGGAGGCCATGTTCTTGAACATCGCCTGGCGATGCGAAGAGTTACGGTTGAGCTTGCGGCCCGATTTGCGATGGCGCATCGTTGTTCTCCTTAAGCAGATTCGCGCGCAAGGTTGGACGGCGGCCAGTTCTCCAGCCGGGTACCCAGCGAAAGATCATGCGCCGCGAGGACCGTCTTGATCTCGGTCAGCGACTTCTTGCCCAGGTTGGGCGTCTTGAGCAGTTCGGTTTCGCTGCGCTGGACCAGGTCTCCCACATACTGGATATGCTCGGCCTTCAGGCAGTTCGCCGAGCGAACGGTGAGCTCGAGATCGTCGATCGGGCGCAGCAGCACCGGATCGAAGCTCTGTTCGTCGCGGGTTTCTTCGTCCTTGTCGCGGGCGATGAAGTCGACGAACACCGACATCTGGTCGACCAGAATGCTGGCCGCGACCTTGACCGCGTCCTCGCAGGACATCGTCCCGTTGGTCTCGATGTCGAGCACGAGCTTGTCGAGGTCGGTCCGTTGCGCTACACGTGCGCTTTCGACGCTGTAGGCCACGCGGTGAACCGGGCAGTACGACGCGTCGAGCTGAAGGCGGCCGATCGTGCGCGATTCGTCCTCGTTGAAACGCAGCGTCGCTGCAGGCTGATACCCCACGCCCTTGGTGAGCTTCAGCTGCATGCGCAGGTTCTGCTTCTTGGTCAGCGTGCAGATGACGTGATCCGGGTTGACCACCTCGACATCGTCGGTCAGCTGGATATCGCCGGCCGTGACCGGCCCGACCTTGTCGGCTGCCAGGGTCAGGGTCGCTTCATCGCGATTGTGCATACGCACCGCGATGCCCTTCAGGTTCAGCAGAACCTCGACGATGTCTTCCTGGAGCCCCTCGACCGAGGTGTACTCGTGAAGCACGCCGTCGATCTCGGCCTCGGTGATCGCCGCGCCCGGAATGGACGACAGCAGTACGCGCCGCAGCGCGTTGCCCAGGGTGTGGCCGAATCCGCGTTCGAGCGGCTCCAGCGTGACCTTGGCGCGACGCGGCGAAAGTTCTTCGACGATCAGGCCCTTCGGCTTGAGCATCGTTTCGATCAATGAATACGCACTCGACATGAATGCCTCTCTCAATTCGTCTTGCTCGTTCAAAAACCCGGATGCCGGGTACGGAGTACGCCCCGGCCGGCGCTGATTACTTGGAGTACAGCTCCACGATCAGGTTTTCGTTGATATCCGGCGGCAGGTCGTCGCGATCCGGGAGTGCCTTGAGCGTACCCTCGAACTTTTCGAGGTCCGACTCGCACCACGGTGCAACCATGTCCAGTTCACGCGCCACGGTGGCGGCTTCCTGGACTCGAAGATGCTTGCGGGCCTTCTCGCGAACGGCCACCTTGTCCCCCGCCTGGATCTGGGCAGAAGGGATGTTCAGGATCTCGCCGTTGACCTCGACCAGGCGATGGCTCACCATCTGGCGGGCCTGGGCCCGCGTGACCGCAAAGCCCATGCGGTAGACGACGTTGTCCAGCCGACCTTCCAGCAGACGCAGCAGGTTCTCGCCAGTCGCGCCCTTCTGCTGAGCGGCTTTCTTGTAATAGTTGCGGAACTGCTTCTCGAGCACGCCGTACATGCGGCGCACCTTCTGCTTCTCACGCAGCTGCAGCGCATAGTCGGACATGCGCTGACGTCGGCCGGCGCCGTGCTGGCCCGGCGGCTGTTCGAGCTTGCATTTCGAGTCGAGGCTGCGTGCCGGGCTCTTCAGGCTCAGGTCCACGCCTTCGCGTCGAGCCAGCTTGCAGGTCGGTCCAATGTATCGTGCCATTTCGGTGTCGCTCGTTCGGTAGTGATTCAGCCCGGATGCGCTGCTAGACGCGGCGCTTCTTCGGCGGACGGCAGCCGTTGTGCGGGATCGGCGTGACGTCGATGATGTTGGTGATCTTGTAGCCCAGCGCGTTCAGCGAACGCACCGACGACTCGCGGCCCGGGCCCGGCCCGTTCACGCGGACTTCCAGGTTCTTCAGGCCGTATTCCTGTGCAGCACGGCCGGCGTTTTCGGCAGCCACCTGAGCGGCGAACGGGGTCGACTTCCGCGAACCGCGAAAGCCCGACCCGCCCGACGTGGCCCAGGACAGTGCGTTGCCCTGACGGTCGGTGATCGTGATGATGGTGTTGTTGAACGAGGCATGCACGTGGGCGATGCCGTCGGTCACGGTCTTCTTGACCTTCTTCTTGCCCTTGGCGGTCTGCTTGGCCATGCGTCTTCAGTCCTCAGCGAATCGGACGACGCGGACCCTTCCGGGTGCGCGCGTTGGTTCGGGTACGCTGCCCGCGAACGGGCAGACCGCGACGATGACGAAGACCGCGGAAGCAGCCCAGGTCCATCAGTCGCTTGATGTTCATGCCGACTTCGCGGCGCAGATCACCCTCGACGGTGAACTCACCGATGGTCTGGCGGATCTTCTCTTCTTCGCCTTCTGTCAGATCGCGAACCCGAGTCGACGAATCGACTCCGGTCGCCTCGCAGATCTGGTAGGCGCGGGTACGGCCGATGCCGTAGATCTGGGTCAGCGCAACCCAGATGTGCTTGTTAGGCTGCAGATTAACGCCTGCGATACGAGCCATGAATTCGTTCCTCGTGGTTTCCGGCTGCCGGAGCGTTCGAGCAGACCCTGCTCGACGCAAACCGGCAATATTAGCAGTTTTTCAATCGTTTTCCAAGCCCGGCACTCAGCCCTGACGCTGTTTGTGCTTCGGGTCGGTGCAGATCACGAAGACCACACCCCGGCGCCGCACGATCTTGCAGTTGCGGCAGATTTTCTTGACCGATGCCTGAACTTTCATTGTTCCATTCCTCTACGTCGATTCTGGACGTCCGCGCCGGCGCACCGGGCCGCGGAGGTCGCCCTTACCTGCGGACGACTCCGGAGCGTCCGTAACCCTTCAGATTCGCCTTTTTCAGCAGGCTGTCGTACTGATGCGACATCAGGTGCGCCTGGAGCTGGGCGATGAAATCCATCGTCACGACGACGATGATCAGCAGCGACGTCCCACCGAAGTAGAACGGCACGTTGTAGCGCATGATCAGGAACTCCGGCAGCAGACAGACCGCAACCAGGTAGACCGCACCGACCGCGGTCAGCCGCGTCAGTACGTAGTCGATGTATTCCGCCGTCTGGCGACCCGGGCGAATCCCCGGAATGAACGCACCCGACTTCTTCAGGTTGTCCGCTGTCTCTCGCGAGTTGAACACGATGGCGGTGTAGAAGAAGCAGAAGAATGCGATCAGGCCGCCGAACAGCAGAACGTACACCGGCTGGCCGGGCGACAGCTGGTCGGCCAGGCGCTGCAGCCAGGTCGACTGGCCGGCCTGACCGAACCAGGTACTCATCGTGGCCGGGAACAGCACCAGCGAAGAGGCGAAGATGGCCGGAATCACGCCGGACATGTTGACCTTCAGCGGCAGGTGGGTCGACTGGTTCTGGTAGGCCTTGCGACCCTGGCGCTGAGCGTAGTTCACGGTGATCCGGCGCTGGCCCCGCTCGACGAACACGACGAAGGCCGTGACGGCGAACGCCATGATGATCAGGAACAGCACGAGCAGCGGCCCCAACTGGCCGGTCCGCACCAGCTCAAGCGTGTTGCCGATGGCAGCGGGCAGGCCGGCAACGATGCCGGCGAAGATGATGATCGAGATCCCGTTGCCGATGCCCCGCTCGGTCACCTGTTCACCCAGCCACATCAGGAACACGGTGCCGGCGGTCAGCGTCACGATCGCGGCGAACATGAAACTCGGTCCCGGCGTCATGACCACCGACAGACCGGCGCCGGCGCTCTGCGACTGGAGCGCGGCCGCCACGCCGAAGGACTGGAAAAGTGCCAGCACGACGGTGAAGTAGCGGGTGTACTGCGTGATCTTTCGACGACCGGCCTCGCCTTCCTTGCGCAGCTGCTGCAGCTGCGGGATGGCATGACTCATCAGCTGCATGATGATCGCAGCAGAGATGTACGGCATGATGCCGAGCGCGAAGATCGAGAAGCGGCCGAGCGCGCCCCCGGAGAACATGTTGAACACGTCGACGATCGTGCCGCGCTGCTGATCCATCAGCTGCAGCAGCGCGTCCGGATTGATTCCGGGCACGGGAATGAACGTGCCGAGGCGGTAGACCGCCAGCGCAATCAGAACGACCAGCAGCCGGTTCTTGAGCTCCGTCATCCGGCCCATGCTGCCGAGCATTCCTGCCATGTTCGAGGGACCCGAAGCCATTATTCGACCTTGCCTCCTGCGGCTTCGATGGCCTTCGCGGCGCCGGCCGTGACCTCGAGACCCTTGATCGTCACGGCGCGATTCAGCTCACCGGTGTTGATGACCTTGACACGACGGGTCGAGCGCGGCACGACACCGGCGTTCTTCAGCGTGTCGAGATCGACGACATCGGCGTCCAGGCTGTTGACCTGGTACAGGCGCAGCTCACGCGTGAAGGTATTCACGGCCGAGTTGAAGCCGACCTTAGGCAGGCGACGCTGCAGCGGCATCTGGCCGCCCTCGAAACCGGATTTGGTGAAGCCGCCGGAGCGGGACTTCTGGCCCTTGTGGCCACGGCCGCCGGTCTTGCCGAGACCGGAACCGATGCCGCGACCCACGCGCTTGCGGCTGCGCTTCGATCCTTCCGCCGGCTGGATGGAATTCAGTTTCATGATGATATCCGTCAATTCGATCTGTGTCGGGTGCAATCAGAGGTCGTCAGACGTCCTCGACGCGCACCAGGTAGTTGACCTTGTTGATCATTCCGCGCACGGCCGGGGTGTCCTCGAGCTCGACGGTGTGATGCATCCGTCGCAATCCGAGGCCGCGAACCGTTTCACGGTGCTTGCCGATGGTGCCGTTCGGGCTGCGGACCAGAGTCACGCGCACGCGGCCGGGTGTCTTCTTAGCCATGGTTTTCCAGGATCTCCTCGACGCTCTTGCCCCGCTTGGCCGCCACGGACTCCGGAGACGCCATCGCCTCAAGCCCCTTGATGGTGGCGCGGACCAGGTTGATCGGGTTGTTCGAGCCGACACTCTTGGCCAGAACGTTCTGGACGCCGACGGCCTCGAACACGGCGCGCATCGGGCCACCGGCGATCACGCCGGTACCGTCGGAAGCGGGCTGCATATAGATCCGCGAGCCGCTGTGACGCGCCTTGACCGGATGCCACAGCGTGCCCTGGTTCAGCGGAATGCGCTTCATGTCGCGACGGGCCTTTTCCATCGCCTTCTGGATTGCCAGCGGCACTTCGCGCGCCTTGCCGTAGCCGAATCCGACCTTGCCGTCACCGTCACCGACCACAGTCAGCGCGGTAAAGCCGAACTGTCGGCCACCCTTGACGACCTTGGCCACTCGGTTGACCGCTACCAGCTTCTCGATGAAGTCATCGGACCGTTCGTGTTCTCTAGCCATATCAGTTGTCCAAAATCGTATCGATTAAAACTTCAGACCCGCTTCGCGGGCAGCGTCGGCCAGCGACTTCACTCGACCGTGGTACTTGAATCCGGAGCGGTCGAACGCGACCTCGTCGATGCCCTCGGCCAGCGCCTTGGCAGCAATCGACTTGCCCACGGCCGCGGCCGCTTCGCGGTCGCTGGTGGACTTCAGTTCCTTGCGCAGGTCGGCCTGCACGGTGGATGCCGCGGCAATCGTCCGATCGCCTTCCGCAGTCAGGACCTGGGCATACATGTGCCGGCCGGTCCGAAACACGGAGAGACGGGGCTTTTCGCCGCGTGCGATTCGAGCACGCGCCTTGCGGGCGCGGCGGAGTCGGGATTCATTCTTCTGGCTCATTTCAATGCGTCCTTGCATCAGGCCTTCTTGGCTTCCTTCATCACCACGCGCTCATCGGCGTAGCGAACACCCTTGCCCTTGTAGGGCTCCGGCGGACGATATCCGCGGATCTTGGCCGCGACCTGCCCGACGAGTTGTTTGTCGGCACCCTTGATGACGATCTCGGTCTGGCTCGGAGTCTCGACGGTCACGCCCTGCGGCACTTCGAAATCCACCGGGTGACTGAATCCGAGCTGCAGGTTGAGCTTGCTGCCCTGGGCCTGCGCGCGGTAGCCGACGCCGATGAGATTCAGCTTCTTCTCGAAACCGTCGGTGACGCCCACGACCATGTTGTTGACCAGTGCACGCATCGTGCCGGCCATGGCCGTCGTGCCGTTCGTCGCCGGGGCAAACTTCAGCGTCCCGTCGTCGTTCGACAGTTCCACGGTCGGGTGCAGGTTCATCTGCAGCTCGCCGTTGGGGCCTTTGACCTTGACGGTCTGGCCATCCTGGTTGAACTGGACCGCCTTCGGCAGCTCGATCGGGTTGTTGGCAATTCTGGACATCTCGGTCTCTCCGTCAGGCGATAGTGCAGAGCACTTCGCCGCCGTGGCCTTCCCGGCGCGCGCGAACATCGGTCATCACGCCTTTCGACGTACTGACGATAGCCACACCGAGACCGTCCTGCACGCGCGGCAGGTCGCCGGAATTGAAGTACAGGCGCCGTCCCGGCTTGCTTACGCGCCGAAGCGAATCGATCACGCCACGTCCGTTCATGTACTTGAGTTCGATCTCCAGCTCGGCAGTCGTGCCTTCGCCGGTGGTGCGGAAGTCGAGGACGTAGCCTTCTTCCTTCAGCACCTCGGCGATCGCCACCTTGACCTTGGAGACCGGCATGGACACACTCTTCTTGTTAACTGCCTGCGCATTACGGATGCGCGAGAGCATGTCGGCGATCGGGTCATTCATACTCATCGTCTTCGATCCTCTTACCAGCTGGCCTTGCGCAGGCCGGGGATGTCGCCGTTCATCGCGGCTTCGCGCAGCTTGTTGCGCGCCAGGCCGAACTTGCGGTAGTAGCCGCGCGGACGACCGGTCTGCTGACAGCGGTTGCGGCCACGCGCCGGGCTCGAGTCCCGGGGGAGCTTGCTCAGCGCGAAGATGGCCGCCTGCTTCTCTTCGAAGTCGACGTCCTGGTCGGCGATGATGCGCTTGAGTTCGGCTCGCTTGGCGGCATACTTGCCGGCCAGTTCGGCCCGCTTCTCGTCACGCGCGATCATGGATTTCTTGGCCATAGTCCTCTAATTCTCCTTAACGGTCGCGGAACGGGAAACCGAACGCTTCGAGAAGCGCCTTGCCTTCCTCGTTGTCCTTGGCGCTGGTCGTGATCGCGATATCCATGCCTCGGATCGCGTCGACCTCGTCGTAGTTGATTTCCGGGAAGATGATCTGCTCCTTGACGCCGAGGTTGAAATTACCCCGTCCGTCGAATCCTTTCGGGCTGATTCCGCGGAAATCACGGACCCGCGGCAGCGCAATACTGATCAGGCGGTCCAGGAACTCGTACATGCGCTCGCTGCGCAGCGTCACCTTGGCGCCGATCGGGTAGCCGTCGCGGATCTTGAAGCTCGCGACCGACTTGCGCGCCGCCGTGACGATCGGCTTCTGGCCTGCCAGCTTGGTCAGATCGCCGACGGCCTTCTCGATGACCTTCTTGTCGGCCACAGCCTCGCCGAGACCCATGTTGATCGTGATCTTCTCGATCCGGGGCACCTGCATGACGTTGGCATAGCCGAACTTTTCCTTCAGCTGGCCCGCCACGGTATCCCGATAGAATTCCTGCAACCTGCTCATCTTCTTGGCCTCAAATATCGACGACTTCGCCGGTGGAACGGAACACGCGAACCTTGCGGCCGTCCTCCAGCATCTTGAATCCGACCCGGTCACCTCGATCGGTAGCCGGGTTGTACAGCATCACGTTGGACGCATGGATCGGAGCTTCGCGCTCGACGATCCCGCCCGGCTGCTGACGCTGCGGATCCGGCTTCATGTGACGCTTGACCATGTTCACGTTCTCGACCAGATAGCGGTCGTCCGTCAGGACCTTGAGAACGTGTCCACGCTGGCCCTTGCTGCGGCCCGCGATCACGATCACTTCGTCACCCTTGCGAATGCGTTGCATGTCTGAACTCCTTACAGCACTTCCGGTGCCAGCGAAATGATCTTCATGAACCGCTCGCCGCGCAGCTCGCGCGTCACCGGCCCGAAGATCCGGGTTCCGATCGGCTCCAGCTTGTTGTTCAGGATCACCGCGGCGTTCCCGTCGAATCGGATCAGCGATCCGTCACGACGACGCACGCCCTTGCGGGTCCGGACGACGACGGCGTTGTACACCTCGCCTTTCTTGACCTTGCCGCGCGGAATGGCATCCTTGACCGTCACCTTGATGACGTCGCCGATGTTGGCGTACCGGCGCTTGGAGCCACCCAGCACCTTGATACACATCAGCTCACGGGCACCGCTGTTGTCCGCCGCCGACAGTCTGCTCTGCATCTGAATCATTGTCTGCTCCGCCTCGGCTTACTGTGCGCGCTCGACGATTTCGACCACTTTCCAGCTCTTCGACTTGGAAAGCGGGCGGCCCGGCGCGATGCGCACGGTATCGCCTTCGTTGCACTCATTGTTTTCGTCGTGCGCGTGCACCTTGCTGGAGCGACGGATGTACTTGCCGTACAGCGGGTGCTTCAGCATGCGCTCCAGGCGCACGGTCACGGTCTTGTCCATCTTGTTGCTGATGACCTTCCCGGTCTGGACGTGCTCGACGCGCGTTTTTTCGTTGTTCTCGCTCATGCCTGTTCACCCTGCGGCTGATTCAATACCGTCTTGACGCGCGCGATGTCGCGTCGCACCTGGCGCAGCTTGTGTGGCTCGGTCAGCTGACCGGTACCCAGCTGCATGCGCAGTTCGAACTGCTCTTTACGCAGGTCCACAAGCAGGTCCTTGAGTTCCTGCTCTGACTTGCCCTGAATTTCCTTGGCCTTCATCACAGCGACCTCGCAACCATCGTGGTCTTGACGCTCAGCTTGGCAGCGGCGCGGCGGAATGCCTCCCGCGCGACGTCTTCGCTGACGCCCTGAATCTCGTAAATCACTCGGCCAGGCTGAATCGGCGCAACCCAGTACTCGACATTGCCCTTACCCTTGCCCATGCGGACTTCGACCGGCTTGTTGGTAATCGGCTTGTCGGGGAACACGCGAATCCAGAGCTTGCCGCCACGCTTGACGTGTCGCGTAATCGCACGACGAGCGGCTTCGATCTGACGCGCGGTTATGAAGCCACGAGTCGTGGCCTGCAGCGCGTACTCACCGAAGCTGACCTTGTTGCCGACTTGGGCGAGACCGCGATTACGACCCTTCTGGGTCTTGCGGAATTTGGTTCGTTTCGGCTGCAGCATCTCAGTTCTCCCGACCGCCCTTTCCGGACGACTTCTTCTTTTCTTCCTGCTTCTCGGCGTGCAGGTCGAACACGTCACCGGTGTAGACCCAGACCTTGACGCCGATGACGCCGTAGGTGGTCCGGGCGGTGGACACGCCGTAGTCGACGTTGGCGCGCAGCGTGTGCAGCGGCACGCGACCTTCGCGATACCACTCGCTGCGAGCGATGTCGGCGCCATTCAGCCGACCGCCGACCTGCACCTTGATGCCCTGGGCGCCGAGCCGGATCGCATTGCCGACAGCGCGCTTCATGGCGCGGCGGAACATGATCCGGCGCTCCAGCTGCTGGGCGATGCTGTCGGCGACGAGCTTGGCGTCCAGCTCCGGCTTGCGAATTTCGCTGACGCTGACGGCCGTGGGCACACCGAGGATGTCGGTGAGCTTGCGGCGCAGGCGCTCGATATCCTCGCCCTTCTTGCCGATCACGATGCCCGGGCGCGCGGTATGAATCGTGACCTGCGCCTGCTTGGCCGGACGTTCGATCTGAACACGGCTGACCGCAGCCTGAGCCAGTTCCTTACCAATGAACTGGCGCGCGGCGAGGTCGCTGTTCAGGTTCGCGGCGAACTCCTTGCGTTCGGCGTACCAGCGAGCATCCCAATCCTTGGAGATGCCGAGGCGAATGCCGGTTGGATGTACCTTGTGACCCATAACAGTTCCTTATTTCTCCGCGACCGTGATCGTGATATGGCTCGTGCGCTTCAGGATCCGGGTGTACCGGCCCTTGGCACGTGCCCGGCCGCGCTTCAGCGTCGGGCCCTCGTCGACCATGATGCGGCTGACGGTCAGTTCGTCGATATCCGCACCCTGGTTGTGCTCGGCATTGGCCACTGCGCTCAGCAGAACCTTGCGCACCAGGTGCGCACCCTTCTTGGTGCTGAAGCTGAGCAGTTCATCGGCCTTTTCCACGGGCAGACCGCGGACCTGATCCGCAACCAGCCGTGCCTTCTGTGCCGAGATCCGCGCGCCTCGCAATTTTGCAGTCGCTTCCATGGACAGTTCCATCCTTACTTCGTCTTGCGGTCGGCCTGGTGGCCCTTGAACGTCCGCGTCGGTGCGAATTCACCCAGCTTGTGGCCGACCATGTTCTCGTTGATCAACACCGGCACGTGCTGGCGACCGTTGTGAACGGCAATCGTCAGCCCGACCATGTCCGGCATGATCATCGAGCGGCGCGACCAGGTCTTGATCGGACGCTTGTTGTTGGACTCCAGAGCGGCCTCCACCTTGGCGTGCAGGTGGTGGTCGATGAACGGCCCTTTCTTCAGTGAACGTGGCATTGCGGTTTCCTGTTACTTGCGTTTCTTGCGCGTGCGGATAATGAACTTGCTCGTGCGCTTGTTGGTCCGCGTGCGCTTGCCCTTGGTCTGCACACCCCAGGGCGTGACCGGATGACGGCCGCCCGAGGTCTTGCCTTCACCACCCCCATGGGGATGGTCGACCGGGTTCATGACCACACCGCGAACGGTCGGGCGAACACCGCGCCAGCGTTTGGCGCCGGCCTTGCCCAGCTTTTCGAGGTTGTGCTCGCTGTTCGAGACCTGGCCTATCGTCGCGCGGCAGTGCACATGAATCTTGCGCATCTCGCCGGAGCGAAGAAGCAGCGTGGCGTAGCGGCCTTCGCGCGCAACCAGCTGGACCGACGCACCGGCAGAGCGTGCCATCTGACCGCCCTTGCCCGGCTTCATCTCCACGTTGTGGATCGTCGTTCCGACCGGAATCGAGTTCAGCTTCATCGCGTTGCCCGGCTTGATCGGCGCTTCCGATCCGCTCATCACGTCGTCGCCCGCGAACAGATTCTTCGGCGCGAGGATATAACGCCGCTCACCGTCTGCGTACTTGATCAACGCGATGTGCGCACTGCGATTCGGATCGTATTCGACCCGCTCGACCGAACCGCGGATGCCGTCCTTGTCGCGCTTGAAATCGACGACGCGATAGCGCTGCTTGTGACCACCGCCCTGATGACGGGTGGTGATCCGGCCGTTGTTGTTACGGCCGCCGGTCGAGCTCTTGGCTTCGGTCAGCGCCTGGTGCGGCTTGCCCTTCCACAGATGATCGTGGCGGACGCGCACCAGACCGCGACGGCCCGGAGATGTTGGTTTTGCCTTGACGATTGCCATGCTTGCGTTCCCGGCTATTCGTTAGTCTGCGCTGAGCTGTTCGATCGTCTGACCGGCCTGAAGGCGCACATAGGCCTTCTTCCAGCTCTTCTGACGACCCGGACGCATCCGGAAGCTCTTGCTCTTGCCCTTGACGTTGACAACGCTGACGTTGTCGACCTTCACGTCGAACAGGCCCTCGACCGCCTCGCGAATCTCCGCCTTCACGGCGTCGCCGGCCACTTCGAACACGTACTGGTTCGAGTCAGCCTGCAGGCGTGCGGTCTTTTCCGAAACGTGCGGCATCCGCACGATCTGATACATGCGTTCCTTGTTCATGCCAGCCACTCCTGAATCCTGGTGATTGCAGCGGTGGTCAAAACCACCTTGTCGGCACCCACGAGGCTGACCGGGTCCATCTGGTCGACGGTCACGACGAACACGCCCGGGAGATTGCGGCTGGCCAGGAACAGGTTGGTATCCAGTTCCGCATCGACGATCAGACCCCTGTCGACGCCCATGGCCTGGAGCTGCTCGGCCAGAACGCGGGTCTTCGGCTCGTCAACGCCCAGCGATTCGACGACCATCAGCCGTTCCTGGCGGACCAGTTCGGACAGGATGGCCTTGATTGCACCGCGGTACATCTTGCGGTTGACCTTCTGCGAATGATCGCGCGGCTGCGCGGCAAACGTCACGCCGCCGCTGCGCCACAGCGGGCTGCGGATAGTGCCGGCGCGAGCGTTGCCCGTGCCCTTCTGGCGCCACGGCTTGCGGCCGCCGCCGGATACCGCGGAGCGGTTCTTCTGGGCCTTGGTGCCGGCACGTGCGCCCGCGAGGTACGCGGTGACCACCTGGTGGACCAGCGCCTCGGAGAACGGACGGTCGAACACGGTGTCGTCGACCGTGATCTTGCTGCTGCCGCCAGTGATTGCAAGTTCCATGATTGCCTTCCTTCCTGTTAAGCCTTCACCGCCGGGCAGACCACGACGTGGCCGCCGGGCGCACCCGGAACGGCACCGCGGATCAGCAGCAGGTTGCGGTCCTTGTCGACGCGCACGACTTCGAGATTCTGGGTGGTGACTCGCTCGGCGCCCATGTGACCGGCCATCTTCTTGCCCTTGAAGACGCGACCCGGCGTCTGGCACTGGCCGATCGACCCCGGCGCCCGGTGCGACAGCGAGTTGCCGTGCGTGGCGTCCTGGGTCCGGAAATTATGGCGCTTGACGACGCCAGCGAAGCCCTTGCCCTTGCTGGTGCCGGTCACGTCGACCTTCTGGCCGTCGGTGAACCGCTCCACGGTGATCTCGGACCCGACTTCCGGCAGGTCGCCTTGACCGGTTTCGATGCGGAATTCCCAAAGACCCTCACCCGGCTCGACGCCGGCCTTGCGGAAATGACCTGCGAGGGGCTGGTTGACCAAAGACGCACGGCGGTTGCCGGTGGTGACCTGGATGGCCGCGTACCCGTCGCGTTCGATGTCGCGAATCTGGGTCACGCGATTCGGAGCCACTTCGACCACGGTCACCGGCACGGATGTACCGTCCTCGGTGAAGACCCGGGTCATACCCCGCTTGCGTCCTACGATTCCAATTGCCATGACTGCCTATCCTCGTCAGTACAGCTTGATCTGGACGTCCACGCCGGCGGCCAGATCGAGTTTCATCAGTGCATCCACGGTCTTGTCGTTGGGATCCA
>CAZJSH010000050.1:0-19312 GCA_964548715.1 uncultured Halomonas sp. | reverse complement strand
GCTCCGGCTGCTCGAGCGCCCGGTGCCCGACGCGATGACCGGTCGAGCGCTGGTGCATCCCGAGGAATGAAGCGGCCTGCCGCGTGGGCGCTGAGCGCGACCCTCGCCCTGCCCGCGCTCGGCCTGGCGCAGGACCGAGACGCCGCCGAGATCGAGGCCGAACTGAACGCGCTGCGCAGCCAGATCGAAGCAATCAACGCGCAGATCGAGCAGCGCCGGGAAACCGCCCAGACCGAGCAGGCCGAACTGGCCGCGATCGAACGCGAACTGGCCAGCCTGGCTCGCACCCTGCGCGAAACCGAAGCCGCGCTCGACCGGGTACGCAGCGAGGTCGACGACCTGCAGGTCGAGGCCGGCGGGCTGCGCTCGGCCATTGCGACACAGCGCGAACGCCTGGACGACCAGCTGCGGGCCGCGTACCGGCTGGGTTCGCAGTCGCGCCTCCGGACGTTGCTCAATGCCGAAGACCCGAATCGCATTTCGCGCCAGCTGGCCATGCACGGGTACCTCGGCCGGGCGCGCGCCGAACTGGTCGATTCCCTCGTTCGCAACGAACGCGAGCTCGACCGGGTGCTGGCCGCGACCCGGCAGCGCGAACTGGAGCTGGAGCGGCTCGGCGGGCAGCAGAGGACCGCCGTCGAGGCGCAGCGCGCGGCGCGCGACGCCCGCGGGCGCGCGCTGGCCGAACTGGCCCAACGAATTCGCAGCGATGAAGCGAAGCTGGCCGAACGGCGGGCCGCGGCCGCCGAACTCGAAGCGCTGCTCGAAGAACTCTCCAGCGTGCTCGCCGACATTCCGCCCGGACTCGAGTCGCGTCCGTTCGCGGAGCTACGCGGCGAATTGCCGATGCCGCTGAACGGACCGGTCCGGGTCGCCTATGCCGACCGTCGCAACGCGGACAGCGCCTGGCAGGGCTGGCTGATCGACGCCGAAATCGGC
Source organism: uncultured Halomonas sp. (assembly GCA_964548715.1). Taxonomy (GTDB): domain Bacteria; phylum Pseudomonadota; class Gammaproteobacteria; order Xanthomonadales; family Wenzhouxiangellaceae. Next base: position 18,373 of record CAZJSH010000050.1, on the reverse strand, counting down.
GATGAGGTCCGGGCCGTAGCCTACGGGCGGGTGGCCTATGCGGACTGGCTGCGCGGCTACGGGATGATGCTGATCCTCGACCACGGCGACGGCTGGATGTCGCTGTATGGCCACAACCAGGCGCTGATGGCCGACGTCGGCGACTGGGTCGAACCCGGCCAGACCGTCGCGCTGGCCGGTGCCTCCGGTGGCGAGGCCGCCACCGGGCTGTACTTTCAGCTGCGCCACCAGGGGGAGCCGATCGACCCGGCCGGCTGGATGGATCGCTGATTCGCCCCGGCCGCGTTACCCGGGTTTACGGATAGACGTACCCTGCCTGCAGGCCCAGAGGCAGCCCCAGCGCCCAGTACAACAGCAGGAACACGGTCCACAGCACCGCCAGCACGATGGAGTACGGCAGCATCATGGAAATCAGCGTGCCGATGCCCGCGCCCGTGGAATAGCGCTTGCAGAAGACCACGATCAACGGAAAGTAAGGCAGCAGCGGGGTGATGATGTTGGAACTCGAATCGCCGACGCGATATGCCGCTTGCGTCAGTTCCGGCGAAATACCCAATCGCATCAGCATCGGCACGAAGATCGGCGCGATGATCAGCCATTTGGCCGAGGCCGAACCGACGAACAGGTTGACCACGATGGTCAACCCGATGATGCCGACGATCGTGAACTGGGCCGGTAGTTCCAGGCTGCCCAACCAGTCAGCGCCGTTGATTGCGATCAGCAGACCGAGGTTCGAGTTGGTGAAGGCCGCGATGAATTGCGCGGCGAAGAATGCCATCACGATGTAGTAGCCCATTGATTCCATGGACTTGCTCATTCCGGCAATGATGTCCTTATGGGTATCGATCGTCCCGGCGACGTAGCCGTACACCACGCCAGGTATCAGGAAGAACAGGAAGATCAGCGGCACGATCGAGCGCATCAGCGGAGAGCCGAACGAGGTCACGCTCTGGAAGAAGGTCAGGTCGGGATTCGGATCGCGCAGCGGCGACCCCGGCAGCAGGACCGCAACGGTCAACAGAATCGCGGCGATCAGGATGCTGGCGGTGGCCCATTTCAGGCCTTTCGACTCGGCAGGGGTGAGCTCTTCGAGCGTCGGCATGTCGGACATATCGCCGTCGACCGGCGTGTCCTTGGCCAGGCGCGGCTCGATCACCTTGTCGGTCAGCCACCAGCCGACCGCGACGATCAGCAGCGAGGATGCCGCCATGAATCCCCAGTTGGCCAACGGGTTGATATAAAGGTCGGCGTCGAGCAGCTGCCCCGCCTCCTGGGTGATTCCAGCCAGAAGCGGGTCGATGGCCGACGGAACCAGGTTGGCGGAAAATCCGCCCGAGACGCCGGCGAAGGCCGCGGCGATACCGGCCAGTGGATGCCGCCCGGCCGCATAGAACATCACTGCGCCGAGTGGAATGACCACCACATATCCGGCATCGACCACGATATTGCTCAGAATCGCGATCAGGATCAGCATCGGGGTCAGCAGACTGGCCGAAGTCCAGCCGAGCAGCTTCCGCAGGGCCGCGTTGACGAAACCGGTGTGTTCGGCGACGCCGACGCCGAGCAGCGCCACCAGCACGATCCCGAGCGGTGCGAAGTTGACGAACACCGAGACCATGTTGACCAGGAAATTCACCATCTGGTCGCCGGAAAGCTGGTTGATCACCTGGATCGGTTCACCGGTGCTCGGATGGATCGCGTCGAACGTGAACTGGGACAGAATGGCCGAGCCGATCCAGGCCGCGACCATCAACAGGAAGAACAGAACGGCCGGGTCCGGCAGCTTGTTACCGACGACCTCGATGAAATTCAGCGCGCGATTCAGCCAGCCGTCGGTCTTGCCGGACCGATCGGCCGGTGCGGGTTCGGTGGTATTCATTCCGGCAGGTTCCCCGTCGATTCGTTGTTCTTCATGGGTGGATGCAGCAGGCGTAGCCGCTGCCGTCGGCTCGCCGCCGGCGGGCGATCGAGCGCCGTCGAAGCTACCACAACCCGTTGCGCGCGACCACTCGTCGCGGCGGCGGTCGGACTCAGCGCTTGCGTCCGGGGCCGTCGAGCGGGAGCGGCGTGACCTTCTCGCCGCTGGTGCGGTCGCGGATCACGCTGGTGCCGCGCTTGCGGACTTTCTCCACCCGGACCACCGACTGAACCGGCAGCAACAGCTCTTCGGTCTCGCGGAACTCCTCCTTCATCCGCTCCTCGACCGGATCGACGACGACACCGCCGTCGGCGAACTGCAGGCCGGACGCGACGATGAATCCATACAGGTGAGCGCTGTCCACGCGCTCGGCGAACAGCTCGTAGACCTTGCCGTGATTGAAGAACACAACCTTGTACATTACCGTCTCCGTTCGAGGCTCGTCGATTCGATCCGGACCGGGCTCAGCGCCGGCCGAACAGCCGGGCAAGCCCGGCCGCGCCCAGGCCGGCGAAAAAGCCGGCCACGTGGGTCCACCAGGCCACCGCGCCGGACATCGGGCCGAACACCCAGTACAGCAACTGCAGCGTGAACCATGACCCGATGACCAGCAGCGCCGGGATCCGCGCGAACTGCAGGAACAGGCCCAGCGGAAGCCACAGCCCGATGCGCCGGGTCGGGAACAGGCCCAGGTACAGGCCGATGATCGCCGACACCCCGCCGCTCGCACCGACCACGATCCGGTCGAGATCCGGCGTGCCGAGCACGACGGACAGGTTGGCGAGGCCGCCGAGGACCAGGAACGCGACCAGGAAGCGGAGCGCCCCGATCGCGCGCTCGACCGGAATCCCGAACACCCACAGATACGCGAGATTGCCCCCGAGGTGCCAGGCGCTGCCGTGCACGAACAGCGCGGTCACCAGGCCGACCGCCCGGATGGGATCGCCGCCGCCGGCGAGCACCGCGGCGAGCGCCGACGGCACGAAGCCCAGCTCGGCCTGACCGATCATCCCGATCTCGGCCGGCAGCAGGACATCGATCATCCAAAGCGCGAAGAGGACCACCGAAAGACCGATCACGCTGGCCGGAAAACGGCGATCGATGTGCCGATCGCCGGTGGCGCGGACGACCGTCACTCGATCCAGATCCGATAATCCCGGAATTCGACGATCACCCCGCCCCGAAGAATCTCGGCCAGCCGCACCCCTGCCGCAACGGTATCGCCCTCGCCATATCGCTCGCCGTCGATCAACACGAAGCGCGCCGTCGGATCCGGCGCAAACACGTGGACGGCCAGGTCGACGTCCGGAAACTCGCTGCGGAGAGCGGCCGGAAGCTCCCACGGATCGATGGTGTTGGTCCGGGGGTCCTGCGCCGTCGGCTGCGGCGCTGCCTGCGCTGGCTGCGGCATCCGGGCGGTCGACCGGGCCGGCTCATCCGGCCCGGTCGCCCCCGGGGTCGGCTCGCCGAGCTCCGGCGGCGAGGTCGGCGACGACGGGCCCGACGGGCGAGCCGACCAGCGCTCCCCCACCGGCGGCACGACGTCGTTCGCCGGTTCGATCGGTTCCGGCTCGGCCACGGACATCGGCTGCGCTTCGCGTTCCGAGACCGCAGACCCCGGGCCGGCCGCGGTACCGACTCGTTCGGGCGCTCGGACAGCCGCTGGATCCGTAGCCGCAGCCTGCTCCATTGCTGGATCCGTTGTTTGATCCGTTGTTTGATCCGTTGCTGGAGCGGCAGCTGGATCGGCGGCCGGATCGTTGCCCAGTTCCGATGGCGGGCGACGATAGACGTCCGGCTGGAGTGCGCGCTCCACGCCAACGCCAGCGGATTCGACCAATGCCAGCGGCTCAACGGACGACGGCGTTCCAGCGGGCGGCGACGTTCCGGCGGGCGGCGCCAGGCCGGGCGCGCCGAGCCCCCACCAGGTGACCGCGCCGATCAACGCGACGGCGAGAAGCACGATGATCCAGCGCCGGCCGGCAACCGATGGCGGCGGGCGGCGCTCACCGGCCGCCGGGCCGGTCGGCAGTCCGAGCGGCGGCGGTGCAGCGCCCCGGCGGCGCTGTTCGGATTTGCGCAGCGCGTCGAGCAGCAGCGACATCAGGCACCCTCCTCGATGAAACCGCGCGGCGCGGTCAGGTACAGCCGCGTGACCGGACCCACCATGCCGTCGACGCGCAGCCCCTTCCGACGCTGGAAGCCTCGAACCCAGGTCTCGAAATCACCGTCGTAGTCCGGCCCTTCGGCGCCACTCCAGGGGCGCTCGAGCTGCGACGCGGCCGCGCGCTTGATCGCCGAGATGGCGGGATCGGAATCGCCACTGCGCCAGATCGCGCCCGAATCCGGCCACACGGCGAGAAATTCGCCGAGCCAGCGCGCCTCGATCGCGTCGGCCGGAACCCGGAACTCCTGGCCGGACTGGCGGATTCGCAGCTGGCGATCGCCCAGCGCCACCAGCAGCACCATCGCGTCGTCGGGCTCGGTCAGGCGCAGCAGCACCGGCCGCCCGAGTTCCCGGATCAGCGCCAGGTTGCCGCGAAGCCGATGACAGGCAAGCCCGTCGGCGAACTGCTCGTCGCAGGCTCGGCGGACCAGTTCGACGTCAACGTCGGGCCAAAGCGCCGCGGCCTCGCGCCAGGCGTCGTCGGCCGAGGCCGCGTCGAGCACCGGTTTCCAGGTCGGCACCGGGTCGTCGGCAGGCGGCTCCGGCATGCGGTTCAGCGACCACACCATGCCGGCCGCGACCGCCAGTACCAGTACCACTGCGGCCAGCGACAGAGTGCCGGTCAGGCGGCGCCGGCCGCCCTCCTCGTCGCCGACCACCACTTCCCCGGCCGCCCGGTTGACCAGTGCCGGGGTGACGACGTCGGATTCCTCGGCATAGCCGGCCATCAGCGCCCGGTCGGCGATGATGTTGATCAGCCGCGGGACGCCGCCGGACACGTGGTGCAGCGTACGCAGCGCCGCCGGCGTGAACGGACAGCGCGCGGCGCCAGCGATGTCGATCCGGTGGCGCACGTATTCCGCGGTCTCGGCCTGGCCGAGCGGCGCGAGGTGGTAGCGCGCGGTGATTCGCTGGGCCAGCTGGCGCAGCGACGGGCGGGCGAGCGTCTCGCGCAGCTCGGGCTGGCCGAGCAGGATGATCTGGAGCAGCTTGTCGGTCGCGGTCTCGAGGTTGGTCAGCAGCCGGACCTGTTCCAGGGTCTCGCGGCTCATGTTCTGCGCCTCGTCGACGATCAGCACCGCTCGCTCGCCGGCGGCATGGATATCGAGCAGACGACGGTTCAAGCGTTCGTTCAGGTCCTCGAGGCTGCCGTCGGAGTCGTCCAGCGGCACTTCCAGCTCGCGGCATACCGCCCGCAGCAGCTCGCGCGGCTCCAGCATCGGATTGAGCACCAGCGCGATGTGGGTCTTTTCCGGCACCTGCTCGAGCAGCAACCGACAGAGCGTGGTCTTTCCCGTGCCGACCTCGCCGGTCAGCTGGACGAAGCCGCCGCTGCCGCCGCGGCCGATCCCGTAGAGCAGATGCGCCAGCGCATCCTGGTGGCGCTGGCTCAAGTACACGAACCGCGGGTCCGGTGTGATCGAGAACGGCCGCTCTTCGAGTCCGTAGAACTGTTCGTACATGTCGCTTCGTCCGCGTCCGGGTCAGTGATTCTTGATCAATCCGACAACACCATCAGCGAAGCGTTGCCGCCGACCGCCGCGGTGTTGACCGTACGAGTACGTTCGACCGCGAAGCGCGGCAGGTAGTGCGGGCCGCCCGCCTTGGGGCCGGTGCCCGACAGACCCTCGCCGCCGAACGGCTGTACGCCGACCACCGCCCCGGTCATGTTGCGATTGACGTAGGCATTGCCGGCATGGACCTGGCGGCACAGCGCCTGCTGGACGCGATCGATCCGACTGTGAACGCCGAAGGTCAGGCCGAAGCCGGTGCCGTTGATCGCATCGACGACCTTGTCGATGTCGCGCGCCCGGAAGCGGGCCACGTGCAGGATCGGCCCGAACACCTCGCCGTCGAGCTGCTCGATCCCGGCAATCTCGTAGGCGCGCGGCGCGAACCAGTAGCCCTGCGGCCGGGGACCGTCCAGCGGCACCCGGGCCAGCGGCCGGGCTTCGCGGTCCATCCGGTCGGAATGCTGCTGCAGCATGTCGTGCTGGGCAGCATCGATGACCGGTCCGATGTCGCAGTCCAGGGTCCCGGGCCAGCCGATCCTGAGTTCGCGCATCGCACCGGCCAGCATCGTGAAGACCCGCTCGGCAACGTCGTCCTGGACGTAGAGCATGCGCAGCGCCGAGCAGCGCTGCCCGGCCGACAGGAACGCTGACTGGATCACGTCGCGGACGACCTGCTCGGCCAGCGCCGAGGAGTCGACGATCATCGCGTTCTGACCGCCGGTCTCGGCGATCAGCGTGGCCAGCGGGCCCTCGCGATCGGCCAGCGTCCGATTGATCGCGCGCGCCGTCCCGGTCGAGCCGGTGAACGCTACCCCGGCGATCCGCGGATCGCGAGTCAGCGCCGAGCCCACGGCGCCATCGCCGGGCAACAACTGCAGTACCGGCTTCGGAATGCCGGCCTCGTACATCAATTCCACCGCGCGGGCAGCGATCAGCGGGGTCTGCTCGGCGGGCTTGGCGATAACCGCGTTTCCGGCCACGAGCGCGGCGACCACCTGCCCGGTGAAGATCGCCAGCGGGAAGTTCCACGGGCTGATGCAGACGAACACGCCGCGGCCGTGCAACGACATCTCGTTGTGTTCGCCGGTCGGGCCCGGCAGGACGGTCGGCTCGGCGAACTGGCCCCGGGCCTGCATCGCGTAGTAGCGGCAGAAGTCGGCAGCCTCGCGGACCTCGGCGATTCCGTCCTTCAGCGACTTGCCGGCCTCGCGGACGCACAGCGCCATCAGCTCGCCTCGGTGCGCCTCGAGCAGCTCGGCGATCCGGTCCAGCAGGTCGGCCCGCTCGGTGGCCGGCGTCGCGTCCCAGTCGCGCTGCACGGCCAGCGCGGCGTCGACGGCCGGCGTCGCCGCTTCGGCCGTGGCCACGGCGACGTCCCCGACCACGTCGTCTCGATCGGCCGGCGATCGGACCCGGCGCGGCGTCTCGGCCGGCAGCCCGTCGGCGCCCAGCGGCGCGGCCGTCCAGGTCGACCGGCCAGCAGCGCGCATCGCTTCGGAAAGGGTCTCGAGGGCGGTCTGGCTGGCAAAGTTGACGCCGGCGGAATTGCGCCGATCGCGGCCGAACAGATTCTCCGGCAGTGGAATCCGGGGGTGCTGCAGCGTATCGAACCCGCGCACGGCTTCGATCGGGTCGGAGACCACGTCGGCCGGCGGCAGTTTCTCGTCGACGATCCGGTTGACGAACGAGGTGTTGGCCCCGTTCTCCAGCAGGCGGCGGACCAGGTACGGCAACAGGTCCTTGTGGTTGCCGACCGGCGCATAGACCCGGCAGTGGCCATTGAAGCGGCCGCTGTCGAGGACCTCCTCGTACAGTTCCCGGCCCATGCCGTGCAGGCGCTGGTACTCGAAGTCGGTGCGCTCACCGGCCAGCGCGTTGATCGCGCAGATGGTGTGCGCATTGTGGGTGGCGAACTGCGGGTAGAACGCCTCGCGCGCCTCGAGCAGACGACGCGCGCAGGCCAGGTAGCTGACGTCGGTATTCGGCTTGCGGCTGAACACCGGGTAGTCTTCGTGCCCTTCGACCTGGGCAAACTTGATCTCGGTGTCCCAGTACGCGCCCTTGACCAGCCGGATCGGAATCCGGTGCCCGGTCCGCCCGGCCAGCGCCTCGAGCCAGGCGATCGCGCTCCAGGCCCGCTTCTGATAGGCCTGCAGGGCCAGGCCGAAGCCGTCCCAGCCGTCCAGCGAGCCGTCCTCGAGCACCGCGGCAAAGACATCTAGCGAAAGCATCAGCCGCTCGGCTTCCTCGGCATCGACGGTCAGCGCGATACCGGCTCGCTGTGCGCGCTGCGCCAGGTCGAGCAGGATCGGCGCCAGCTCGGAAATCACCCGGCTGCGCTGGCCCGGCTCGTAGCGCGGATGCAGGGCCGAGAGCTTGACCGAGATGCTCGGCGCGTCGAAGACGTCGCGACCATCGTGGCGCTTGCCGATCGCCTCGATCGCATCGGCGTAGGCCCGGCGATAGCGTTCGGCATCCTCTGCGGTCAGGGCGGCCTCGCCGAGCATGTCGAAGGAGTGCCGGAAATGTCGATTGCCCTTCTTGCCGGCCCGGTCCATCGCCTCGGCGATCGTCCGGCCCATGACGTACTGATGGCCCATGATCCGCATCGCCTGCCGAATGGCCATCCGCACCACGGGCTCGCCGGACTTGTTGGCCAGCCGCGCCAGCACCGAGGACACGTCGCGACGGGTCGAGCGCCCGACGCGAACCATCCGGCCGGTCAGCAAAAGGCCCCAGGTCGAGGCATTCACGAACAGCGACTCGCTCTTGCCGAGGTGCGACTCCCAGTCGGCATCGGAGAGCTTGTCGGCAATCAGCCGCTCGGCGGTGTCGGAATCCGGGATGCGCAGCAGCGCCTCGGCCAGGCACATCAGGACGACACCCTCTTCCGAGGACAGGTCGTACTCGCGCATGAACGCTTCCATCGCGCCCTGGTCGTCGGCCCGCCGGCGGACCTGTTCGACCAGCGCCACGGCCTGATCTCCGATCGCCGCGCGTTCCGCGTCGTCGAGGCCGATGGCGTCCAGCAGCCGGGGCACGTGGTCGTCTTCGGGAACGGCCCAGGCCTGGTCCACTGCGCGCCGAAGCGGCTGGTCGGGAATCGGCTCCCGGATCACGAACGGAAACTCCGCAGTCATCGCTGATTCAACTCCACAGAAAAAGCCCGAAAAACACGACGAAACCGGGCCGGTGTGGCCGTTGCGACGGTCCGCGCCAGCGCGGCGAGGGCCAGTGTAACGCAACGTGAACGAGACGCCGTCGCGTGCGAGCGAACCTGCACTTTCGTGAACGTCCTGGCCTCCCTGGCAAATTCGATTCCGCTACAATATGCGGATGGTGAATCGAGCCGATTCCGATGCTTCGCACGGAAAGTTCCTGCCCGAATTCCGACGCTGAGTGCCTGGAGCTGTTGTCGAACCTGTCGCTGACCCTGGACAGGCTGGCCGGCATCTTCCTCGTACTCAGTGCAGTGACCCTCCTGGTGGCCCTGTTGCCGACCTTGATGGGCTACTGGCCGATCTTCGTGATCGCGGTCGTTCACCTGGCCATCGTGGGCTGGTGTTTCCGGCTCGCCTGGCGTGGCTTCTGGCGCCGGCAGCACGTGTGCATCACCGACGACGAGGTGACGCTCACGGACTGTTCGTCCCGGGGCACGCACGAGCAGCGGTGGCCGACCGGCTGGGTGCAGGTCGAAGTCGATCGCCGCGGGCGCGAACCCCGGCTGTTGCTCCGACTGCACGGCGAGCGGGTCGAACTGGGGGCTTTCGCCCCGATCGAAGAACGGCTCGAAGCCGCCGACTGGTTGGAGCGTGCGCTGTCGCCGCGCTCGGCCTGGAACTGGAACCGAGAACCCAAGACGTACACAAGACCCAACGAGTGAGTTCAGGATGAAGAGAACCAATGAAATGATCGTCGGCCTCGCCATGGTCGCGGTGATCTCCGTGATCACCTGGGCGCTGTTCGCGGTCGGCGACAACATGACGCCGGGCGTAACGCCGTTCAGCAAGGACGTCTACGAACTGCACATGATCATCCTCGGCATCGTCACCGTCATCGGTGTGCTGGTGTTCGCGGCGATGTTCACGTCGATCTACCTGCACCGCAAGTCGCGCGGCGCCAAGGCGGCCCAGTTCACTCACTCGACCAAGGCCGAAGTCACCTGGACGGTGATTCCGATTCTCATCCTGGTCGTCATGGCCGTGCCGGCGACCCAGGTGCTGATCGACATGGAAGACACCAGCGGTGCCGAGCTCAACATCAAGGTGACCGGCTACCAGTGGCTGTGGGAATACGAGTACATCGAAGACGAGATCCAGTTCTACTCGGCGCTGGATCGCGACAGCAACTACGCCCGCCAGATCGGCTCGACCCGCGATCCGCGCGACGTCGAGAACTACCTGCTCGAAGTCGACAAGCGCGTAATCGTACCGACCGACACCCGGATCCGGTTCCTGCTGACCTCCAACGACGTCATCCACTCCTGGTGGGTCCCCGATCTCGGCTGGAAGCGCGACGCCATCCCGGGCATGGTCAACGAGGCCTGGACGCTGATCGAGGAGCCGGGCATCTACCGCGGCCAGTGCACCGAGCTCTGCGGCAAGGACCACGGATTCATGCCGGTGGTCATCGAGGCGGTCACCCCGGACGAGTACCGGGCCTGGGTCGACAGCCAAAAGGCCGAGATCGCCGCGACCGAAAACGCGGCCGAGCGCACCTGGACGCGTGACCAGCTGATGGCGCGCGGCGAAGACGTCTACCAGGCCCAGTGCGCCAGCTGCCATCAGGGCGACGGCAGCGGCCTCGAGCCGGCGTTTCCGGCGCTGGCCGGCAGCACCGTCGCGACCGGGGCGATCGAGGACCACATCGACATGGTCATGAACGGTAAGGCGGGCACGGCAATGGCCGGCTTCGGCCAGCGCCTCGCGGCCGAGGACATCGCCGCGGCACTGACCTATACGCGCAACGCATTCGGCAACGAAACCGGCGACATGGTCCAGCCGATGCGCATCCTGAGGCTGAAGAACGGGGTCCTGGAAGGCGGCGTGGCCGACACCGGCCCTGCAGACCTCTAAGCAACCCGTCTCCGACGAACCCGAAACGCTCGCAGCATTACGCAAGGGAAGGCAATGACGACGCAAACCGCACACGCTGATGACCATCACCACGAGCCGCCGAAGGGCCTCGCCCGCTGGCTGTTCACGACCAACCACAAGGAAATCGGGTCGCTGTACCTGATCTTCTCGCTGGCCATGTTCCTGGTCGGCGGCGCGATGGCCATGATCATCCGCGCCGAGCTGTTCTCGCCGGGCCTGCAGCTGGTCAATCCGGAATTCTTCAACCAGATGACCACGATGCACGCGCTGGTCATGATCTTCGGCGCCGTCATGCCGGCCTTCGTCGGCCTGGCCAACTGGATGGTTCCGATGATGATCGGCGCACCGGACATGGCCCTTCCACGAATGAACAACTGGTCGTTCTGGATCCTGCCGTTCGCGTTCCTGATGCTGCTGTCGACGCTGTTCATGCCTTCGGGCGCACCGGCCTCGGGCTGGACGCTGTACCCGCCGCTGTCGCTGCAGGGCGGTAACAGCTTTGCGTTCGTGATCTTCGCCATCCACCTGATGGGCATCTCGTCGATCATGGGCGCGATCAACATCATCGCCACCATCCTGAACATGCGCGCACCGGGCATGACCCTGCTGCGTATGCCGCTGTTCGTCTGGACCTGGCTGATCACCGCGTTCCTGCTGATCGCAGTGATGCCCGTCCTGGCCGGCGCGGTCACCATGCTGCTGACCGACCAGTTCTTCGGCACCAGCTTCTTCAACGCCGCAGGTGGCGGTGACCCGGTGATGTACCAGCACATCTTCTGGTTCTTCGGCCACCCCGAGGTCTACATCATGATCCTGCCGGCGTTCGGGATCATCTCGGAGATCATCCCGACCTTCTCGCGCAAGCCGCTGTTCGGCTACACCGCAATGGTCTACGCCACCGCGTCCATTGCCTTCCTGTCGTTCATCGTCTGGGCGCATCACATGTTCACCGTCGGCATGCCGCTGGGCGCGTCGCTGTTCTTCATGTACGCAACGATGATCATCGCGGTGCCCACCGGCATCAAGGTCTTCAACTGGGTCTCGACCATGTGGCGAGGTTCGATGACCTTCGAAACGCCGATGCTGTTCGCGATCGGCTTCGTCATCCTGTTCACCATCGGCGGACTGTCGGGCGTGATGCTGGCCATCGTCCCGGCCGACTTCCAGTACCACGACACCTACTTCGTGGTGGCTCACTTCCACTACGTACTGGTCACCGGTGCGGTGTTCGCGATCATGGCCGCGGCCTACTACTGGCTGCCGAAATGGACCGGCTACATGTACGACGAGCGCCTCGGCAAGATCCATTTCTGGTGGTCGACCATCTCGGTCAACGTGCTGTTCTTCCCGCAGCACTACCTGGGCCTGGCCGGCATGCCGCGCCGCATCCCGGACTACGCCGTCCAGTTCGCCGAGTTCAACATGATCTCGTCGATCGGCGGGTTCGCGTTCGGGCTTGCGCAGCTGCTGTTCGTCTACATCGTGATCAAATGCGTGCGCGGCGGCGAGAAGGCCACCGCCCAGGTCTGGGACGGAGCACGAGGCCTGGAGTGGACCGTACCGTCGCCGGCCCCGCTGCACACCTTCGACACGCCGCCGGTCGTCGACGACACCGTTGCGGTGCACGAGGACAAGGTCCCGAGCTGAGGTGGCCGACAGCGACCCCAAACGAAACGAGCCGGCCGCTCGCCGACGGAGCGTCAAGCGCACCGTCGGCGTGCTGGCCGTGATCGTCGTGATCATCTACATCGGGTTCATCGGACGTGGCGTATTCGGAATCGGCAGCTGAAACGAGGACAGGCATGAACACAGACGCACCTCATAGCACCAAACGTACCGTGGCCAAGCTGGCGCTGGTCGCCGTGGGCATGTTCGGTTTCGGCTATGCACTGGTCCCGCTGTACGACAAGTTCTGCGAGATCACCGGCCTCGGCGGCCGCACCGGCGACGCGGTGGCGGAAATCGCCGACGCGCCGGACTCCGACCGGACCGTGCAGGTCCATTTCGATTCGAACGTCAACTCGGCGCTGGACTGGGAATTCAAGCCGGTCGAGAAATTCATGGATGTCCAGCCGGGACGGATGTACGAGACGACCTACATCGCGCACAACCGTACCGATCGGACCATCGTCGCCGCGGCCGTGCCGAGTGTCGCGCCCGGCCAGGCGTCGCTGTACTTCAACAAGACCGAGTGCTTCTGCTTCGAAAAGCAGCTGCTCGGTCCGGGCGAGTCCCGCGAAATGCCCGTGCGCTTCTTCGTCGACGACCACCTGCCCGGCAAGATCGACCTGATCACCCTTTCCTACATCATCTACAAGAACGAGGACGAGACCGAACGGGTCGCCGCCGTCGGCCCCTGAGGGAACATCGTCCGGAATCCACCGGGAGTCAACATCGACATGGCAAGCGCAAACTACTACGTCCCCCACACCGCCAAATGGCCGATCGTCGGATCGATCGGGCTTTTCCTGCTGGTGTCGGGCTTCGCGAACTGGATGAACGGCAGTACGATCGGCCCGTGGATGACGCTGGCCGGCGCCGCGACGGTCATTCTGATGATGTTCGGCTGGTTCGCCGACGTGATCCGCGAATCCGAAGCGGGTCTCTACAACGACAAGGTCGATGCCTCGTTCCGCCAGGGGATGATCTGGTTCATCTTCTCGGAAGTCATGTTCTTCGGCGCGTTCTTCGGCGCGCTGTTCTACGCCCGGATCCTGTCGGTGCCGTGGATCGGCGGCGAAGGCACCGGCGTGATGACCAACCAGCTGCTCTATCCCGAGTTCCAGGCCGCCTGGCCGACCAACGGACCGGCCGCACTGGGGGGTGATTTCCAGACCATCGGAGCGTTCGAGCTTCCGCTGATCAATACCCTGATCCTGCTGACGTCCGGCTGGACGCTCACCATGGCCCATTGGGCGCTGAAGAAAATGCAGCGTCGAGCGCTGGTCGCCTGGATGCTCGCGACCGTCGCGCTCGGGGTGGTGTTCCTGTTCCTGCAGTCCTATGAATACGTCCACGCCTACCGGGATCTCGGCCTGACCCTGGGCTCCGGCATCTACGGATCGACCTTCTTCATGCTGACCGGATTCCACGGTCTACACGTTACGGTCGGCTCGATCATGCTGCTGATCATCGCGTTCCGTTGCATGAAGGGTCACTTCAAGCCGGACAAGCACTTCGGATTCGAAGCCGTGGCCTGGTACTGGCACTTCGTAGACGTGGTCTGGCTGGTGCTGTTCGTGTTCGTCTACGTGGTCTGACCCAAGGCCGCAGAACCCGTCGATCAGGTATCGACCGGTCACGAAAAAAGGGGCCGATGGCCCCTTTTTTCGTGGTCGCATTTCGTCCCGTCCGCCGTAGGCGGATCGAATTCGGTGCAGACGGGGCGCGCGTGCGTCAGGTCTTCTTCGGGGAGAGCATCATCACCATCTGCCGCCCTTCCATGCGGGGGTACTGCTCTACGGTGATCTCGCCCTCCATGTCGGCCTCGACCCGTTTCAGCAAGTCGCGGCCCAGGTCCTGATGCGCCATCTCGCGCCCACGAAACCGTAGCGTGACCTTCACCTTGTTGCCTTCTTCGATGAAGCGGCGCAGGTTGCGCATCTTGACGTCGTAGTCGTGATCGTCGGTCCCCGGCCGGAATTTGACTTCCTTGACCTGGATCTGCTTCTGCTTCTTCTTCTGAGCCTGCTGTTTCTTCGACTCCTCGAAGCGGAACTTGCCCCAGTCCATGATTCGGCAGACGGGCGGATCGGCCTGCGGCGCGATCTCGACGAGGTCCATGCCCTCACCCTCGGCCAGCTGGATCGCATCGCTGAGACTGCGAATACCGATCTGCTCACCATCGGATCCTACGACCCGGACCTTGGGCGCCGTGATGTCCTGATTGCGGCGCGTCTTCTTGTCGGTTGCGATGTGGATGTCTCCTTTCGATGAAATGAATCGGACGAGCGCTGCGTCCGGACCGGATCAGTCCGTGACGCTGGTTCGCCCACGCTGGTCGACCCATTGGCCGAGCTTGTCGGCGAAGGCCTCGAGTCGCATGGTGCCGAGATCGTTGCCGTCGCGTTGACGAACCGCCACGGTTCCTTCCTCGACTTCGCGATCCCCGACCACGAGCAGAAACGGCACCTTGGCCAGCGTCTGTTCGCGGATTTTAAAACCGATCTTTTCGTTCCTCAAGTCGGCATCGGCGCGGAAACCCAGCTCGTCGAGCCGCCGCGCCACCGAACGGGCGTAATCGGCCTGGGCGTCGGTGATGTTCATCACCACCGCCTGGACCGGCGCCAGCCACACCGGCAGGCTGCCGGCGTAGTGCTCGATCAGCACCCCGATGAAACGCTCGACCGAGCCGAGAATGGCACGGTGGAGCATGACCGGCACCTGCTTTTCGCCGTTCTCGTCAACGTAGGCCGCGCCCAGGCGGCCCGGCATCGAGAAATCCACCTGCATCGTGCCGCACTGCCAGACCCGGCCGATGCAGTCGGTCAACGAGAATTCGATCTTGGGGCCGTAGAAGGCCCCCTCGCCGGGCTGGATTTCATAAGGAATTTCAGCCGCTTCCAGCGCCTCCTTCAGCGCGGCCTCGGCGCGGTCCCAGACCTCGTCGGAGCCGACCCGCTGCGCGGGACGCGTCGACAACTTGACCTGGATATCCTCGAAGCCGAAATCCTTGTAAACGTCGAACACCAGCTCGTTGAACGCCAGCACTTCGTCGCGCATCTGCTCAGGCGTGCAGAAGATGTGTGCGTCGTCCTGGACGAAATTGCGCACCCGCATCAGGCCGTGCAGCGAGCCCGACGGCTCATTCCTGTGGCACGAGCCGAACTCGGCCATGCGCAGCGGCAGGTCGCGGTAGCTGCGCAGACCCTGGTTGAAGATCTGCACGTGGCACGGGCAGTTCATCGGCTTGATCGCATAGCTGCGGTCTTCCGACGATGTGATGAACATGTTGTCCTTGAAGTTTTCCCAGTGGCCGGACTTCTGCCATAACCCGAGATCCAGCACTTCGGGCGTGTGCACTTCCTGGTAGTCGGCCGCCTGCAGCCGCTCGCGGATGTAGTCCTGCACCAGCCGATAGATGCGCCAGCCGTGGTCGTGCCAGAACACCATGCCCGGCGCTTCGGCCTGGGTATGGAACAGCCCGAGCTGCTTGCCGATGCGGCGATGATCGCGCTTCTCGGCTTCCTCCAGGCGCTTGAGATATTGCTTGAGCTGCTTCTTGTCGGCCCAGGCCGTGCCGTAGATGCGCTGGAGCATCTCGTTGTCGGAATTGCCGCGCCAGTAGGCACCGGCCAGCTTGGTCAGCTTGAACGCGCCCAGCTTGCCGGTCGACGGCACGTGCGGGCCCCGGCACAGGTCGATGAAATCGCCCTGCCGATACAGCGATAGCGCTTCGTCGGACGGAATGCTCTCGATGATCTCGGCCTTGTACTCCTCGCCCTGGTCGCGGAAGAACTTCACCGCCTCGTCGCGCGCCATTTCGCTGCGCTCGACCTCCAGGTCCTCGCCGACGATCCGCTGCATCTCCTTCTCGATCGCCTCGATATCCTCGGGCTTGAACGGCGTCTCGCGGGCGAAGTCGTAATAGAACCCGTGCTCAACGGTCGGGCCGATCGTCACCTGAGTGTCCGGAAACAGCCGCTTGACCGCCTGCGCCATCAGGTGCGCGGTCGAATGACGGATGATCTCCACGCCGTCGTCGTCACGGCCCGTGATGATTTTCAGCGCAGCGTCGTTCTCGATCGTGAACCCGGTATCCACCAGCTTCCCGTCGACCTCGCCGGCCAGGGCAGCCTTCGCCAGCCCCGGCCCGATGGCCTCCGCGACCTCGTGCACCGTCACCGGCGCCTCGAACGACTTCCGACTCCCGTCGGGCAACGTGATCTCAGGCATGCAAATTCCGTGCAGTCAAAATCGATACGAACCCCCAATTGTACCGGACCCGGCGCCCCGGACAGGCCCCGAGCCCGCCGCTCGGCCGCACGAATCGGTCGCGGATCCGATCTGGAGTCCGGAGCGCCGGGCCGGTGCGCACTCCCGGAGGGTTGACCCGGACTCGTGGCCTGCTCGATATCCGCGAGGCGATCGGGTCGTTCAGTTTTTTGGATCGAGGCCCCTGGTCCATCGGCGATCCGTTGCAGGGTCTACGGATTCGCGCGCATCGTCGGGGCGTCTCTGTCGGGCGCCCGGCGCAGCAATACGATGCCGATCGCCAGGAACCAGACGATCTGTGTCAGCCCGAACACCGCCCCGAGATCGCCGAGGCCCGGGACGACGGTCAGTAGCCCGGACGCTCCGACCACCAGCCCCCAGAGATTCAGTGCGCGAGGAAGCAGCTTCGACTGCCGCAGCGCCAGCACGCTGACCATCAGGACCCATAGCCCTCCGACGAACTCGATGCCGCCGCCCAGCGCGCTCTGAACGACGCCCAGCGTCGACCACAGCTGTTCGGCCGCCGCCGCATCGGACGCCAGCAGCTCACCCGCCGCTGGCAGGCCGGTCATCGCGATCAGCCCGCTGGCGAGCACCAGCCCGGCCCAGATCAACGCGAACGGCGTGGCGACCGACATGCCGAACGTACACGGCCGGTCGATCAACCGATGCAGCACCACCGCCAGCACTACCAGCGCAACCCCGAAGACGATGTAGATCACGAAATTCCACAGTTGGAACACCGCTTCTCGCTCGAGCAGGAACTCCAGCTTTTCCAGCGGCGTCTCCAGTCCCAGCCCCGCCGGGTTCATCGCAGTCAACAGAAGCACGAAGCCGAACAGATAACAAAGCGCCTGCACCAACGCCGAATATGCACCGATTCTCATCGAGTTTTCCGGAAATGATCCAAGCGCCGAGGCTACGGCAGCCCGGTCGATCCCGCATGTGGCAGAAGTCGCTTGGTCGGACCGGGCCACACCGACCCCGCGTAACGGACGCCGGCCGACGACCGGAACGGGAGAGCCTCAGATCCAGGACCCTGTCTGGAGGCGCATCGGAGTCATTGTCACGAGGACCGGGAGTGTCCGAGCCGGGCAAGAAAAAAGCAGGCCGGCGAGCGCCGCAACCTGCTGATTTCTATGAATAATTTGGTGGGCGATACTAGATTTGAACTAGTGACCTCTGCCATGTCAAGACAGCGCTCTAACCAACTGAGCTAATCGCCCGCATCAAGCTCACAAGTATAGCACCGACGGCCTATTCCGCAACCCCGAATCGGGGCCCGCGGAGCACGGCAGAGCGGCGCCCGCGACCGCTATAATTTTGGGTCATGCCCGACCACCCGCAAACCGCCGCTCGGCCCTTCGTTCACCTGCGGGTGCACTCCCAGTACAGCCTCGAGGACGGCCTGGCGACACCGAAGGCGCTGGTCGAGCGGGCGCGCACACTCGGCATGCCGGCGCTGGCCGTCACCGACTGGCACAACCTGTTCGGGCTGGTCAAGTTCATCCGCGCCGCGCACGCCCAGGGGATCAAGCCGCTGGTCGGCTCCGACGTTCGGCTAAGTCAGGCCGACAACGAGACCGAATGCGCCTCGGCGACGCTGCTGGTGCAGGACCGCGCGGGCTACCTGAACCTGTGCCGGCTGATCTCCGATAGCTTCCTGCGCGGACGTGTCTCGGGCCAGCCACGGCTGCGCTACGACTGGCTCGACGGCGCCGCCGACGGCCTGATTGCACTGGTC
>CAZJSH010000049.1:0-19365 GCA_964548715.1 uncultured Halomonas sp. | reverse complement strand
TCGGCCTACATCCAGGACGAGATCCAGCTGACCGACTGGCTGGACCTGATCGTCGGTGCACGCTTCGACAGCTTCGACATCGAGGTCTTCAACGCGGTGACCGACGAGCAGCGCTCACGCAAGGACGAAGAAGTCTCGCCGCGTGCCGGCCTGATCTACAAGCCATTCGAGCAAATCTCGCTCTACGCGAGCTACAGCGAGTCGTTCCTGCCGCGCTCCGGCGAGCAGTTCTCCGACATCAACGGCGCCAACAACCAGCTCGACCCGAACACCTTCAGCAATCTCGAAGCCGGCATCAAGTGGGACTTCGTCGACGGCCTGAGCCTGACGGCTGCGATCTTCGAGATCGAGCAGAGTTCGCCACAGGTCGCCGACAACGATCCGGAAACACTGGACGTCATCGACTCGGAGATCACCGGCTTCGAAGCGCAGCTGAAGGGCCAGGTCAACGACCGCTGGTACATCTCGGCCGGCTACAGCTACCTCGACGGAGAGCAGGTCGATCGCGGGGGCGACACCGGCCTGCGTCCGCGCGAGCTTCCCGAGCACAGCTTCTCGATCTGGAACAATGTCGTGATCACCGAGAAGTTCGGCGTCGGCATCGGCCTGACCCACCAGGACGAAAGCTTCATCAACAACTCCAACACCGCTGTCCTGCCGAGCTACACCCGGATCGATGCCGCGGCGTACTACACCGTGTCGGACCGGCTCAGCCTGCAGCTGAACATCGAGAACCTGACCGACGAGCTGTACTTCCCGCACTCGCACGCCACGCACCAGGCTACCGTCGGCGCACCGCTGAACGCACGCCTGACGGCGAACTACCGGTTCTGATCGGCGATCGATCGCAGCGAAGAATCATTCGCAGCGTCCGCGAAAACGAAAAACGCCATGGCCCCGCCATGGCGTTTTTTCGGGGTCCGTGTCTCCGATGACTCCGGCCTCGCATGAGACCGGTCGCCGGCGTACGGCGATCGGAACCGACCTGCCGCCAACGGCCGGCGGGCAGGGTTCGCCGCAATCAGTCCATCCCGCCCGGGCTCGGTTCCGCTTTCGGATCGCGGATGCCTAGCCGTTCGAGGTCCATCGTCGCGGCGTCGTAGTTGGCGCGGGCAATGCGCGTCTCCAGTGCCGCGGTGTAGAACCGGACGCGGGCATCGGCCGCAGTTTCCTCGCGCACGTTGACCAGGAAGAAATCGCTGGCCCCGCTTTCGAAGCGGCGCTGCTCGGCGTCGCGCAGGATGACCGCCTGACCCACTTCCTCTGCGGCCAGCTGGACCAGCGCCTGGGCAAACGACAGGTCGAGCAGGATGTTCTCCAGCTCGATCTCCAGCTTTTCTTCCACCGTCTGGCGTCGGTACTCCGTGGCTTCCAGTTCGGCCTCGGTGCGCGCCAGGCTGCCGCGCGCCGAACGCTGCTGGAACGGAATCGAGAACGTCAGGCCGACGATCGTGTCGGTCTCGTCGCGCGACGGGCCGCCCAGGCCTTCGCCGCCGATTCCCTGGTTGACCTCCACGCCGAGATCCAGCCGCGGCATCAACGCGTTTTCCTGCAGCAGCTGTCGCTGGCGCAGACGTTCGATGCTGGTGCGCAGCAGGCGCAGTTCGGGTCGGCGTTCGATCGCGTCGTTCACCGAGATCGCCCGGTCGATCGCCAGCACATTCAGCGAATCCGGCGTCGGTGACGGCGGCACCAGCCGCGCGTCCGGCACGATCGGCCGACCGGCGTCATCGCGGTAGTAGAAGGCCAGCTCGTTGGCCAGGGCCTGGAAATCGCGCCGCGCGGCGGTGACCAGCGACATGCGCCGGATGATGTTCTGCCGGTTTTCGGTCAGGAAAATCTCCGCCCGCGCGCCGCTGGCCACCTGTCGGGCCAGCGCTGATTCACGCGATGCTGCGTTGCGCAGAAGCTCTTCGTAGACGACCAGGTTCTGGCCCGCCGTAACCCAGCGCCAATAGGTCAGCAGCGCCCGCTGCTGCACGCCGACCTGGGTGGCGAGGAGCTCGAAATCGGCCGCGCGCGCGCTCAGGCGGGCGTCGGTCACGTTGAACCTGCGCTCGTCGATCAGCCGGTCGCGAAGCAGCGAAAAGATCACCCCGACCTTCAGCTTGCCGCCGAGGCTGGTGAAATATTCGTCCTCGTAGATCGGGAAATCGCCCCGGGACAGGGAATAGCCGCCGTACACGCGTCCGCCGATGCCGCGCAACGGCTGGTTCACGCCGCCGCTGAGGACGGCGCCGTCGTAGAAGCCGGTGGCGCGGGACATGGTTTCGGCCTCGAACACGAGGTCGAAGGCGCCTTCGGCCTCGGTCATCGCGCCGTCGGCCGCGCGCCGACGCGCCATGGCCTCGAGGATTTCGGGAAAGTGCCGCAGCGACGACTGGAGCACGTCCTGCGGCTGCAGCGGCGACTCCGCGACTTCGGCACGCGCGCTGGCACCACCCATCCCCATCATCACCAGGAGGAGAACGACGCGCGGCAGTCCAAGCATGGATCAGGCTCCCCGGCCCTGGTTCTGCGGCAAGGTCGGCGGGAAGTTGTTCAGCTGGCGCCAGACCTCGTAGCCCACCGATACCGTGCCGAGCAGCACCCAGCCCCGCGCCTTGGCGCCGAAGCGCACGAAGCGATCTTCCGGCCAGGGCACCTCGGCATCCTCGTCTTCGGTGACCAGCACGCGAAAGCGACCGTCCGGCTGGGCCGACGGATCGACTGCCTCGACCTTGCCGTGGAAGGTCCCGACCGCGATCGACGGCCAGCCGCTGAACTGCACCGCCGGCCAGCCCTCGAACTGCAGCCGGACCGGCGCGCCGGGCTGGACCAGCGCCACGTCGCGCCCGTCGACGAAGATCTCGACGGCGCGGGCCACGTTGTCCGGGACGAAACTGGCCACCACGTCGCCGGCGTTGACGAAGGTTGCGGCATCGCCGGCGTTGACCCGCAGGATCACGCCATCGCGGGGCGCGCGGACGATCTGGACCGACTGGCGCGAAATGTTGACCTCGACCCGAGTCAGCTCCGCCGCCGCCTCGGCCACCCGGGAGCGCAGTTCTTCGACCCGAATCCGGGCCTGCTCGAACTCGCGCCGCGAGGCGAGGCCTTCCTCGAAAAGCTCCTGCATGCGTCGCATGTCGATCTCGGCAGTTCGCTCGGCGGTGCGAGCCGACTCCAACTTGGCCACGACCTGGCCGCGCTCGGATTCGAGCCGTTCGAGCAGCCGCGGATCATTGTCGACGACCCGGACGATCGGGTCGCCGACCGTGACGTGCATCCCGTCACGCACGTACCACTCCTGGATTCGACCGGACACCAGCGCGTTGATCTCCTGCAGACGGTCATTCGGGTTCAATGCCGTGACCGTCCCGGTGCCCGCCGAGGTCTGGACCCAGGGTGTGAAGATCATGAACAGCACCAGCGAGGTCAACCCGATGCCGATAATCCACGCCAGCACCGGCATGACGCGGGGCACCTTCTGCCGGTTCAGCGTGTTGAAGTGCTCGTTGTGTTGGTCGGTGGTGTTCATCGCTCAGACCTCGGTCGGTGGCCGGCCGCGCAACGTGGCTTCGATCTCGAGACGGCCGCCGGCCGCCTCCAACATGGCATCGAAGCTCCTGTGCAGCGTCTGCTTTTCCTGCGCCAGGTTCAGGAAATGGTCGAAGCCGAGCTCGCCGTAGCGGTTCGAGAAACAGATCACCGAGGTTTCGGACTCTTCCTGCAGCAGGTCCAGCGACGCGCGCAGCCGCGACTCCGGCATCACGTCGAAGATCTGGTTCAGGATCAGGATGCGCGGACGCGCCAGCACCGCCGCGGCGAGCTTCAGCTGCATGGTCTCGGTGATCGACAGCGGCCAGCCGGTAGCCGCGATCGGCGTATCGAGGCCGTCTTCGAGTTGCGATACGGTCGTCTCCAGGCCTACGGTCCGCACCACCTTCAGCATTCGGTCAGTCGTCGCGCCTTCGGAGCTCAGCAGCAGGTAGCCGCGAATCGTCATCTCGACCGCATTCGGCCGGTCGATGACGATGACCTGCCGACGCAGGTTGTGCGCCTTGACCGTGCGGATGTCGACCCCGCCCAGCGTGATGTAGCCACTGCGCGGTTGGTCATGAGCCTTCATGAAGTTGGTGAACAGGCGCTGCAGGTTGTGGTTTTCGGCGCGCGCCAGCACCCGCGCCCCGCTGGGAATCAGGAAGCTGAGGGTGGCCTCCATGCCGCGCGATTCGCCCTGGGCATCGACGAACACCAGCTTCGCGTCACCCGACAGCGCGTCCTCGTCCGGCGACGGCGCCTCCTGCTCGACATCGTCGAACAGAGACAGCTCATCGATCGCTGCGGTCAGATCGTAGAGGTAGGTCAGGTAGACGCCCAGCTGTGCAATGCCGAACAGCACCACCGACAGCACCAGTTCGGCGGCAACCAGCTGACCCAGCGACAGTTCGCCGCGGATCACCAGCCAGCCGCCAAGGCCCAGCAGCGCCGCGCTTGCGGCCGCGTAGATGAACAGGAAGCTCAGGGTCTGCGCGAAATGGTGCCGGAAATGTCGCTCGTGGGCATGAATGTAGCTGGCGGTGACTTCATCGGTACGATCCAGCGCCTCGTCGATGTGGCGGTCGGTCTTGAAGAACCCGTTCGAAGCCGCCAGACCTTCCAGCCACGCGGCGGTCGCATGCTTGCGGTTGGACAGTGCGACCGCGCTCCGGATCGCGCGCTTGCCCCAGATGACCCAGGTCAGCCAGACCAGCAGGACGATGATCAGATTGAAGACCAGAAACAGCGGGTGGTACAGCGACACCAGGACGAAACCGACAACCGCCTGGAGCACGATGGTGAACCCACCGACCAGCAGGTTCGGCACCGACTTCAGGACGATGACGATATCGAAATAGCGGTTGAACAGCGGCCCCTTGCTGTTGTCGTCGAAGAACGGGTTCAGCGCGTAGATAGCGCGCAGCGCGATCTCGGAGACCATCCGCGCATAGAAGCGACGCGCGAACAGATCCATCAGGTGAATGCGCAAGGCGTTCAACAGTCCGGCGAACAGCAGCAGCACGAACAGCGTGCTGGCCAGCACGACCAGCGGTGCGGTCAACCCGGTATTGGCGATGGTGTTGATCAGCATCTGCACCGACACCGGCGTGGCCAGCGAAAGCACGCCGATACCCAGCCCGTAGATGACGGCGAGGACGTAGTACTTGCGCTCCGGCGCGAGGATTTCGATGAAGTAGCGGAGCAGGCCGCTCATCGAGCGCTGACCGGAAAGCGCGTGGTAGGTCATACCGGCGCCGCCCCGGTACCGGATCGTGAAGGCATCGGACCTGACTCAATCAACCTTGGGCACCCAGACACTGCACCAGCCCTCGTTGCGCACGCTTCGCCCGGGAAAGATCGCACAGGGCCCCCACTCGACGTCCGGACCGGCGCGCCACTGCTGACAGTTGGCGCAGATCTGTCCGGGTTCGTAGCGCGGATACTTCGAGACATCCACGTCCGAGGCGTCGTGCACGTATCCCAGCGCAAAAGCAGCCGGGTCGTCTTCGGGCAGCCTCGGCGTGTCCTGGGCGCCCGATGCACGCGGGTACAGCAAGATCGCGCCGACCGGAACGGCGGCGATCGCGGACGCGACTTCGCACAGGAATCGCCTGCGGCTCGTCTCGTTCTTCATCCTCCGTCTCTCCTGATCGTCGACCGAATCGGCCTTTTCAGCGTAGCGTATTCGCGGACCGTGGAGAGGGAATGACGTCCGATCGGCCGGATGCGCGGGGGAACCAGCCCCGGCGCCACCCTCGGAAAAGCAGCTGCCGCCGGATATCGGGCGCGCGTGGTCGTTCGCACGCAAAACCGGCAGGCGTCGGGAGAACTGGCCGCGCGGAGTTTGAATACCACGCATGAATCCCGTCCTGAATCATGCCGGTCTTGTGCTTGGTACGAGGTACCATTGATCCATATGCAGGGCAGGCATCCATGACTCCACTCGAACAATACGTCGTTGAATGGCTGAGGCGCGATGGCCGATTGCCGGACAATGCGATGGTCCAGCTGCCGCCGGAGATCGGCGAGACGGTCGACAACCGTGCCGATCTGGAGCGCCTTGTCGAGCGGGTGGCAGCAAGCGATCCGGAGCTGGCGGCTCGGCGTCGGATCGTTCTCGGCCTCCATGCCCGCATGCAGACCCGGGGCGGCGACCTGACCGAGAGCGAGCACGAGGACCTCGTGACCCGGGCACGCGCCGCCGGCTGGACCGGGAGCGATGTGGTCCGGCTGATCGAGGCGGCCCGGACGCGCCTGAGTTCGGCGCCTCCGCCGCCGGAGGCGCAGCATCCTGCGGCGCCGGAACCGAAGCCGGACGCGACGATGGCGTCGAAGATGCAATCGGCATCGGCCGCAGCGCAGAAACGCGCCAGAGCGATCAGCCTCCACGCGTCCGGCCGTGGCGTCCTCATCGCCATCCTTTCGGCGATCGTGCTGGGCGGCGGCTACTGGCTGATCACCGCGAGCGACGATGCAGACACCACGTCGGCCGGCGCCGAATCGATGTCGGCCGAACAGATCCGTGAGGCGCAACGCCTGCTGGGTCGGCTTGGCCAGTCCGTCCCGGAAACCGGCGTCTACGACCCCGCGACCCGCGCCGCGCTGGACCGCGCCCTGCCACAGTACGCCGGACTCGGAGAGCTGCGGCCGTGGCTGGTCGACGAACTCCGCTCGGCGCTGAGCGATACCGACGATGCGGCATGGGCCGCGGCTCGCGACGCCGCTTCGTCGGACGCGACGCTTGCCTACCTGGATCGCTTCCCCGACGGGCGCCACGCCGAGGAGGCGCGTGACCGACTCGACCTGATCGAGGCCGCCGAAGGTCGCGCCGACATCGTTCGCGCCGTTCAGCAGGAGCTGAACCGACTCGGCCGTGATGTTTCCGAGACCGGGGTGCTGGACGCTGCCACCCGCGAGGCCATGGCAGGCCTGCCCGGACCGATGCCGGAACGCACCCGGGCCAGCCTCAACGATGCGCTGGACAGGCTGCGCGAGCTGCGACGCTGGCCGGTCGCGGACGGTGAAACGTTCCGGGACTGCGCCACCTGCCCGGAAATGGTCGCGATCCCCGCTGGGCGATTCCTCATGGGCAGCCCGACCGATGAGCGAATGCGCTCGCCCAACGAAGGACCGCAACGCGAGGTCACGGTGGCCCGGTTCGCGCTTTCGGTGACCGAAGTGACCCATGGCCAATGGCTGGCCTGCGTCAACGACGGGATCTGCGCCAGTCTGCCGGTGCCGCCCGAGGGCGACCTCCGCCGCCTGCCGGTGACCCATGTCGGCTGGACCGATGCGCTGGCCTACCTTCGCTGGATGCGCGAGCGCACCGGTTTCGATTATCGACTGCCGTCCGAAGCGGAATGGGAATACGCCGCGCGCGCGGGCACCACCACCCGGTACCACACCGGCGACTGCATCACCCCCGACCAGGCCAACTTCGATGGCCGGCTACCGTCCGGCGACTGCCCACGCGGCGACTATCGAGGCAGCCCGATCGAAACCGCAAGCTTCGCGCCCAACGCGTTCGGCCTGTACGACATGCACGGTAACGTCATCGAACGGGTCAGCGACTGCTGGAACAGCAGCTATGAGGACGCTCCGGTCGACGGCAGCGCATGGGAGACCGGCGACTGTGGGCGGGCCCCGCTGCGCGGCGGCTCGTTCGGCAGCTCCGACCGGGAACTGCGCGCCGCTGCGCGTATCCGGCCCAGCCGCGTCGAGCGCAGCCCCGACACCGGGCTCCGGGTCGCCGTTTCGCTGCCGGCAGAAACGGACGCGCCGTAACGGCCAGCGGCCGATGGCGGCGATGACCGCCGTCCGTTCCGCAGGAGACAGGACCCCGCTTTTCGAAGCTTCCGCTCGGATCCGGGACCGAAGGCCGGGGCCACGACCACGGACAGAGAACGCAAGAACGAAGGATGCGCCGGGGCTGCTGGACTCTGCGCAGCGTCGAGCCGGATCGAGACCGCGGCTTTTCGTCAATCCGCCGGGTCGGCGCCGTCGGCTCGAGCCTCCGGCAGCCAGAGCTCGAACCTCGCGCCGCCGTGCTCCGACTTCCGCG
This sequence comes from uncultured Halomonas sp., assembly GCA_964548715.1. Taxonomy (GTDB): domain Bacteria; phylum Pseudomonadota; class Gammaproteobacteria; order Xanthomonadales; family Wenzhouxiangellaceae. Next base: position 11,282 of record CAZJSH010000049.1, on the reverse strand, counting down.
CTCGAACGCTGCCTCCGAGCGCCTGGATCAACTGCCGCGTCACGGCCAGGCCGAGGCCGGTGTTCGATCGATCCCCGTGGAATCGTCGGCCCAACTCCCAGGCCCGCTGGTAATCCTCTTCGTCCGACAGGCCCTCGCCGTCGTCCTCGACGACGATGCAGACCAGGCCGTCGCGCCGCGCCACCGTGACGACGATGCGCGCTTCGGCAAAACGCAGCGCGTTCGAGAAGAGATTCTGTACCGCGCGCTGGATCATCATCGGCTCGGCCAGCACCCGGGCAGGCTCCAGCGAGTACTCGACGTCCATGCTCTCCCCGGTTGCCAGGTCCCTGCATACGTCGCTGACCAGGTCGCTCACCTCGACCGGCTGGAAGAGATCGTCATCGAACGCCCGATGGCGACCGGCCTTGACCAGATCGAAGGCCTGCCGGACGTTGCGCTGCAGGATGTCGACCGTCTTGCGCAAGGTCTCGGAGGACTGAATGGCCGGATGCTCCACCAGGGAGTTCACGGCCACGGAAACCACCTGCAGCGGCGTGCGCAGGTCGTGCATGACGGCGGCGTTGGCTTCCGCGGCCCGCTGGTGCGCCGCGGCGATCTCCTGGTTGATCTCGGCCAGGTCTGTCTCGGCCTTCTCGGCCAGCCACGCCCGTCGGGCGAGCTCGATTTCCTCCGTGACTTCCTCGGCCAATAGCTGGAGTAGCTTCAACTGATCGGCCGTCCACTGGCGAGGATGTTCGTCGATGACGCAGAAACTCCCGAGCACGGCACCGCTGGCGTCACGCAACGGCATGCCGGCATAGGCCGCGACGTTCAATTCCTCGACCGCGAGGTTGGTACACACCCGCTCATCGTTGCGCGCGTCGTCGACGACGAGCGCATCGCGCTGATTGACGACGTGCTGACAGAAGGAGTGACTCAGCGGCGTCTCCCTGCGCTCCTTCCACGGCGATTCCAGGCCGTGCGAGGCCGCGAAGAACTGGCGATGCTCATCGACCAGCGACACCAGGCTGACGGTGGCCCCGAGTGCGCGCGTCGCGATCCGCGCGTACCGGCTCAGCGCATCACGCTCCGGCGCGTCCATCAAGCCGGTCTCGGCCAGCGAACGGAGGCGTTGCCGATCGTGGAGATGGGAGTCTGTCGTAGGCGGCACGCTCATCGATCTGGATGTCCGTTCGAACAAGGAGCAGGAGGAAGGAATTCCGGCTTCGGGCCGGCGCACCCGATTGCGCGACCCGATTGCGCGACCCGATTGCGCGACCCGCGTACGCAGTATAAACGGCGGCTGCGTTCATCCGGCAGAACCCGAGTCATTCACCGCTCGGAGCCATGAGCTCGATGGCCCGGAAAGCAATGGCGAGTCCCGGAATCTCGACTACCGTTGTCACTGGGGTCGGGCGCTGCTGCCCGTACGTGGGATCGAGCCTCGCGGTTCAGGGGCGAAGCTCGAGCGACATCACGATCGGCAGGTGGTCGGACACGCCTTCGCGGGCCTCGAGGTCGAAGCGCTTCGGCGTGCCGTCGGCGTGCAGCTGGCCGGCGTAGCCGGTCACGACGTCGACCGAGTCGACATCCAGCGCCCAGTGACCGTTCGACGACGGGGAGAACAGCACCATGTCGAGAAACGACCAGCTCTCGCCGCGCCGCCAGTAGTTCGTTCCCTTGCAGTCCGCACAGCCGACTTCGTGCGCGACGATCCAGTAGGGCCGGACCATCTCGTCCATGATCGTGGTGTCTTCCTTCTCGCGCTTCGGCGTGTTGAAGTCGCCGGCGGCGAACACAGGCCGGTCCTCGGGCAGCCGGGCGCGCACGCGATTGAGCTGCTCGTAGGCAATCCAGCGCATCTCGATCGGGTGGAATGGCGCCGGGAAATGCACCGAATAACCGGTCAGGAGCGTGCCGTCGGGCAACTCGAAACTCGCTTCGAGAATACCGCGCGTATCCTGCGCCCGGTCGGGGAATGCCGACATGTCGATGGGATGAAGCACCGGCTGACCGACGACCCGCAGCCGGGTGAGAAAGGCGACGTCGATCCCGCGATCGTCGAGCCCTTCGATCAGGACGGGATCGCGATAGCCCGCCGGCTGGAGGTACTCGCGCCGGAGCCGGTCGAGCACGCCGAGGTTTTCGACCTCCTGCAGCGCGATGATGTCCGGCCCACGCCCGTCGTTGTAAGCAAGGATCGTCGCGGCGAGCTGCTCGAGCTTGAAGCCCAGGGCGTCCTCGCTCCAGTCCAGGTACAGGCAGTCTTCGCGCCAGCGATCGACTTCGATCCGCTCGCAGGCCGCTACGTGGTCGGGGTCGGTCTTGACGCTGGCCGGGAGGTAGGTCGCGTCGTCCTTGCCGGGATCGTCCGCCGTATCGAACAGGTTCTCGACGTTGAACGCCATGATGCTGACGACCGGGCGTTCAGCTTCCTTCCCGGCAGGACGTTCAGCGTCGAGGGTGGAATCGGACCCGGGGCCGGATGCGCAGGCGGCGAGCAGGAGGCACACAGGCAGAGCAAAGAGTCGTTTCATTGGTATTCCAGCGCCGGAGGTGGACGGTCGAAGAGTCGTGGCTTCGCGCGAACGATTCTAAGCTGCAGGGGGCGCGGTGTGGCCGAGCCGGACCGGCACATCGAAGTCGATTGCGTTCATGATCCGCGCCGGGCGATCGCATTCGTGGCGGAATCGGTATCGAATGCTTCCGCGAACATCACGACCGCCATGTTCTCATTCAGGGTAGTCCAACGCTGGATCTATTCTCATGGCGCACGTACTGGTGATCGGTGGAAGCAGCGGAATCGGTCTGGAGACGGCTCGGCTCGCGCTGAAACGCGGGCACCGAGTCAGGGCGTTTGCCCGATCGGCGACCGGAATCGACCTGGACGACGACAAGCTCGAGAAATTCGACGGCGACGCGCTCGATGCGTCTTCGGTGCAGAAGGCCCTGACCGGCGTAGACGCGGTCGTCGTGGCGCTGGGCATCAAGCTCGGTCCCGGAACGGTGCTGGGCGGCACCACCCTGTTCTCGGAGTCAACGAAAATCCTGATCCCCGCGATGGAAAAGCAGGGCGTGGATCGCCTGCTCGTCGTCACCGGCTACGGTGCCGGCGACAGCGGCGAGACCATGAACCCCATCAACCGCCTCGGCTTCAACGCCGTGTTCGCCCGCATCTACGCCGACAAGTCGAAGCAGGAGGCGATGATCAAGGACAGCGGCCTGAAGTGGACCATCGCGCGGCCCGGGGTGCTGACCGGCGGCTCGTGCGGCAACTACAAGGTCCGCGCCGAACCCGAGGAATTCGGCATGGGGATGATCTCGCGAGCCAGCGTGGCCGATTTCCTGGTCAAGGAGATCGAGCAAGCCGACTACGTGCACAAGGCCCCCGTGCTCAACTGAGTCACGCCGGCGCCGGACGACGGGCGGCAGGAGCCATCCGGTGCTTCTGCGGTACGCTTCGATTGCCGATGGACCGCTGTGGCGGTACATTCGAGGCGGGTCCCCGATCTCGACCGGAGCCACGGCAATGATTCGATTCCGATGCATCCTCCCCGGGTCGCTGCTGGCGATCCTTATCGTCCCTGCAGCCCCGGCTGCAGACGTTCAGGACATCGACGACCGGATCGCCGTCGTCGAGGGCCTGGCCGGCCCCGAGGCCGTGCACTGGGACGACGAGCAGCAGGTCTGGTTCGTGTCCAACTTCAACGGCGACGCCTCCGGCGACGCCAACGGCTTCGTCTCCAAGATCGGCTCGGGCGGGCAGATTCTCGAGTTCGAGTTCATGACCGGCACGGACGAGCATCCGCTGCACGGCCCGCGCGGCATGCGGATCGACGGGGAACGGCTCTGGGTCGCGGATGCGGACGGTCTGCACGGCTTCGACCGCCGTTCCGGCCGGCACCTGGAGTTCATCGACTTCTCGATGTTCGAGCCCGGGTTCCTGAACGACGCCGAACTCGGGCCGGACGGCGCCATCTACCTGACCGATACCGGCAACGCTCGACTCTTCCGCATCGTCGAAGGGGAGATTTCGGTCGCGGCCGCCGAGGACCTGGCGTCGCCGCCCAACGGGATCGCCTGGAATCCGGCCAGCGCCTCGCTCGTTCTCGCACCCTGGGGCGGCGACCGTACGCTGATCGACTACGACCCGGATTCCGGCGAGCTGACGGACGGTTCGACGTTGCCCGATGGCGGCAACATGGACGGACTGGAGCCCTGGCAGGGCGGCCTGCTGATCGCTTCGCAGGTCGATCAGGCCATCTGGTTCGTGAAGGATGACGGGGCCGCAGTGATGATCCGCACACCGGGCCGACCGGCCGATATCGGTCTCGACCCCGCCGGAGGACGAATCGCCGTGCCGTACATCGCGCTGGATCGCGTCGATTTCTGGGCGCTGCCCGAGGTTCCCTGACGCCGAGGCGCCCGGCGCACCGCTGCGGCTGGCTGCAGGCCTGGCGGTATCCGACCGCCGAATAGAATGCAATCGAGGCGAGGCCAACGACAATCAGGAGCACATCACGATGGAAAAGAAAATCCGCATCGAACATCACTCGCTCTGGGGCGGCGCCTGGTTCGCGGCGTGGCTGTTCACCCTGGGCTATCTCGAGCTGGGGTTCCTGAAGGGCGCCCTGGCCATCGTGCTGTGGCCGTATTTCCTCGGCCAGTCGATAGCCGGCTGACGCGCACCCGCATGGGTGGATCCGGTCAGTGCCGCTTCCGGCGTTTCCAGGTCCCGCCGTACCGATAGTCCGGGTTATCCGGCTTGACGTCCCCGAGACAGACAGGACAGACAAAGATCCAGTCGCCGCCCTGTTCGATGCAGACCCGATACAGTGCGGGACCGCGGGTCTCGCATCGGTCGCAGGCTTTCGTTCGTAGTCGGCTCGTCCTGACCATCGAAGTCCTCTGCCGATCGCGTGCCTGCCCGGATTTACCCAGCCATATCGACAAACGCCGCGCGTCCCGGGATCGATCGGGTTCAGCCTAGCCACCGAGCGTCAATCATGCGCATCCTCCTTCTTCGGCACGCAAAGTCATCCTGGGACACGCCGGGCCTGACCGATCACGATCGCCCGCTGGCCCGCCGCGGCCAGCGCGCGGCGCCCGCGATGGGCGCGCACTTTGCGGGAACGGGTCTCCGGGTGGACCGGATCGTCAGTTCCACCGCGGCTCGCGCCCGGTCGACGGCTCGCCTCTTCCGGAAGGCCTTCGACGAGCGCATCCCGCTGACGGAGCGACGCGACCTCTACCACGCCGACCGGATCGACCTGCTCTCGATCGCCGTCGAGGAAGCGAAGGGCGACGACGATGCCCGGATCCTGCTGGTCGGGCACAACCCGGGGATGCACGATCTTGCGATGTTCCTCTGCGGTGAGGGCGAATCCGAGGACATCGCTCGGCTCGAAGCGAAGTTCCCGACCTGCGCGCTGGCCGAGTTCGATCTTCCGGGTAACTCGACCGTCCATCTCCAGCGCGGCGCGTGCACGTTGCTGCGCTTCGTCCACCCTAGGGACCTGCCGACGCAAGAAGGGCCGCGTCTCTGACGGACTCTTGATGTCGCCGTTCTGAGCGCGCCGATGAAGAACGGACCTCGGCATGTCGCGCTGCCTGGGCCGGTGCTAGACTGCCTATAGGGCGTTGACCGACGGGCAGAGGGTCGCCTCATGCGTTGGATCACCACTTTCGCGTTGTGTGCTGTTTCGGCCGCTCGACCGCTGCCGGCTCAGACCATGCTGGACGGGTATTTCATCGAATCGGAGGGCCAGTTGATCATCGAGAGCGAGTCGATGAGGCCGCTGCCGTCGCCGTGGGCCGATGCGACGAACTTCACGGCGCCGAACGTCAACGATCCGAGCGACTCGACCGGCGACGGCTTCATCGTCTGGGAAGGAGCTCAGCAGTTGAACAATCCGGGCCAGGGTACGCTGGTGTATCCGGTCCAGATCAACACGCCCGGCGAATATCGCTTCTGCTGGCGCTCACAGGTCGGTAATGGCACATCGCCGACCGACCACAACGACACATGGCTGAAGATCGATGCCGATGTCTTTTTCGGGAGAAAAAGCAGCGGGAGCGTAGTCTGCCCCAAAGGCTTCGATCCGGACGAAAATGACTGTGTCGGCGGCGAGCCGAACGGCTCCGGCTCCGACGGGTGGTTCAAGGTTTACTCCAGCGGAACGACCGACTGGACCTTCAGCACCCGCACCAGCGACAACGACGCGCACAACATCTTCGCGCGATTCGACGCGGCCGGCATCTTCACCATCAGGCTTTCCGGCCGCTCCAGCTTCCACGTGGTCGATCGCCTGACGCTGGCCGACCACGGCAGCTGCATCACCGATCTCGCCCTCGGAGAGTCGGAGTACGTGGACCTGAGGACCGTGTTTACCGATGGCTTCGAAACCGCACCGAACTGATCCCCTCGGACGGCTCGGTGCCTGTCCCGACTCAGCGCCCCGAGCGACCGAGTCGATCCATCTGCACGAGCAGCTTGTCCACGGCCTCCGACTTCGGGTGCGAAGCGGATGGAAAGAACGTGAACTTCACCGGCTTGAAGCCGCAGAACCCCAGGATCTGGCCCTTGAGCTGCCGCCGGATCGCATCGCCGTAGGCCAGGCGCAGGAAGCTGCGCGGCGTATCGGAGGTGATGATCACGCGTGCAGAACGGCCCGAGAGCAACGGCGCGGGCAGGCCGATGAAGGTCGTCTCGTCGGTAGTGAAGGCTCGCCCCAGGGCGAAAACCCGATCGATCCAGCCCTTGAGCTTGGCGGGGAAACCGCCCCACCAGAGCGGAAACGCCAGCACGAAGTGCGAGCACCACTCGAGATTCTCCAGCGACTGTTCGAGCACCGGCTCCAGCGGCTTGGCGTTGGCATAGCCCGCCTTGCCTCGGTCCGGATCGAAGCTCAGATCGTTCAGGTGGGACAGGCGCACTTCGTGACCGGCCTCGACCGCGGCTGCAGCATAGCGATCCACCGCCTGGCGGGTAATCGAGCTCGGTCCCGGATGGCCATTCAGGATGAAGATGCGTTCGGGCATGGCCTCTCTGTCGTCATTGTGCTGGATCATGGGCCGCCGATCGCGACGCGAGGGTGATATCGGACATCTGCTGACTGCCTCCTTTCCACTCCCACCTACCCACTGCTCCACGATCGCGCAGAAACTGACGCCGAGAACGTGCCGCCCCGGCTCCCACGGACCCGGATTCTAGCCTCCGGACCGCGATTCAGCCGTGGGACGTATCGAAGCAACGATTTCGCGATAGACCGGCAAGAGATCGTCGTAGGCACCCGGACCGGCCTGCAACGAGGTCGTGACGACATAGCCGTCACCGGCGAGTAGCACATAGTGGAAGATCGTCTCGCCAGCCAGGGAGTCGCCGTCGTGAGCGTATTCCACGCCGGGCATGTTGGCTCCCGGCCACGCGCGCTCCAGGAGAATCGTTGCGCCGTTCTCCTTCTGAAAATCGAGCCAGCTGTCGCGGCGCTGGTCCAGCGAAACCCGACCGTTGTCGTCGACCGTATTGACCTGGACCTGCACGCCGGGCGATGCCGGCGGAGAAAACCGCGTGCCACTGCTTCCGGCGACCTCGGTCCAGGCTCCCGGCAATTCGAAGTCGATTCGACCCGACGGGTCGCTTCTGACAGGCTGCTCGTTGCCGGCGCAACCAGCCGTCACGGAGAACAGCAGGATCGCCAGACCTGTCGTGAGAGATCCGCGAATCTCGGCACATTTCATGACCATCTGCGCCATCCGGCTCTTCAGCGGCTCCTAGGTAAGCCGTTATCGTAGTCGATTCCCGCGTAGTCGATACCGGACAGCCACCTTGCGGGTGGTGCACGCCATGGACCCCCGGACCGGGCCCGGTTCGGCCTGCCGCCGGCGTTCAGGCTGCTTCGGTCGATCGAAGCTTCCGCCGCAGCCGGAACGCGATAAAGGTCGGAATCATCGCGATCAGCAGGCCGATCGCCAGACCGATCATGACGAAGGCGCGGGTGATGCCGGTATCGATGTCGTGGCGGTGATTCCAGAGCTCGACGATCTCTCCCCCCTCGATCCGGAACACGTTGATGATCGGAATCGATGTCGAGCCGAACATCAGCTTGCCCATCACGGTCTCCGGCTCGTAGTGCCAGGTCCAGCGGGTGGCGACGAGGTCGCCTTCGGCGATCTGGTAGTCCAGCTCGAAGTCCATGACGCCGTTGTCCCAGAACCGGTCGGCGATGCGCTTCTGCTCGATCGCCGGCTCGCGCAGACCCTTGCGCTCGCCGATGTCGTGGACGATGTAGGTCTCGGCCAGGTAATCGGCGTAGCGATCGGTATTGTCCGAGTCCCAGAGATCGCGATAGAAACCGAGCGCAATGCGCTTGTTGGCGGCTTCCTGCGCGCTGTCGCGGGCCTCGGTCTGGGCGTGGACCTGGGGCGCGGTCAGCAGCAGCGCCAGCAGAAGGGCTCGGCGGGTTGCTGTCTTGCTCTTCATCAAAATCGTCTCCTTCGGAGGAATCACCTCGACAATGCCACGGCCGGGCCGGACCGCACGCAAGGAATTCCTTCTTTCATGCGTCGTCCGCGAATTCCTTTCGCGTGGTTCTGGCACTCTATATCAATAGCCTGCACAGATCGTGCAGCCCCTTCGGCGTGGAGAGCCCAGCATGAAGAGCAGTACGGCAAGGAAGATCGTGATCGTGGGCGGCGGGTCGGGCGGCCTGAAGCTCGCCACCCGGCTGGGCCATCGCTACCGGCGGAACGAGAACGTCGCGGTGACGCTGGTCGACGGCACGCTGACCCACGTCTGGAAGCCGCTGCTGCACGAGATCGCGGCCGGCACGCTGGCCATCCACGAGGACGAATGCAACTACCTGGCGCACGCCCGGCGGCATCATTTCCGGTTCGTCTGGGGGCGGATGAAGGGGCTGGACAAGGAAGGCCGACAGATCCGGCTCGAGCCGCTGGACGGTAACGGCGACGGACGCACGGTGCCCGAGCGCGACCTCGACTATGACGTGCTGGTGCTGGCCGTCGGCGGCATCAGCGACGATTTCGGCATCGAGGGCGTCGCCGAGCACTGCTACCGGCTCGACTCGGCGAGCGAAGCCGAGCGGTTCCGCCGGAGCCTGCTCGAGGCCTACCTGACCGCCGGGCAGGCCGCCGAGACGCCGGAACCGGGCGAGCTCGACGTCGCCATCGTCGGCGGCGGCGCGACCGGCGTGGAGCTGGCCGCCGAGCTCGACAAGATGCGCCATGAGCTCAACGAGTACGGCGCGGTCGGCATCGACACGGTCGAGGACACCCGGATGACACTGCTCGAACGCGTGCCACGACTGCTCCCGGGCCTGCCCGAAGAACTGGCCGAGAGCACCGAACGCGAGCTGGGTTCCCGGGGCGTGAACGTGCGCACCGGCGAAGCCGTCTCTCGCGTCACCGCCGAGGGCGTCCATACCGAAGGCGGCGACTTCATTCCGGCGCGCTTCTCGGTATGGGCCGCCGGCATCCGCGGTCAGCCGTTCCTGGCTCGTCTCGACGGGCTGGAAATGAACCGGCGCGACCAGGTGATGGTCAAGCGCACGCTGCAGACCACCACTGACGAAGGAATCTTCGCGCTGGGCGACTGTGCTGCCTGCCCGCTGGACGAAGAGGGTTCGGGCTTCGTCCCGCCGCGCGCCCAGGCCGCCGATCAGCAGGCGAAGTTCCTGGCCGACCAGGTCCCGCGCTTTCTTGACGGCCGCGAGCTGAAGAACTACGTCTACCGCGACCGGGGTTCATTGGTATCGCTGGACGACACCGCTGTCGGCACGCTGATGGGCGCGCTGATGGGCAACGTCAATTTCGAGGGCTGGGCCGCCCGGTTCAGCTACCGGATGCTCTACCGCGGCCACCAGCGCGCCCTGCACGGCTGGTTCCGCGCGCTGGTGCTGTGGGTCTCGGACCTGATCGGCCGCCGCACGCGGCCGCGCTTGAAGCTGCACTGACGAACCGCGCCGATGCCGAACCGCGGGGGCTGGTAGTCCGCTGCGCCAGGGGCCCAGCGGCCCTGGGCCACCCGCTCAGAAGACGATGCGGACGCCGAATTCCCAGGTGCGGCCGAATTCGTCGAACTGGCGCGCTCGACGCTGGTCACCGTAGAACGCGTAGTACGGTTCATCGGTGATGTTCTGCACGCTCAGCAGGGCCGCGATGTTATCGGTGATCTGGTATTCGGAGTTGAAGTCCAGCCGGGTCTCTTCCCGGACAATCTCGTCCTGGCTCGGGTCTTCCGCGTCGTTGATCGAATCGAGGTATTCACCGCGGTGATTCCAGGCCAGCCGCATCGAAAGGCCGCCCTTGTCATAGCCCAGCGCCACGTTGGCGATGTGGTCGGACTGGAACGGCAACCGGATCGAGCGGTCGCGGCCCGGCAGGTCGGCCTCGGAGTCCACGTAGGTGTAGTTCGCGATCAGCAGCAGGCCGTCCCAGGGTCCGGGCAGGAAGCTGAATTCCTGCACGTAGCTCAGCTCGATGCCGAGCAGTTCCGCGTCGTTCCCGTTGATCACCGACTCGACTTCATCGAAGTCGGCGAAAATGCCCTCACCGGCGACGTCGGTTGTCACGAAGAAATCAGAAATGTCCTTGTAGAACATGCCAACCGACGCCGCGCCGAGCACTTCACCGGCAAAGTAACTGAGCTCGAGGTCGAAGTTGTTCGAATAGAACGGATCGAGATCCGGATTGCCGACTTCCGCGACCCGTTCGCCACCTTCGATCTCGACGACCTGGCGGGCGCCGGCGTCCTCGAAGCCCGGACGGGTCATCGTGCGCGTGAACGAACCGCGTAGCTGCAGGCTGTCGGAAAGGTTCCAGCGCGCCTGGAGGTTCGGGAACAAGTCCGTGTAGTCGTTCTCACCCGAGAACGGCTCGATGACCGGCACGCCGTCGCCCAGATCCTCGTCGACCGTCGCACGGAACCCGTCCTGCTGGATGTCGGTGGTCTCGACGCGCAGACCGCCGAGCAGATCGAGGCGGCCGAACGAGGCTTCGGCCATGACGTAGGCCGCGTAGATGTCTTCCTCCAGGCTGTAGTCCTCGCCAACGCTATCGAGCAGGAAGTCGGCCGGATCGATGCCGAAGTTGTCGCCGTTGGCGGCGAAGAACTCGCGCAGCGTCCCGGTGTCGATCCACGGCCCGAACCGGCCCAGCGAGTAGTCGCGCTCGCCGGTGCCGGCCAGGTCGGCGAGCGTATAGTCGTCGTCGAAGTCGACGAAGTTGCTGTTGTTGGCGTCGTTGGACTTCTCGCGCATGCGCGCCTTGGCGCCGAACTGGAT
>CAZJSH010000048.1:2730-19600 GCA_964548715.1 uncultured Halomonas sp. | reverse complement strand
TCGACGGCGGCGGCGAAATCCTGATGGAATCGGACGACCAGCAGGTCCAGGTCTCCGGCACGCTGGGCCAGTGGGACAGCACCGAGCTGCTGGAACTCTCCGGCGGCGGCTACACGCTGACCGGCGGGTTCTGGCCGGTGAACATCGACCAGACCGACATCCTGTTCCGCGACGGGTTCGAGGGCTGAGCCGGCCGCCGGGGGGCGGCGGCCGGCGCGGCGTCAATTCGACTTGGAGCAGGTCCGGATGCCGAACGGCATGTAGGCCGGACAGCGTCCCGACAGCCCGGTCAGGATCGGGACGATGCCGATCCAGCCCCACGGGGTCTGCGGGCCGAAGAAGACCAGGCTGATCAGGATCAGTCCGGCAAGGACGCGGATCGAGCGATCCAGGGTTCCGACGTTGCGTTCCATCTTCGTGCTCCTCGGGCTGCGGTTGGACGAGGCCTCGACGATACACTCCGGCCGCGCCTGGGGCCAGCCCGCCGTTCGGTCCGACCGAGCGACGTCTCAGCCGCCGCCGGCCAGCATCAGCACAACGCCCAGCGCGTAGAGCCCGATGATGCCGACGCTCTCGAAGCCGATCCCGGCCAGCCCCCGCTCTTCGCGGCGGACCAGGCCCATCATCAGCACGCCGCACATCAGGATCGTCAGCGTCAGCCAGGTCAGCAGCGACGGCGGGATGGCGTGATAGATCGAGCCGTCGCGGTAGGCGATATCGGAGGCCGCCGTGAACAGCGTATCGAACGCGTTGCCGCCGATGATGCCGCCGATCGCCAGGGTCAGCGCGCCCCGGCGCACGGCGGCGATCGAGGTGACCAGCTCGGGCAGCGAGGTCGCGATCGCGGTGAGCAGCACGCCGACGACCGACAGCTCGAGCCCGGCGTCGTCGGCGATCCGGGTCGCCGCCGGCTCCAGCAGCCAGCCTGCGAACCCCAGCACCGCCATCAGCGCGAGGAAGCGCAGCCACAGTTGTCCCCGCGAGGGCATGGCCGCGGTGTCGTCGGGCGTATCCGGCTTCGTGGTCCGGGTATCGGCCGGACGCCACATCGGGTGCTGCCGCGCGCCGCGAACCATCCCGATGCCGTAGACATAGAGCACGAGCAGCACCGGGGTCACCGGATGCACGCCCCAGACGGTCGTCGCGGGAAGACCGGGCGCCAGCAGGATCAGCGCCAGCAGCGAGATCAGCAGCGCGTTCTGCATCATGTTGGCCGCCGACGCAGCGGCGTGCTCGAGATTGGCCTGGCGATGGAAGAAGTCCGCGACGGCCAGGAACAGGGTCTGCACCGCGATGCCGCCGAGCGCATTGCCGACCGCGAGTTCCGGATGGCCGTTCCAGGCGGCGGTCACCGACAGCACCGAACCGGACAGCGAGGTCGCGGCCCCGAGCAGCAGCGCCCCGGCCACGGCCTCGCCGATGCCGGTCCGGTCGGCCAGCTGGTCGACCACCTTCGTGATCCAGGTGCCGAATACGCCGATCGCGACGGCGCAGCACGCGAAGACCACGATGCTCTGGGCCAGCGACCAGTCGTCGGGATTCAACGGCAGCATGAGCACGCTCGCTCGAGATGGCAGAGGATCTACCCTACCCGCTCGCCGCGCCGGTGTGCCTGCGCCGGCCGGCGGCCGGACTCGCGCTACACTGCGGCCATGCGTGCAATGCAGCTGCAACGCGTCGGCAGCCTGGAGCGCGGCGATCGGCCGCTGGCGGCCGTCGAACTCGATCGGCCCGACCCGGCCGACGGCGAGGTCCGGCTGCGCGTCGAGGCCTGCGCCGTCTGTCATACCGAGCTGGACCAGATCGAGGGCCGGGTCGAAACGCCGGTGCCGCGCGTGCTCGGCCACCAGGCCGTCGGCACCGTGGATGCGGTCGGCGACGGCGTGGATTCCGCGCGAGTCGGCGAACGGGCCGGGGTCGGCTGGATCGCCTCGGCCTGCGGCGAGTGCCGCTGGTGCGAACGTGGTGAGGAGAACCTCTGCCCGGACTTCCGCGCGACCGGACGCGACTGCGACGGCGGCTATGCCGAGTTCATGACGATCCCGGCCGCGTTCGCGGTGCCGGTGCCCGACGGGCTGGACGCGGTCCACGCGGCTCCGCTGTTGTGCGCCGGCGCGATCGGGTTCCGGAGCCTGCGCCTGGCGGCGATCGACAATGGCCAGGTGCTGGCGCTGACCGGCTTCGGCGCTTCGAACCACCTGGTGCTGGCGCTGGCCCGCGCCCGGCTGCCCGACTCACCTGTGCTGGTCTTCGCCCGCGATCCGGACCAGCGGGCGCAGGCTCTCGAACTCGGCGCGGCCTGGGCCGGCGGCACCCACGACGACCCGCCGCAGGCGCCGGACGCGATCATCGACACCACGCCGGTCTGGGAGACCGTGCTGGCCGCGCTGACCCGGCTGGCGCCGGGCGGCCGGCTGGTGATCAACGCGATCGCCAAGGAACCGGGCGACCGCGACCGGCTGGCCGAACTCGACTACCCGTCGCAGCTGTGGAAGGAAAAGGAGATCAAGTCGGTCGCCAACGTGACCCGCGCCGACATCCGCGGCGTACTGGACGCTGCCGCCGAACACGACCTGCGTCCGCACGTCACCGAACTGCCGCTGGCCGACGCCAACGAGGCCCTGGAGCGAATCCGGTTCGGCGGCTTCCGCGGCGCGTTCGTGCTGCGTATCGACGCCGCGGACTGATCAGCCCGCCGCGTCCCGCAGGAGCGCTTCCAGACCGTCCGGCGACGTCCAGTCGCGTCCGCAGACGAAGCGCGGCAGGTACCAGCGGTCGCTGGCCTCGGTGACTGGCCCGGCTTCACAGCCCAGCGCGGCCTCGAGGCCGAGCGAAGCACCGAAGGCCGGCAGGAATTCACCACGCAGGTAGTCGCTGGCCTGGCCCCACGGGTACGCGAAGAAGCGCGGGCGGCGTCCGGCGACGCGCTCGATGTAGTCGCTGGCCGGTTCGATCTGGGCCCGGCAGGTCGCCTCCTCGTCGATGGACAGGAAGTCCCGCGGGCGGTCCGGCGGGCCGGCGGTGCGCGCCAGCGACGGGTGGTTGTGATCCCAGCTGTGGTTCTCGACGCTCATCCGGCCGCTGGAATTGGCCGCCGCCCACCAGTCGTGATCCCAGACGCCGAGCGAGAAGTAATCCACCCGGTCCATTTCCGCACGGGCCTCGGGCGAGGCGAGCACGAACACGCTGGCGTGCGGCCGGTGGCGGCTGTCGGCCGGCAGCCCTTCGGTGAATGCGGCCAGGCGGTCCCGGGCCGGCACCTGCGCGCCGGCGGTCGGGTGGTCGAACGGGTGCCAGTCCATGATCGAACCATCGTCCAGGGTCAGGCAGACCGTGCGCTCCGGCAGCGAACCGGCCCGGCGAGCGTCCAGCGCATCGCGCAGCGGCAGGATCGTCCAACCCAGCCGATCGAGGGCGTGCAGATCCTCGCCGAACGCGACCAGATCGTTGGTCGAGTAGTCGGTGCCGGTGACGTTGATCGAATGCCAGGCAAGAACGACGAGCCGGGACGTCATCGGAGTGGGCCGGTGAGATCGCGTCGGTTCAATCGCCGACGTCGTAGCTCTCGATGATGTAGCCGCCGGACTTCTCGTCGTGCTTGAGTTCGACCAGGCCCTCGGACTGCATGTCTTCGAGCAGCTGGCCGAACGACTTGAAGCCGTGGTAGCTCTCGCTGAAGCCGGGACGGCGGCGCTTCAGGGTCTGCTTGACCATCGACCCCCAGACCTTCTCGGCCTCGTCGCGGTCGCGGAACAGCGCCTCGATGGTTTCGAGCACCAGGTCGAAACCTTCCTGGCGGCGCTGGTCTTCGGCGTTCTGCGCTTCGTTGCCTGCCTCGTTGCCTGCCTCATTGCCCGCATCGTTGCTCGTATCGCTGCCGACGTCGCTGGTGCCGGCCTTGCCGGCGGCCTTCTTCTTTTTCTTCTTGGTCTTCTTCTTGGCCGCCTGCTGCTTGCGCTTGGTCTTTTTCTCGCTGTCGCGTACGAGGTCGTCGTAGAAGATGAACTCGTCGCAGTTCGAGGTCAGCAAGTCGGACGTCGAACTCTTGACGCCGACGCCGATGACCAGCTTGTTGTTCTCGCGAAGCTTGCTGACCAGCGGCGAGAAGTCGGAATCGCCGGAAATGATCACGAAGGTATCGACGTGCGCCTTGGTGTAGCAAAGGTCCAGCGCATCGACGACCATCCGGATGTCGGCCGAGTTCTTGCCCGACATCCTCAGGTGCGGAATCTCGATCAGCTCGAACGCCGCCTCGTGCATGGCCGGTTTGAACTCCTTGTAGCGGGCCCAGTCGCAATAGGCCTTCTTGACCACGATGTTGCCCTTCAGCAGCAGGCGCTCGAGCACCTTCTTGATGTCGAAGGCCGAATAGCGCGCGTCGCGAACGCCGAGCGCGACGTTCTCGAAATCGCAGAACAGGGCGAGGTTTCGGGTCGGGGATTGCATGGATTGTCCGGAAGTGGGGGACCGGGTTCGTAGCATAGCAGTCGAACCGGCGATGAACGACGTCGACAACGCGGCGGCTGGGCGACAATGAGCGCATGCAGCCCGACATGGACCCCATCGAACCGGCCGTGATCGAGTGGACGGACGGCACGCCCGCTGCGCCGGCGTACCAGGACGCCTACTACTCCACGGCCGGCGGCGCCGACGAGAGCCGGGCGGTGTTCCTGGGCGGAGCAAGACTCGATGCCCGCTTCGACGCGCTCGCCGGCGGCGACGCCTTCGTGCTCGGCGAGACGGGCTTCGGCACCGGCCTGAACCTGCTGCTGGCCGCGGATCGATTTCTGACCCGCTCCGCGTCCGGCGCCAGGCTGCACTTGGTCTCGGCGGAGAAGCATCCTTTGCGGCCCGACGATCTCCGACGCGCGCTGGCTGCATGGCCCGAATTGGCCTCGTGGTCGGCCCGGCTGATCGACCAGTGGCCGGCGCCGACGCCGGGATTCCACCGCATCGACCTGCACGACCGGATCGACCTGACCCTGATGTTCGGCGATGCCGAAGCCATGTGGCAGGCCCAGGAGGTGGCCGTCGACGCGTGGTTCCTGGACGGGTTCGCGCCGAGCTGCAACGGCGCGATGTGGACGCCGGCCCTGTTCCGGCGGCTGGCGGCGCTCAGCCGGCCCGGCGCCACGCTGGCGACGTTCTCGGCCGCCGGCGCGGTGCGACGAGGGCTGGCCGAGGTCGGGTTCGAGGTGCAACGTGTCGCAGGCTTCGGCCGCAAACGTCATCGGCTGGAGGCGAACCGGCCCGGAGCGTGGCGGCCACGGACAGCGCCGCGCGGCCACGCGCTGATCGTCGGCGCCGGCCTGGCCGGCAGCACCGTCGCTCACGCGCTGGCGCGGCGCGGCTGGACCAGCCGGGTGATCGATGCCGCCGGCGTCGCGGCCGGGGCGTCGGGCAACCGGGCCGGCGTCGTCTACACCACGCCCAGCGGCGCGGCGACGCCGCAGAACCGGTTCTACCAGTCCAGCTGGCTGCGCGCGCTGCGCTGGCTGGACCGGGCCGATGCCGTCGGCCGGGGCCTGGGTGTCTTCGACGGCGTGGAACAGATCGCGACCGACGATCGGCACGCCCGCAAGCTGGCCGGCGCGCTGGAGAGCGGTCACTGGCCGCCGGAACTGCTCGAGGCGCTCGACGATGGCCGCGTGCTGTTGAAGCCCGGCGGCGTGCTGCGTCCGGCCGACTGGTGCCGATGGCTGCTCGACGACCCCGCCATCGAGATGGTTCACGATACGGTCCAAGCCGTCGATGTCGAGCGGGGTCGCCTTCGGCTGCGGCGCGAGGGCGAGGTCGAGGGTGACGCGGTCGTGGTCTGCGCGGCCGGCGCGACGGCGGCCCTGTTGCCCGGCCCCATTCTGCCGCTTCGCACGATCCGCGGGCAAGTCACCGACGTGGCGGCCACGCCGGCCAGCCGGCGCCGGACGCGCGCCGTCTGCCACACCGGCTACGTCACCCCGGCGCTCGACGACCTGCACTGCATCGGTGCGACCTTCGATCTGCACCATCACGGCGCCGAACCCCGCGACGCCGACGATCGAGCCAACCTGGAGAGCTTGAAAGGCGGGTGGCCCGAAGCCTGGGCCGAGCTCGGCGGCGACGCGGCCGAGGTGGTCGGACGGCGGGTCGGATTCCGCTGCACTTCGCGCGATTACCTGCCGGTGGTCGGGTCGCTGGACCCGGCCGCGCGCAGCTGGGTCTGCGCGGCGTTCGGCAGCCGCGGCATCAGCGGGACACCGCTGGCCGCCGACCGGATCGCCGACGCGCTCTCCGGGGCGCCGGCGGGCCTGGACACCGCGCTCCGTCGGGCACTGGATCCATCGAGGTTCGATCGAGGCCCCGCGCCGGACGGCACGGGCTGAGTTCGGGAGTCGGCCGCTGGAGGTCGTCTGCCTCGATCGCAAGCCGCTCGTTCCCCGGACCGGCAACCGACGCGTCGTTCATCGGCTGTCCGGTGGACCGGTACCTCCCCGATGCACATCGCCCGCTGCGCGCCCGGCCGTCGGGGATTGCCGACTGGCTGGCGCCGGCCGACATTCGATCCCCTACCCGACCGGAGCCGGGGCGTGCGGCCTCAGGGCCGCGCGCGCAATCCGAAGGCGAGCAGCGCCAGCGCGAGCAGTCCCAGCCCGCCGAGCCCCAGCGCCGGCACGCCGATCGGCTGGCCCCGCACCTCGATGTCGGCATCGGCTTCGCACGGCGTGGGCGTGCCCGCGGGCTGACACTCGACCAGTCCCGGCGGTAGCACCGTGACCACGTTCAGTACGGTCGTCGGCGCATCCAGCGCGACTTCGGCGACGACGGTGTAGACGAGGCTCTCCCCGGCCGGGAACGCAGGCACCCGTTCGCTGATCGCGCCGCTGCCGGAAGCGTTCGGACAGAACGTCCCCGCGCAGGTCCAGTCGAAGGCGACGATGCCCGTCGGCAGCGGATCGATGACGTCGACGTCGAACAGCGTGACCGGACCGGTGTTGGCCACGGTGATGGTGTAGACGACGTCCTGGCCCGGGATGGCTTGCGCGGGTGCGACGGTCTTCTCGACCTCGAGCGCACCCGGACCGCTGAGCACCAGGGCCGAGGCACCGCTGCCGTTGACGGTCAGGCTCAGCGGCGTGGTGCCGCTGACCTCGACCAGGTTCAATGCCTGCCCGGCGTCGATATCGGCCTGTCGAATCTCGTAGGTGGCCGTGCACAGCACGGTGTTGCCGCCGAGGAGCGTGCCCGCGCCGTTGCCGGCGAACGCATTGCCGTCCAGGGTGGTCGAGCTGCAGGTGATCGGCGTGTCGATCAGGGACGGATCGGGCTCGACGAGCTCGATGTCGGTCAGCGTCTCGGAGCGGACGTTGGTGACGATGAAATCGTAGCGGACGATGTCGCCGAGGTTGGCGAACCCGCTGCCGTCGGCGTCGCTCAGGAGGAACGGGCTCTTGATCACGGCAATGCCGGCGCGGCCCTCGAGGTTGACCCGGAGCAGCTGGTCCGAACTCTGGACCGGCAGACCCAGCGCATCGAGCCCCGTGACCTCGACGGTGTTGGCGACCTGGCCGGCGGCGGCCTCGGCCGTGGTGATCACGTGCGTGCGGGTACAGCGCAACGACTGCCCCGACGCCAGCGTGGTGGCCGGGCAGCCGACGCCGCCATCGAGATCGGTCACGGCCAGCGTGTCCAGGTCCAGCGTGCCGGTGTTGACCAGGCGATACGCGTAGTCGATGGTCTCGCCGGCGTCCAGCCGGCCGTCGATGTCGGTGTCGTCATGCACGCTGCTGCCGGCCAGCGACACGATGCCTTGCGGAAAGGCCGCGCCCCGTTCCTGGGTCAGGCGGACGCGGCGGACCTCGCTCGACCCGTCCGCGTAGCGCACCCACGCGGCCAGTCCGGCCTGGTCCATGCCGGCCGGTACGCGCCAGGTGCAGTCGATCGATGCGCCGGCCGCCAGCCTCGCCGGCACGCGGGCGCCGGCGCAGGTCTCGACCTCACCGGCCGAGACGTGCAGTTCGAGCCCGAGAACCGAACGCTCCGCCGGCGCACTCATCACAACCCGGGCCTGCAGATCGCCGTTCGCCGCCCGCCCGTCCGGCACCGCATCCAGCGTGAAGGCCCAGGCCGGCCCGGTCAGCAGAATGGCCAGCACGGTCAGCGCTGCGCGCAGATGGGTTCCGTTCCGATTTCGTTCCGATCGCGGCATGGCCGAATCCTCGTGGCGTTGAAGGGCTTCCATCACTGGAAGCCCGTGTAGACGGCGGTGCTGACCGAGTTCACGACTTCACCGTTTGGGCCGGTGCCCAGCGCGGTGGCGGTGTTCTCCACCCGGCGCCGTGCGACATCCGTCGCGGTCAGTTCGTGCGACGCGGTGCACTGGATCGAGGCCGACGGCGACAGCGACCCGAGACCGCCGCGCTCGAAGCCCGCGTAGAGGATCGCGTCGTGCGGCAGCACGGTCAGCCGCTGCCCGTCGCTGGCTCGGGTCATGCACTGCAGGTCGTCGACCATCAGGTCGATCAGCTGGACGTCGGTCAGCGGCTGATTGCCGATGTTGGTGATCTCGAACGTGTAGAACAGCACGTCGCCGACATCGCCGAAATCGTTGCCGTTGAAGTCCACGCCCAGCTCGACCGTCTTGATCAAGCGGATCGCCACGTCGCCGGCATCGCCGATCGATGCGCAGGCGTCGTCGAAGCGCGCGACCGGTCCGGTCAACTCGGCCTGATTGTACAACCCGTTGCCCGGCGCGCCGGTGCAGCTTTCGTTGAGCAACTGGCCGCTGACCACGCCGAGCGGAATGGACAGGCGGTACCGATGCTCCGCGCCGGCCGCGATCGGGACGCCGGCCGCGGAGACCTGGATCGGAACGTCGATCACCGGGACGAACCCCCCGGAGGTCAGCGCCGGTGCGAGTGTGCCGCCGACGGTGCTGACCAGGCCGGCGGCCCCCGGCTCGACGCCGTCGGTCGTGAAGCCCAGCGTGTCGGTCAGCGTGTAGCTGCTGTCCACTGCACCGGGGTTGGTCACCACGAGCTCGTAGTCGATCCGCCAGGTGTTCGGTCCGGTCGCATCGAGCGCGACCACGGACTTGTCGAGCAGCAGGGTTTCCACCGAGTGCTCGGTATCGCAGCTCGGGCACTCCGGATCCGGGTCGCCGCCGCCGGTCGGGACGACCACGTTGCCGACCGTGCCGGTCGCGTCGGCATCGACGGTTGCGGTGTACTCGACCTCATAGCTGCCCGCCGGGGTCCCGGCCGGCAGCGTGAACGTCAGCGGCGTTCCGCCGGTGTTAGGCGTGAACGCACCCGGGTTCGTCACCGTTCCGAAGGTCAGTCCGGCGCCGAGCGTGTCGCTGAGCACGAGCGGGTCGATCAGCGGCGCACCGCTCACCGCCGCCGTCAGCGTGTAGGTCACCGTGTCGCTCGGCGTAACCACCGTCCCCGAGGCCGGGTCCGACGTCTTCGTGACCAGGACCTGCGGCGCGAGCACCGGCACGATCAGCTGGGTCTCGACAGGATCGGTCTGGTCGCTGTCGGCGCCGGCCATGTTCAGGATCTCGCCGGCCTGAGCGTCGGCTGCGGTCACCGAGTACGTGCCGGTCAGCACGCAGGCGGCGCCCTGCGCAAGCAACGGACAGGCAACGCTCGAGGGCGTGATCCGTGTATCGGTGACGATGACATTCGACAGCGCGACCGAACCGACATTGGTCGCGGTAACCGTGTAGGTCAAGGTGTCGCCGGTGGTCACCGTCATCGAACCGTCTTCGTCGGCGTTCGCAGCCAGGACCTTGGTCAGCTGGAGCTGACCGGCCACGCCGCAGACCAGGCCGAAATCGAGGCTTTCGTCGATCGGTTCTGCCGCCGTCAGCGTCGGACTCTGGTCGGTCAATGGCGTGGTGGCGCCGCAGCCGGCGACCAGGCCGCCCCGCGGCGTCGGCGGCGAGGCCGGGGCGCGCGGTGTCAGCACCAGGCAATTGCCGTCGGCGGCGAACTGCTGGGCCGAGGCCAGGTTGGCCGGGTTGGTGTCGTCGACGACAGCGGTGTAGTCATCGCCTAGCGGCAGTCCGGAGAAGAAATACTCGCCGCGAAGATTGGTCAGGCGCGTGCCGACCAGCGAACCGCTGCCGTCGAACAACTGCACCTCGACGCCGGCCAGGCCGCAGCGGCGGAACTCTCCGTCGTCGGGGTTGCCGTTCTGGTTGAGGTCGACCCACTCGAAGTCGACCGCGCTGATCGGCGTACCGAGCGGGTTCTGCGTCAGAACACCGTTGCCGTCACCATCCCGGAACTCATCGACCACCTGGTCCTCGTTGACATCGAACCAGACGAAGTCGCCGACCACGCCGTCCAGCGTCGGACCGAAGTTGAAGTCCTCGACCGCCGTGCCGCAGCGGACCACCGTGATCGTGCGGACCGGCGGCTGGATCGCATACAGGCCGAAGTTGTTGCCGAGGAACGCCTCGAGCACGCGCACTTCATAGATGCCTTCGGGCACCTCGGGGAAGCTGTAGACCCCGGTGACCGGATCGGCCGTGGTGACCAACAGGTCCGCCGGCGTTGCGCCCGGCGGGCCGAGCGTGACGAACGAGGTCAGGGCCGGTTCGCCCGGATCGATCACGTTGTCGCGGTCCAGGTCGTGCCAGAGCTGGCCCGTCACGTCGCCGGAGTCCAGCGTGCAGATGCCCACATTGGCCGCATCGGTGTCGGTCAGCGGCGGATTGCCCGGCGTGACCGGGTCCGGCGCTTCGGTCGTCGCGGTGTTGACGATGTCGGTATTGGCATCGATGTCGGACTGCTGCACCGTGTAACTGCCGGAGCAGACGAGTTGATCACCCGGGTTCAGCGTGGCGGGCTGCGGCGGCGTGCACGTCAACGCCGGGATCATCGGGTCGCTGATCGTCGTGCCCGGCAACGCCACTGTCGAGGTGTTGGTGGCGGTCAGCGTGTAGCCGATGACCTCACCGACGTCGGCCAGACCGTTGCCGTTGGAATCGTTCAGGCTGGCCGACTTCGTCAGCTCCAGTCCCAGCTCGCCGACCGGATGGTCGGTGTCGCAGCTCGGACACTCCGGATCGGGATCGCCGCCGCCGGTCGGGACGACCACGTTGCCGACCGAACCGGTCGCCGTCGCCGCGACCGTCGCAGTGTAGGTCACTGTGTAGCTGCCCGGAACCGCACCGGAGGCCAGCGTGAACGTCAGCGGGTTGCCGGTCGTATCCGGCGTGAACCCGCCGGGGTTGGCCGTCACCGCGCCGAACACCAGGTCGGCGTCCAGCGTGTCGGCCAGCACCAGCGGCGCCGTGGTGGCCGCGTCGGCCACGGTGGCGGTCAGCGTGTAAACGATCTGCTGCCCGGCGAAGACCTCGCTACCCGAACCCGGGGCTGCGGCCTTGGTCACGACGATCACCGGGTCGGCGACCGGGTGGTCGGTATCGCAGCTCGGACACTCCGGATCGGGATCGCCGCCGCCGGCCGGAACCACGCTGTTGCCGACCGAACCGGTCGCGTCGGCGTCGACGGTCGCCGTGTAGGTCACCGCGTAGATGCCCGGCACCGTGCCGGCCGGCAGCGTGAAGGTCAGCGGGTTGCCGGTCGTATCCGGCGTGAACGCGCCCGGCGCGGTCACCGAGCCGAAGGTCAGACCGGCGCCGAGCGTGTCGGTCAGCACCAGCGGCGCGCTCAGCGCGGCATCGGAGACCGTGGCGGTCAGCGTGTAGCTGATGACCTGGCCGGCGGTCACTTCGCTACCCGAACCCGGGGTCGCGGCCTTGGTCACGACGATCACCGGATCGGCGACCGGGTGATCCGTATCGCAGCTCGGACACTCCGGATCCGGATCGCCCCCGCCGGTCGGCACGACCGAGTTGCCGACCGTGCCGGTCGCGTCGGCGTCGACGGTCGCCGTGTAGGTCACCGCGTAGGTACCCGGCACGGTGCCGGTCGGCAGCGTGAAAGTCAGCGGGTTGCCGGTCGTGTCCGGCGCGAACGCGCCCGCCGCGGTCACCGAAGCGAAGGTCAGGCCGGCGCCGAGCGTGTCGGTCAGCACCAGCGGGGCGCTCAGCGCGGCGTCGGCGACGGTCGCGGTCAGCGTGTAGCTGATCACCTGGCCGGCGGTCACTTCGCTGCCCGAACCCGGGGTCGCGGCCTTGGTCACGACAATCGCCGGATCGGCGACCGGGTGATCCGTATCGCAGCTCGGACACTCCGGATCGGGATCGCCACCGCCGGTCGGCACGACGCTGTTGCCGACCGAACCGGTCGCATCGGCGTCGACGGTCGCCGTGTAGGTCACCGCGTAGGCGCCGGCCGGCGTGCCGGCAGGCAGCGCGAAGGTCAGCGGATTGCCGGCCGTGTCGGCCGTGAACCCGCCCGGGACGGTGACGGCAGCGAAGCTCAAGCCAGCACCCAGCGTGTCGGACAGCACAAGCGGTGCGGTCAGCGGAGCGTCGGCCACCGTGACGTTCAGCGTGTAGCTGATGGTCTGCCCGGCCACGACCTCGGAACCCGGCGCCGGGTTCGACGACTTGCTGGCGACGACTTCCGGTCCGAAGACCGCCACCGTCTCGACGTCCTGTACCGGACCGACCTGGTCCGAATCGGCCGTCCCGGTATTGACGATCGAGCCGGCATCCACATCGCCCTGCTGGACCACGTAGGTCCCGCTGCAGGTCAGTTGCGCGCCTGGCGGAAGCACCGCCGGCTGGACCGGCGCGCAGGTTGGTACGCCGAGCATCGGGTCGGCGATGGTCACGTTCGAAAGCGTGACGTTGCCGGTATTGGTCGCGACCAGGCCGTAGGTCAGCGTGTCGCCGAGCGTCACGTTGCCCGAGGCGTCCTCGTCGGCGTTGGCGATCAGCGCCTTGTCCAGGAACAGCGCCGGGTTCTGAGTCGCGTTCGCCACCGCGAAGTCGCTGTCATCGACCGGATCGCCGTTCGGATCCTCGCCGTCGACCGACGCGGTGTTGGTGAACGAGCCGGCATCAAGGTCGGCCTGCGTCACGGCGTAGCTCGCCGCGCAGACCAGCGTCTCGCCCGGAGCCAGGCTGGCCGGCTGCGCCGGCGCGCATGCACCCACGGTGGCCTGCGGGTCGCTGATGACCACGTCGTCCAGCGTCACGTTGCCGGTGTTGGTCGCGGTCAGGTCGTAGGTGATCGTGTCGCCGACACTCGCGTACGGATCGCCGCCGGTGATCAGCTTGGTCAGTTCGATCCGCGGATCGAACGCGGTCGGCACCGTCTCGGTGTCCGAATCGCCGACCGGCGGATTGTTGATCGGGTCGACCGGGTCCGGCGCCGCGACCGTGGCCACGTTGACAATGCCCGGGCCGTTGTCGAGGTCGGCCTGGCTGACCGTGTAGGTGCCCGTGCAGGCCAGTTGTTCGGTCGGCGCCAGCGCGGCCGGCTGGGCCGGCGTGCAGCTCAGCGCACCGATCAGTGGATCGACGATCTCGACGTCGGTCAGTGTGATGTTGCCGTCGTTGGTCGCCGTCAGCGTGTAGTCGATGGTCTCGCCGATGTCGGCGAATCCGTTGCCGTCGGTGTCGTTCAGGCTGGCCAGCTTGACCAGGTCAAGCGACGGCACCGGAACGACCGGGGTCGAGGTCGAGGTGGTGTTCTCGATCGGCGGATTGTTGATCGGGTCGAACGGATCCGGCGCGATCACCGTCGCGGTGTTCACGACGAACCCGCCGGCGGCGACGTCGACCGCGGTGACGGTGTAGCTGCCGGTACAGACCAGCTGTTCGGTCGGCGCCAGCGTGGCAGGCTGGGCCGGGGTACAGCTCAGCGCACCGATCAGCGGATCGGTGATCTCGACGTCGGCCAGGGTCACGTTACCGGTATTCACAGACGTGATGGTGTAGTCGATGACTTCGCCGGCGTCGGCGAAGGTATTGCCGTTGTCGTCATTCAGGCTGGCCGTCTTAACCAGCGACAGGGCCAGCGTCTGAACGGCGGTCGCGACGGCCGTATCGGCCGCGCTGACCGGGTTGCCGTCCGGATCATCGCCCTCGACCGTTGCGGTGTTGCTGAAGCTGCCGGCATCGACGTCGGCCTGGACGATCGAGTAGCTCGCGCCGCAGGTCAGCGTCTGCCCGGGAGCCAGGCTGGCCGGCTGGACCGGCGAACAACTCCCGAGCGTTGCGCCCGGATCGCTGATCGAGACGTTGTCCAGCGTCACGTTGCCGGTATTGGTCGCGGTGATGGTGTACAGAATCCCGTCGCCGACGTTCGCATAGGGATCACCGGAAGTGATGACCTTGCTGAGATCGAGCGCAGGCGACTGCGCGGCGTTGGCGGTCGCCGATGACGTGTCGCTGACCGGGTTGGCGCCCGGATCCTGCGCGGACACGGTCGCTGTGTTGGTGAAAACGCCCGCGTCCAGCTCGGCCTGGGTCACGGTGTAGCTGGCGGCGCAGACCAGCGTCGCACCCGGCGCGAGGGCGACGGGCTGGGCCGGCGTGCAGCTGCCGATCGTCGCACCCGGATCGCTGATCAGCGCGTTGGTCAGGGTCACGTTGCCGGTGTTGGTCGCCGTCAGCGTGTACTCGATGACGTCGCCGACGTTCGCATACGGGCTGCCGGCGTCGATGGTCTTGACCAGGTCGATGAGGCCGTTCTGGTTCGCGGTCGCCGTGGCGGAGCCGATATCGGTGACCGGGGTACCGCTCGGTTCCGAACCTGTACCGGTCGCGATGTTGGTGAACGACCCGGCGTCCAGGTCGGCCTGGGTGACGCTGTAGCTGGCCGGGCAGGAAATCGATGCGCCCGGCGCCAGCGTCGCCGGCTGCGCCGGCGTGCATGAGCCGACGACGGCCTGGGGATCACTGATCGTCACCCCGCTCAGCGTCACGTTGCCGGTATTGGTCGCCGTGATCGTGTAGACGAGTTCGTCACCGACCGCGGCGAACGGATTGCCCGAGTCGATCACCTTGACCACGTCCAGATCCGCCGTCCGTGCACCGCTGGCCGTGGCCGAGTCCGAATCGGCGACCGCACCGCCGTCCGGGTCCAGCGCATCGACGCTCGCGGTATTGACGAAGCTGCCGGCATCCAGGTCGGCCTGGGTCACGGTGTAACTGGCGTTGCAGACCAGGGTGGCGCCCGGCGCCAGTGCGGTCGGCTGGGCCGGCGTGCAGCTGCCGATCGAAGCCAGCGGATCACTGATCACGACATTGCTCAGCGTCACGTTGCCGGCGTTGGTCGCGGTCAGGGTGTAATCGATGACGTCACCGACGCTTGCATACGGGCTGCCGGCGTCGATCGTCTTGACCAGGGTGATCAGCGGGTTCCTCGGCACCGGCGTGGTCACGGTGTCTTCGTCCGGGCCCAGCGGCGGCGACACCGCGCTACCGGCCCCGGTGTTGACGATCGAGCCGGCGTCGACGTCGGCCTGCGTCACCGTGTAGGTGCCGGTCAGTACGCAGGTCGATGCCGGCGGCACCGAGGCGCAGCTGGTGCTGCTCGGCGTGATCCGGGTGTCCGTGACGGTGACGTCGGTCAGCGTCTGGTTGCCGCTGTTGGTCACGCTCACCGTGTAGGTCAGCACGTCGCCGAGCGAGATGTCGCCGGAGCCGTCGCCATCGGCATTGCCGGTCAGGGCCTTGACGGTCGAGAGCCCCGGGCTCTGACCGGTCGGGAGGTTCAGCGTGTCGCTGTCCGGGCCGGTCTGGTCGGAATCGCCGGTGCCGGTGTTGCTGATTCCTCCGGCGTCGACGTCGGCCTGCGTCACGGTATAGGTCCCGGTCAGCACGCAGGTCGCACCCGGCGCCAGCGAAGCGCAGCTGGTGCTGTTCGGCGAAATCAGGTTGTCGGTGACCGTGACGTTGGTCAGCGTCCGGTTGCCGGTGTTGGTGACCGTGACCGTGTAGGTGAGCACGTCGCCCAGGCTGACGTCGCCGGAGCCGTCGCCGTCGGCGTTGCTCGCCAGCGCCTTGACGGTGTCGAGTCCGGGCTGCTGGATGGCGTTGGCCACGGCCGACGAGTCGTTGCTGGTCGTACCGCCGGCCGATGCGGACGCGGTGTTGGCGACCGAACCGACGTCGATGTCGGCCTGGGTCACCGTGTAGCTGGCCGAGCAGACGATGGACTCGCCCGGGTCGAGCGCGCCGTCGCCGTTGCCGACCGTGCCGAGCGCCGGGCAGGACTCATCGGCAGTGAGGTCGTCGTTGATGGTCACCGGACCGGCCAGCGACACGTTGCCGGTATTGGTCACGACGAACTGGTAGGCGATCACGTCGCCGACGACGTCATAGGGCGCACCCGAAGCAACCGACTTGACCAGCGAAAGCGCCGGCAGCAGCGCGAAATTCTGCGTGTCGCTGTCGGAATCGCTCGCGCCCTCGGCGCTGCTCGCGGTGGCCGTGTTGGTGAAGGCGCCGGCATTGATGTCGGCCTGGGTCAGCACGTAGCTGGCCGTGAAGGTCACCGAGTCGGAAGCGCCCGGGGCCAGGCTGGCGATCGGCCCGCCGACCACCATGACCTGCGGATCGTTCAGCGTGACATCGGTCAGGGTGATGTTGCCGGTATTGGTGACCGTGAAGCTGTAGCTGATCGTATCGCCGGCATCGGCCACGCCGTCACCGCCGTTGTTCAGCGTACCGGTCTTGACCAGCGTCAACGCGGGATTGGCCGCCGGGCCGGCGGCGGTGGCCGAATCGGTGTCCTGGACCGCGACCGGACCAGGCGCGACGCCATCGGCGCGACCGGTATTGGTGAAGCTGCCGTTGTCGATATCGGCCTGGGTCACCGTATAGCTGGCTGGACAGGAGATCGAGGCCCCGGGCGCCAAGGTGGCCGGCTGCGCCGGTGTGCAGGCGCCGAGGGTCGCCTGGGGATCGCTGATGACCACGCTCGACAGGGTCAGCGCGGAGTTGTTGGTCGCCGTCAAC
>CAZJSH010000048.1:0-2720 GCA_964548715.1 uncultured Halomonas sp. | reverse complement strand
CCGACGTTGGCATAGGGGCTACCCGAGGCGATGGTCTTCTGGAGCTCCAGCGACGGCGTCGAGGCGCCGGTGACGATGGTGTCGGTTGCGCTTCCGGTGAAGTCACGCGCCGGGAAGGTCGCGGAGTTGTGCTGGAATTCCGAGATGTTGACGATCTCGGTTCCGGTGGGCGTCCCGGCGTCGACCACGACGCGGAACGCCCGCACGCCGATCTCACCGGGCGGCACGGTCCCGCCGCTGGTCGTGTTCGCACCGGTACCGCTGCGGAACACCACGCGATTGTTGCCGACGTCGAACTCGGCCGTGTCGTCGCCCACCGCGTCGCTCAGCGGCGTATTCGGCGGCAACCCGCCCGGCGGGTCCTGGACCGAGAACAGGCTGCCCGGCACGTAGGTCGTGTTGGCCGGGATCGGATCGGTCAGGACGAGGTTGGTGGCCGCATCCTGGCCGATGTTGTCGAAGAACAGCTGGACCAGGATTTCGTCACCCGGCTCCAGCGTGCCGCCGTTGATGTCGGTCAGCGTCT
Source organism: uncultured Halomonas sp. (assembly GCA_964548715.1). Classification (GTDB taxonomy): domain Bacteria; phylum Pseudomonadota; class Gammaproteobacteria; order Xanthomonadales; family Wenzhouxiangellaceae. Next base: position 2,194 of record CAZJSH010000048.1, on the reverse strand, counting down.
TGCTGAAGTTGGTCTCGACGTCGGGCACGAACAGCTCGGCGGAGAATGCGGCGACGTTGGCGAAATAGGTATCGCCGCCGGTCTGGAAACGCAGCGTGGTGTCGGTCTGGCTGTTGCCGAGAATGCCGCTGGCGTCGAACACGTCGATGTCCATCGCCAACTGGTTGACGAAGTCGGGCGTCTTGTCGGTGATCCGGGTGCCGAGCCGGGTGATGCTGCTGTTGAACGCGTTGTTGGCCGGGTTGAGGGCGTCGGACAGGGTCACGAACGGCCCGGCGCCGGACTCGATCGCGATGCTGTCGCCCTGGATGCCTTCGTCCCCTTCCCAGACCAGCGCGCCGAAACGCGCCGAAACCGGGCCGAACGCCGGCGTCAGCAGGCCGGAGACGGGAATGTCCAGCGAACTGACACCGCCGGCGGACAGGACGGCCGCACCGTCGAAGACCCGGAGGCTTCGGAACGGTTCGTTGTTGTCCTCGGTCACCACGACCAGCGACCAACCGCCGTAGAAACCGAGACCGTCGTTTCCGGTGGCCAGCTTGGCATTGCGGACGATGTACGTGCCGCTGCCGGCGCTCTGGACGATTGAGGTCACGTCCAGGAAGGCCTGGTACGGCCGTGAGGTCGCGCCGCCGGTGGTGGTGTAGGTGTCGAGCGCCGCGCCGGTCAGGGTCTGCGCCCCGACGCCGGGCGCGATCAGTTCGACTGTCGCGCGGTCCTGCTGCAGCACGCCCGGCACGTCGTTGGTCGGATTCGCGCGTCCGCCCCAGTAGAGGCCGGCCCAGGTCACCGTCGCGCCGGCCGGGATGGTCAGATCGGCGCGGGACGAGTTGAGCCCACCGTCGGTCGTCACGTAGACCATAGCCTGGCCGTTGCTGCCGCTCCGCGTGCCGTCCTGGATTTCAGTGCAGACGAAGCCGAGAAAGCCGCTGTCGTCGCAGGTCAGCAGGACGTTGCCGGTCTGGATGATGTCGCCCGGCTGGTCGAACGAAACGCGATCGGTGAACGGGCGCACGACCTGGGCCGACGCCGCGGCCGATCCCAGCAACACGAGAACGGCGAACGCAACCCGAGCGACAGCGGCCCGATGCGCCATGGCGCGTTGAACGAACGTACGAGACCCGGATCGGGCAAACGGTGAATTCGACATCTTGAAGCTGGCTCCCTGCTCTCGACCGTGACGACGCGGCCGTCACCGCGCACGGCGTCCGCATGCACATTGCATGCCAGACAGGCCGCGCGCATTGCATTTCGTTCCGACGCAGACCACCGCGCCGGCTGAGTGCCAACAACTTTCGAAGATTCCCCGAAACCCCTTTTTGTGACGCCCCGCAAGGTTCTGCTACGAAAAGTCGCAGAACATGCCGCTCAGCGTCAGTCGCGGAGTATAGGGAAACGCGGGAGCCGGTCGACAGGTCGATGCGATTTCATCGATCGGAAGCGCGGATCGAGGTCGGGAACGCGCGATCGATCACACGCGAAGCGGGTCGAGGTCCCGGAAATGGTCCAGCGCGTCCGGATTGGCCAGCGCCGAGGTGTTCCTGACCGGCCTGCCGTGGATCACGTCGCGGACCGCCAGTTCGGTGATCTTGCCGGACACGGTGCGCGGCAGCTCGGGCACGGCGATGACCCGGGCCGGGACGTGGCGCGGCGTGGTGTTGGCCCGGACCTGGCTGCGGATCTTCTGGATCAGCGCGTCATCGAGTTCCAGCCCCTCGCGCAGCACGACGAACAGCACGACCCGGACGTCGCCCTCCCAGTCCTGGCCGACGCACAGCGACTCCAGCACTTCGTCGAGCTTCTCGACCTGGCGGTAGATCTCTGCGGTGCCGATCCGCACGCCGCCAGGGTTCAGGGTCGCATCCGAACGGCCGTAGATGATCACGCCGCCCCGCGGGGTCAGGCGTGCGTAGTCGCCGTGCGCCCAGATGCCTCCGCCGTTCTGGTCGGAGAAGGTCTCGAAGTAGGCGGCCTTGTATCGGGACCCGTCCGGGTCGTTCCAGAACGCCACGGGCATGCAGGGAAACGGCTTCGAGCAGGTCAGCTCGCCGGTCTCGTCCTCGACCACCTCGCCGGCGTCGTTACGGATCTCGACCTGCATGCCCAGTCCTCGGCACTGCAGCTCGCCGACGAACACCGGCAGCAGCGGGTTGCCGAGTGCGAAGCAGGAGACGATGTCGGTACCGCCGGAGAT
>CAZJSH010000047.1:0-19885 GCA_964548715.1 uncultured Halomonas sp. | reverse complement strand
CGAAGGGCAGGTCGGGCACCGACATGAACATCATCACGTCGTTGATGCAGACGCTACCGCAGGCCAGCTCGGCCAGGAAGGCCTTCTCGGCGTCCCTGGACTTCGTGAACAGGTACGCGGCCAGCGGCCGATCGCCCTTGCGAACGAATTCGATCGAGGCGTCGAGGTTGTCGCTCTCGATCACCGGCAGTACGGGGCCGAAGATTTCGTCGGTCATCACCGTGGCGTCCATGGCCGGGTTCAGCAGCACGGTCGGCTCGATCTTCCTGGATTCAGGGTCGCTGCGACCGCCGATCGCCACTTCACCCTGTGCGATCAACGCCGCGACCCGCTCGAAGTGCTTCTCATTGACCACCGCGCAATAGTCATCGCTGGTCAGCGGATTGTCGCCCAGCATGTCCGCAAATTGAGACTTCATCTCCGCGATCAGGGCATCGCGACGCCCCGGCGAGACCAGGATGTAGTCCGGCGCGATGCAGGTCTGACCCGCGTTCAGCGCCTTGCCCCAGGCCAGCCGCCGGGCGGCCGATTTCAGGTCGGCGGTGTCGTCGACGATCGCCGGGCTCTTGCCGCCCAGTTCCAGCGTCACCGGCGTCAGGTGCTCGGCGGCGGCCTTCATGACGATCTTTCCGACCGCGGCGCCGCCGGTGTAGAAGATGTGGTCCCAGCGCTGGGCCAGCAGCGCCGTGGTCTCCTGCACCGCGCCCTCGACCACGGCGAAGGCGTTCCGGTCCAGGTAGCGCGGCACCAGGTTGGCGATCGTCTTCGACGTGTACGGCGCGATCTCCGACGGCTTCAGCACCGCGCAGTTGCCGGCCGCGATCGCCGGGATCAGCGGCGCCAGCGTCAGCTGCAGCGGGTAGTTCCACGCGCCGATGATCAGCGCAACACCCAGAGGCTGGGGCTGGATCCAGCTCCTGCCGGGCTGGGCCACCGCAGGGGTGTGAACCCGGCGCGGCCGCGCCCAGCGCTCCATCCGCGATCGAGCGTGCTTGATCTCGCCGAACAGCAGCGCCGTCTCGCCGAGCACCACCTCCTGCGGGGGCTTGCGCAGATCGGCATAGAGCGCCTCGGCGATCACGCCCTCGTTCTCCTCGAGCATGCGTTTCATCGCATCCAGCTGCCCGCGCCGCCAGTCCAGCGGCCGGGTCACCCCGGAATCGAAGGTCGACCGCAGTCGCTCGACCAGCGCGCGGTACTCGGTATTCAGGTCGTTGTCGTCGTGGTCGGCCATCGTCCGTCGTGCCCGGTGAAACTCGATTGCTCAGCGTACCGCAGGTCGGGATGGAATGGCGTTCTCGTGGTTGGCGTCCAGAGGATCAGCGCGAAGAGGGGAAGGTGCAAAGAACGCGAAGAGAGACACATAAACAGCTGATTTCGCGAAACAACGACCGATGACGAGGCGCTGGGGAGCTGCTGGCGTCGCTTTGCGAGCCGCCTGCGAAAACCGGCCGTCATCGAGACACGGAGACGCGGAGACGCGGAGAACCACTGGAAATAGCGCAGGTGATGGATGGAGAGGTTTTCGTCGCGGTCCATCAGATGATGAGCGCGAAGGCGCAAAGGCGCGAAGAGAAAGACAAAGAACTGAATAAAAATAATTACATCATGACGTTGCAGATCAAACCTGATCGACTCTGGATGCTCCGAGGGGTCAACGACCGCCGGCGCGAATCCGGATCGAAATCCCCACGAACGCCGGAGCGCCTCGTGGTCCTCACCAATATGCCCTGCTTTTCTCTTCGCGCCTTCGCGTCTTTGCGCCCATCATCCAAAGGCCGAGGCCGTCCAAGGCTCGATCAACGCCCCCGCAAGGCCTCGAGCGAAGCTACCGGTTCGCCGCCGCGCATCAGGGATTCGCCGATCAGGAAGGCGTGCAGGCCGGCGGTCTGCATGCGCTCGATGTCGGCGCGGGTGTGCAGGCCGGATTCGCAGACGCCGATGCGGTCGGCCGGGATGCGGGGCGCCAGCTGCTCGGAGGTCTCGAGCCGGGTCTCGAACACGTGCAAGTCGCGGTTGTTGATTCCGAGGAGATGCCCCGGCACGTTCAGCGCACGGTCCATTTCTTCGGCGTCGTGGACCTCGACCAGCACGCTCAGGCCCAGCTCGAAGCCAAGCGCGCTGAAATCCGTCAATTGGGCATCGTCGAGCGCGGCGACAATCAGCAGAACGGCGTCGGAGCCCAGCGCGCGGGTCTCGACGATCTGGTACGGATCGACGACGAAGTCCTTGCGGATGACCGGCAGCGTGCAGGCCTCGCGGGCGGCCAGCAGATCGGCGTCGGAGCCGCGGAAGTATTCGACGTCGGTCAGCACCGACATGCAGGCCGCGCCGCCCTGCTCGTAGGCGCGGGCCACGTCGCCGGCGTCGGCGTCGCGGTGGATCCAGCCGGCCGACGGCGAGGCGCGCTTGAACTCGGCGATGATCGCCGGTTCCTCGCGCGCCACGCGCTCGGCCAGCGCGCCATGGAAGTCACGGCAGGCCGGCAGCTCGGCGATGCGAGCGCGCAGCTCGGCTTCGCCCCGCTGTGCGCAGCGAGCGGCGACCTCGTCACGCTTGGTCGCACAGATCTTCTTCAGGACCGACGGCGTACTCATGCCTGCTGCGACCAGCGCGCGTAGGCCTCGAGCCGCTGCAGCGGTTCGCCGTCGGCCAGCAGCGAGCGGGCCTGTTCGATGCCGGTCTCCAGCGAGTCGGCGACGCCGGCCACGTACAGCGCCGCGCCCGCGTTCAGGGCGATGATGTCGGCGGCCGGACCGCCCTGCCCGCCCAGGGCGCTGCGGATGATCTCCAGGCTCTCCAGCGCGTTCGCGACGGCCAGCCCCTCCAGCGAGCCTTCCAGCCCGACGTCGGCCGGCTCGAAGGTGAATTCGCGGACCTCGCCGCCCTTCAGTTCGGCGACGCGCGTCGCCGCGGCGATCGAGAACTCGTCGAGGCCGTCGTCGGAGTGGATGACCAGCACGTGCTCGCCGCCGAGCTCGCCCAGCGCCTCGGCCAGCGGGCGCAGCCAGCGCGCGTCGAACACGCCGAGCACCTGGCGGGTCGCGCCGGCCGGGTTGGTCAGCGGGCCGAGCAGGTTGAACATGGTGCGCACGCCGATTTCCTTGCGCGGCAGCACCGCGTGGCGCATCGCGCTGTGATGGACCGGCGCGAAGAGGAAGCCGACGTTCAAGGTTTCGACGGCCTCGCGGACCTGGTCCGGGGTCAGCTCCAGCTTCACGCCGGCGGTCTCGAGCACGTCGGCGGCACCGGACTTGCTGGAAACCGAGCGATTGCCGTGCTTGGCGATGCGTGCCCCGCCGGCAGCGGCCACGAAGGCCGATGCGGTCGAAACGTTGAACAGCGACGCGCCGTCGCCGCCGGTGCCGACGATGTCGGTGAGCGGCCCGTCGAGTCCGGTCACACCGCTGGCCAGCTCGCGCATCACCGTGGCGGCGGCAACGATTTCCTCCACCGTCTCCCCCTTGACCGAGAGCCCGACCAACAGCCCGGCAATCTGCGCCGGCGTGGCCTCCCCGGCCATGATCTGGTGCATCGCGGCCTGCATCGCCGCCGCGTCGAGGTCGGAACCGCCAGTGACCGTGGCGATGGCGGATTGAATCGGTGTCTGGGTCATATGTCGTCAGTCATTTTGTTCAGGATTCAAACAGTTGTACCGCAGATGAACGCGGATGAACGCAGATGAAGAACAAAGCGGCTCAGAGCGCTCGATGTCCGACTGCGCTGAAGAACAGCAGCTCGATTTGTGGCCGCACTTCTACTGAGAATCGATCGTCCGAAAGTACCGGACTTTCCCTTTCGTTTCAGAACCTTTCGTTTGGAAGCCCTTATCTGCGTTGATCTGCGTTCATCTGCGGTTCGAATACCAATGGCTCACGTCTCGAAGCGAGCACTCAGACACGCTCGAGGAAGTTCCTCAGCAAATCGTGTCCGTGCCGCGTCAGGATGGACTCCGGGTGGAACTGGACGCCTTCCAGCGGCCAGTCCCTGTGACGGAAGCCCATGATTTCGTCGCGGCCGCTCGGATCGTCGTCGTCCAGCGCGGTCCAGGCGGTCTCGATCAGCGCGTCCGGCAGGGATCGGCGTTCGACGACCAGCGAGTGATAGCGCGTGGCCTCGAACGGATTGTCGAGACCGCGGAACACGCCTTCGTTCGTGTGATGCATCATCGAGGTCTTCCCGTGCATCACCTGGCGGGCGCGAACGACCTTGCCGCCCAAGGCCTGGCCGATGGCCTGGTGACCGAGACACACGCCGAGGATCGGCACCTTGCCGGCCAGTTCGTGGACCACGTCGAGACAGACGCCGGCCTCGTTCGGCGTGCACGGGCCCGGCGAGAGCACGATGGCGTCAGCGCCCAGGTCGCGCACGCCGGCCACGTCGATCGCGTCGTTGCGGTGCACCACGACCTCGGCCCCGATCTCGCCCAGGTACTGGACGAGGTTGTAGGTAAACGAGTCGTAGTTGTCGATCATCAGCACCTTCATCGGATGCCCTCGCTGGCCTCGGCGATGGCGCGGATCAGCGCCCTGCCCTTGTTCATCGTTTCTTCCCATTCCAGCGCCGGGTCGGAGTCGGCCACGATCCCGGCCCCGGCCTGCAGGTGGATGCGGCCGCCGGCGACCAGCGCGGTGCGGATGGCGATCGCGAAATCGGCGTCGCCGCTCCAGTTCATCCAGCCGACCGCGCCGGCGTAGATGCCGCGCCGGACCGGCTCGAGCTCGGCGATGATCTCCATCGCGCGGACCTTCGGCGCGCCGGACAGCGTGCCGGCCGGGAACGTCGCGCGCAGCACGTCCATCACGTCCATCCCCGGGGTCAGCGCACCCTTGACCTGGCTGACGATGTGCATCACGTGCGAATAGCGCTCGATCACCATCCGGTCGGTGAGTTCGACCGAGCCGATCTCGGCGATCCTCCCGATGTCGTTGCGGCCGAGATCGATCAGCATCAGGTGCTCGGCGCGCTCCTTCGGATCGGCCAGCAGGTCCTGCTCCAGCGCCCGATCCTCGACCTCGTCACGGCCGCGCCGCCGGGTGCCGGCAATCGGCCGGACCAGCGCCTCGCCGTCCTCGACCCGGACCAGCACCTCCGGCGACGAACCGACGACCTGGAAAGACTCCTGGTCGTTCTGGAAGTCGAAGAAGTACATGTACGGCGAGGGGTTCAGTGCGCGCAGCGCGCGATAGACGTCGAGCGGGCGCGCGGCCAGGTCCACGCTCATCCGCTGGCTGAGCACGACCTGCATGGCATCGCCGGCCAGGATGTAGTCCTTGATCCGGGCCACGGCTTTTTCGAAGTCGGCCTGCTCGAAGCCGTATTCGAAGTCGGCCTCGCCGGGCACCGGCAGGTCGACCGGGTGCGGATAGCCCGGCGAGCCGGCGCGCAGCCGGTGACCGAGCTGGTCCAGCCGGCGGGTGGCCTCGGCGTAGCCATCGTCGCGGGTGGCGTCGGCCTGGACGATCAGGTACAGCCGGCCGGCCAGCGTGTCGAACACGGCAAGTTCCTCGGCGTCAAGCAGCAGGATCTCCGGCACGCCGAGCGCGTCCGGCAGATCGCTGAAGTCCAGCCGCGGCTCGATCAGCGCGACGGTCTCGTAGCCGAAGTAGCCGACCAGCCCGCCGACCCGCGGCAACCCCTCGATCTCGGGCATCGACACCGACTCGGCCAGCTTCGCGACCTCGTCGAGCGGATCGACGTCCTCGCGGGTCTCGACGACCCGGCCGTGGTCGAGCACTTCGAAGGTCCGACCCGAGGCGCGGTAGGCCCGCCGGCACGGCAGGCCGATGATCGAGTACCGGCCCCAGTTCTCGCCGCCCTCGACCGATTCCAGCAGGAACGCATTCGGCCCGTCGGCCAGCTTCAGGTAGACCGACAACGGCGTGTCCAGGTCGGCCGCGACCGAGCGCCACACCGGAATCCGGGTGTGGCCTTCGGCGCGGTGGCGTTCGAAGTCCTGTGCGTTCACGAGTTCGGGGTCGTCCTGAAAAGCGGCACCAACGACCCGGGATTATTGCAGATCGCCGGGCGCGGCACGGTCGACGACGCGGTTCAGACGGTGGCGGCCGCGCGCATCTGCTCGATCACGGTCCGGTAGTCCTCGGCGCCGAAGATCGCCGAGCCGGCGACCAGCGTGTCGGCCCCCGCTGAAATGACCTCGCGCGCATTGGTCGTCTTGACCCCGCCGTCGACCTCCAGCCGGATCTCGTAGCCCGAATCGTCGATGATCTGGCGCGCCATGCGCAACTTGTCCAGCGCCGACGGAATGAACGACTGGCCGCCGAAGCCGGGGTTGACCGACATGATCAGCACCAGGTCGACCCGGTCGATCACCCAGTCCAGCACGTCCAGTGGAGTCGCCGGATTGAACACCACGCCGGCCTTGCAGCCGGATTCGCGGATCAGCGCCAGCGTGCGGTCCAGGTGCTCGGTGGCCTCGGGGTGGACCGAGATGGTCGTTGCGCCCGCTGCGGCGAAGTCCGGGATGACCCGGTCGACCGGCTTGACCATCAGGTGCACGTCGATCGGAGCCTCGATCCCGTAGTCGCGCAGTGCCTGGCAGACCATCGGCCCGATCGTCAGGTTCGGTACGTAGTGATTGTCCATCACGTCGAAATGCACCCAGTCGGCCCCGGCCGCGAGCACGGTCTCGACCTCCTCGCCCAGACGAGCGAAGTCGGCGGAAAGAATGGACGGCGCGATCACCAGCGACTGTTTCGACATGATTCGGACTTCCGGCAGCTTCGAACGGAGCCCTATTGTCGCCGATCGTCGCGGCGATGGCAGGAGGCCTCGTCGGGCGCTGTGCCGGCGGCCTTTAGAGGATGCGCGCAAAGACGCAAAGGCGCGAAGAGAAAGGCAAGAAAACCGGGAAGGCCGGAAGAACACAGGATGAATCTGTCCCCCGGGAGGGGAAGGAAGCGAAACTCGGCGGCAAAGCCACTTCTTGCGCGTATTCGACCTGTTTGTCTTTCCTTTCGCCTTTACCGATTCTTCGGTTTTCTCTTCGCGCCTTTGCGTCTTCGCGCTCATCCTCTAGAGACCGTGGCCACCGAGCCCAGAACGAAGCTCCGTCGAGCCGTATAATTCGGCCTTTCCCGCCTGTCGAGAGCCGATCGTGAGCTACCCCGCCCCGCCGCTCGAGCGTGTGCACCAGGGCAAGGTGCGCGATATCTACCGGGTCGACGACGACCGGCTGCTGATCGTGGCCTCGGACCGGCTGAGCGCGTTCGACGTGGTGCTGCCCGACACGATTCCCGGCAAGGGCGAGATCCTGACCCGGATCTCGACGTTCTGGTTCAGCCAGTTCGGCGACCTCGTCCGCAATCACCTGGTCGGCGACGACCTCGAGGGCGACCTGGCCGCGATCCTCGGCGATGCATCCCTGGCGAAGCAGCTCGCGCCGCGCAGCATGCTGGTCCGGGCGCTGAAGCCCCTGCCGGTCGAGGCCATCGTCCGGGGCTATCTGGCCGGCTCCGGCTGGAAGGATTACCAGGCCACCGGCGCGGTGTCCGGCGTGAAGTTTCCGCGCGGCCTGCAGCTGGCCGCCCGGCTGCCCGAGCCGGTGTTCACGCCGTCGACCAAGGCGGCGGTCGGCGACCACGACGAGAACATCGACTTCGCCCGGATGCAGGACCTGATCGGCCCCGAACTGGCCGTGCGGGTCCGCGACATCAGCCTGGCGATCTACCTGCGCGCCGGGGCGTATGCCCGGGAGCGCGGCATCATCATTGCCGACACCAAGTTCGAGTTCGGAACCGACACCGACGGCCACCTGTACCTGATCGACGAAGTCCTGACCCCCGACTCCTCGCGCTTCTGGCCGGAGGAAAGCTGGCAACTCGGCATCAGCCCGCCGAGCTTCGACAAGCAGTTCGTCCGCGACTATCTCGAGACCCTGGACTGGAACAAGACCGCCCCGGGTCCGAAACTCCCCCGGGACATCATCGACCAGACCGTCGAGCGCTACCGGGAGGCCGAGCGGATCCTGCTGGCCGACTAGGCTTCGATGCGGCGCGGGTGCCATCGGCCTCTAGATGATGGACGCAAAGACGCGAAGGCGCGAAGAGAACCTCGGAAGCTCTGGATTCAACTTCAAAAGCGTTTCTCGCAACGTCGCAGAGACGCAGAGCAAAAGCGTTCTAGATTGAAAACCACCGATCAGCGCATTTCCGCATTTCGTTTCCCCTTGTCGGTGCTTCGCTGCGCCTCCGCGTCTCCGCGAGAAACGCTTTTTCAGCTTTCAATTTTTTGTTTTTCTTCGCGCCTTCGCGTCTTCGCGCTCATCCTCTATCGAACCGGAGCACGAGCACGAACGAAGCCGCGTCAACCGCGAAGCAGGTCGATCAGCGCTTCGGCAGCCGGTGCGGAGGAGGCCGGGTTCTGGCCGGTGACGAGCAGGCCGTCGACTTCGACGTGCGGGGCCCAGGCCTCGCCGCGGCGGAACTGCGCGCCGCGCTGCTTCAGGCGGTTCTCGAGCAGGAACGGGACGACTTCGGTCAGGCCCACGACGTCTTCTTCTTCGTTGGTGAACCCGGTGACACGCTTGCCGGCCGTCAGGTAGCCGTTGTCGGTCCTGACGCCGGTCAGCGCCGCCGGGGCGTGGCAGACCGCACCGACCGGCTTCTCGGTCTCGACGAAGGCGCGGATCAGCGCCTGGGAGTCGACGTTTTCGGCCAGGTCCCACATCGGACCGTGGCCGCCGGGGTAGAACACGGCATCGAAGTCGGCCGCATCGACGTCGGCCAGCGTGTACGTGTGCGCCAGCTGCTGCTGCGCCGCCCGATCGGCCTTGAAGCGCCGCGTGTCCTCGGTCTGCGCGTCCTCGGCGTCGCTCTTCGGGTCCAGCGGCGGCTGCCCACCGTTCGGCGAGGCCAGCGTCACCTCGGCGCCCGCGTCTACGAACGCGTAGTACGGCGCGGCGAATTCTTCCAGCCAGAACCCGGTCCGGTCACCGGTGTTGCCCAGTTTGGCGTGCGATGTCAGCACCATCAGAATCTTCATATCGAACCTCGCTACTGTTTGAAATGTTCTTCGAGATCGTTCGTTCAGGCACATCACCGATGTGCTCGGCCGAAGGTTTCACCGCGATTTTTCTGGATGATCAGCGCAAAGACGCAAAGGCGCGAAGAAGACTTCGGAATGAAAAGCCTCTCTCGCAGAGGCGCAGAAACAGCGCAGTCATGCAAGAGCGGAGTCTGCAGGCGTCAAATCCATGTGGTTGTCAAACCGCCTGGTTTTTGCTCTGGATCTCGTCGAGCACCGCTTCAAGAATTCCGATCAAGTCATTCGCTTTTCTCTTCGCGCCTTTGCGTCTTTGCGCTGATCATCTAGAGGACGAGTCCGGGACCATCCGGAAATCAGCTCTCCGCCCGAGCCGCATGCTCGCGCGCTAGCAGCACGTAGAAGGCCGGCAGGACGAAGACGGTCAGCAAGGTTCCGATGCCGAGGCCCGTTGCAATCGTCAGGCCGATCGCGAAGCGGCTCTCGGCGCCCGGGCCGGAAGCGATCAGCAGCGGGATCATCGCGACGATCAGCGCGGCCGAGGTCATCAGGATCGGGCGCAGCCGGATCGCGGCGGCCTCGAGTACGGCCTCGCGCTTGCCCAGGCCCTTGTCGAGCTGCAGCTGGTTGGCGAACTCCACGATCAGGATGCCGTTCTTCGAGACCACGCCGATCAGCGTGATCAGGCCGACCTGGGTGTAGATGTTCATGCTGGCGAAGCCGAGCATGATGAAGGCCATGGCGCCGGCCACCGACAGCGGGACCGAGACCAGGATGATGAACGGATCGCGCCACGATTCGAACTGCGCGGCCAGCACCAGGTAGATCACGACCAGCGACAGGAAGAAGGTGATCACCAGCGCGCTGCCCTGCTGCTTGAACTGACGCGACTGGCCCTTGTAGTCGTAGCCGAAGCCCTGCGGGAAGCGCTCGGCGGCCTGGGCCTCGAGAAACTCGACCGCGTCACCGATCGCCACGCCCGGCGTCAGTACGCCTTCGAGCGCCAGCGAGTTCTGCTGGTTGAACTGGGTCCGGCTCGACGGTTCGATGACCTGCTCGAACGAGACCACGGTTCCGAGCGGCACCAGCTGGCCGGCATCGGCGCGCAGGTAGTAGTTCTCGAGGTTCTCGGCGGTGGCGCGGGAGACCCGTTCGACCTGCGGTATGACCTCGTAGGAGCGGCCCTGCATGTTGAACCGGTTGATGTAGCCGCCGCCGAGCAGGCTCGACAGTTCACGCCCGACGTCGGCCATCGACAGGCCGAGATCAGCGACCCGGTCGCGGTCGACGATGACCCGGGTCATCGGCCGGTCGAACTCGATCGACTTCTGCAGGAACATGAACAGCCCGCTCTGCATGGCCTGACCGAGCAGCTCGTCGGCGACTTCGACCAGCCGATCGTAGGGCTGCGCGGTGGTGATGACGAACTGCACCGGCAGGCCGTCGCCGGCGCCGGGGATCGACGGGCGGGTGAACACCGAAGTGCGCAGGCCGGTGACTTCACCGACCGCCTGCTGCAGCATTGGCTCGACCTCGAACTGCGAGATGTCCCGCTCCTCCCAGGGCGCGAGCTTGAAGCCGCCGAATACAGTGTTCGGCGACAGCGCGCCGAGCAGCATGAAGCTCTCGTCGTAGCCCGGCAACTCTTCGAAGCGAGCCTGCAGCTCGGCGCCGTATTGCTGCATGTACTCCAGCGTCGCGGTCTGCGGCGCGGTGCCCGAGTAAAGCAGGATGCCCTGGTCTTCGGTCGGCGCCAGCTCGTTCTGGCTGAGCTGGAACATGAACACGATCGAGATCAGGAGCAACGCGGCCAGCGTGACCACGGTGGCCACTGACTGCAAGGTCCAGGCCAGCGCACGCTTATAGCCATCGGCAAGGCGCTGGAAGTTGTTCTCGACCGCACGCTCGAAGCGCGACCGGTCGCTGCCATCGTCGCGCTTGGCCTTCAGCACCTTGCCGGACAGCATCGGCGAGAAGGTCAGCGCGACGACGCCGGAGATCAGCACCGCGCCGGCCAGCGTGAACGCGAACTCGGTGAACAGCGCCCCGACCAGCCCGCCCATGAAGCCGATCGGCGCATACACCGCGACCAGCGTGGTGGTCATCGCGATCACCGGTGTGGCCATCTCGCGCGCACCGTGCAGCGCGGCATCGAACGGCGACTCGCCGTCCTCGATGTGCCGATGGACGTTTTCGACGATGATGATGGCGTCGTCGACGACCAGGCCGATCGCCAGCACCAGCGCCAGCAGCGTCAGCAGGTTCAGCGAGAAACCGAACAGCAGCATGATCAACGCTCCGCCGATCAGCGAGAGCGGCACGGCCAGCGACGGCACCAGCGCCGCGCGCAGCGAGCCCAGGGAAAGAAAGACCACGACCAGTACGATCAGCACCGCCTCGATCAGCGTCTTGATCACTTCGTTGATCGACTGGTCGATGAACTCCGACGCGTCATAGGGAAGTTCCACGTTCAGCCCCGATGGCAGCTGGTTGCGGATCTCGGGCAGCTCGTCCCGGACGCGGGCCGCTACCTGCAGCGGGTTGGCGCCGGGCGCCATCTCGATGGCCACATACGTCGACGGCTGGCCCTTGTAGTTGGCGATCGATTCGTAGGTCTGCGAGCCAAGCTCGGTGCGCGCGATATCGCCCAGCCGGACGATGCCGCCCTCGTCTTCCTTGATGACGAGCCGCTGGAACTGCTCCGGATCGGACACGTCGGTGTTGGTCGACAGGTCGATCCGGACAAGTTCATCGCGGGTGTTGCCGATGCCGGCCTGGTAGTTGTTGGCCAGCAGCACCTGGACCAGTTCTCCGGCAGTCAGGTCGATCGCGGCCAGCCGCTGCGGGTCGATCCAGATTCGCTGCGCGAAGGTCCGCCCGATCAATTCGGCCTTGCCGACGCCCTGCAGCGCCTGCAGCCGCGGCTGGACCTCGCGCAGCAGGAAGTCGGTGATCTCGGGCACCGGCATGGTCTCGCTGTAGAAAGCGATATACATCAGCGCCGTCGACTCGCCGGTGGTCGACGTGATGACCGGATCCCGGGCGGCTTCGGGCAGCACGTTGCGCTGGCTGGCGACCTTGGCCTGGATTTCGGCCAGCGCATCGTTGGCGTCGTAGTTCAGCACCATCCGGGCCTCGATGGTCGACACGCCCTGGGTGCTGGTCGAGGCCAGGTAGTCGATGCCCTCGGCCTCGGCAATCGCCTGCTGCAGCGGCGTGGTGACGAAGCCCTTGACGAGGTCGGAATCCGCCCCCGGGTAGGCGGTCGTCACGGTCACGGTGGTGCTCTGCAGCTCGGGATACTGGCGGACCTCGAGGTCCAGCGCCGCACGAGCGCCGAGCAGCAGGATCAGCAGACTGACGACCGAAGACAGGACCGGCCGTTCGACGAACAGGTCGGTGAATCGCATCACGGCGTCTCCGCGGCGTCACCTTCGACGACCTCGACCGACTGGCCGTCGCGCAGGCGCAGCAGTCCGGCGGCGACCACGCGCTGGCCGGCCTCGACGCCTTCCCGCACATCGACCTGCCCATCGCGCACTGCACCGGTCGTGACCTGGACCCGCTCGACCGTGGTCCCGTTCTCGCCCTCGCGGAGCGCGAACACGAAGTCGCCGTAGGTGTTGTAGGAGATCGCGGTGCGCGGAACGGTCACCACGTCGCGCTGTTCGCGACGGAATGCGGTGACGTTCGCGAACATGCCCGGCCGAAGGCGACCATCGGGGTTGGCCATCCGGGCGCGGACCTCGATGGTGCGGGTGGCCGGACGAACCGACGACTCGATCGCCAGAATCGTGCCTTCGAAAACGTCGTCGGGATATGCAGCCACGCGGACCTGGACCGGATCGCCGACCGCGATCCGCGGCAGGTCCCGCTCTCCGAGCGTGAAATCGACCTGGATCGGATCGAGCATGTTGATTTCGACGATCGGCGTGCCGACCGGGATGAACTGGCCGAGGTCGACCTGGCGCAGCCCGAGGACGCCGGCGAACGGCGCACGGATGGTCTTCTTGGCCAGCAGGGCTTCCTGTTCGTGGACGCGGGCCTGGGCGGCCTGCGCGTTCGCCTGGGCCTCGTCGAACTGGGCGCGCGAAACGGCGTCCTGTCCGATCAGGTCGGAGAAGCGCTCGAACTGCTGCCGGGCCAGCTGGGCCTCGGCCTGGCGGGTCTCCAGCGCGGCCCGGTCGGTCTCGTCGTCGAGATGGATCAGCACGTCGCCGGCCTCGACCCGCTGGCCGGATTCGAATTCGATCGCGTCGACCACGCCTGCGATCTCGTTGGCCACCCGGACGCCGTTGACGGCGCGCAGCCCGCCGATCGCGGTCAGCGCGGAGCGCCAGCGTTGTTGCGTCGCGGTGACGACCTCGACCTTGGCTGGCGGCGGCGCCTGGGACATCTGCGCCTTCTGTGACTGCAACTGCAGGTAGCGCAAGCCGAACAGGCCGCCGAGCACGACGGCCAGAAGCATGATTCCGATCAATAGCCTGGGAGCACGCGACATGGTCTGCCTCAAAACGGAACGGCGAACTAGAGTACATGCGGGCGCCCTCGTTGCATGACAAGGCAGGCGTTCGACGATGCAGCGGGCGTGAGGTTCGGCGAGCCGGGCCCGTATAATGCTCGCCCATCCGATCGACGGAGATTCTCGGCCATGACCCACACGATGCGCGCCCTGGTCAAGCCGGCCGCCGCGCCCGGCGTCGAACTGCGCGAAGTCCCGGTGCCCTCACCCGGCCCGGGCGAAGTACTGGTCAAGCTGCAGAAGACCGCGATCTGCGGCACCGACCTGCACATCTACCAGTGGGACGAGTGGTCGCAACGCACGATCAAGCCGCCCCTGGTCATCGGCCACGAGTTCGTCGGCACCATCGCCGAAATCGGCGTCGGCGTGCGCGGCTACGAGGAGGGTCAGCGGGTTTCCGCCGAAGGCCACGTGGTCTGCGGCGTGTGCCGCAACTGTCGGGCCGGTCGCCCGCACCTGTGCCCGCACACCGAGGGCATCGGCGTGAATCGCGACGGCGGCTTCGCCGAGTACGTCGTGGTGCCGGCAACCAATCTGTGGCCCATTCCCGACGAGATTCCGAGCGAGCTGGCGGCGTTCTTCGACCCGTTCGGCAATGCCGCGCACTGCGCGCTGCAGTTCGACCTGGTCGGCGAGGACGTGCTGATCACCGGCGCCGGCCCCATCGGCATCATCGCCGCAGGCATCGCCCGCCACGTCGGCGCACGACACGTGGTCATCTCGGACGTCAACGACTACCGCCTGGAGCTGGCCGCCGGAATGGGCGCGACCCATACCGTGAACGTGAAGAACGAGCGCCTGCTCGACGTCCTCGACGAACTCGACATCGACGGCTTCGACATCGGCATGGAGATGTCCGGTAACCCGCAGGCCTTCAACGACCTGCTCGAGGCGATGTACCACGGCGGCAAGGTCGCCCTGCTCGGCATCCTGCCGTCCGGCACCGGCATCGACTGGGACGCGGTGATCTTCAAGGGTCTGCAGATGCACGGCATCTACGGACGCCGGATGTACGAGACCTGGTACAAGATGACCCAGATGGTTCTCACAGGCTTTCCGCTGGAAAAGGCCCTGACCCACCAGATCGCCATCGACGACTTCGAGACGGGCTTCGAGCTGATGGCCAACGGCCAGTGCGGCAAGGTCGTCTGCGACTGGACCGGCGAGATCGAGCCGGCCACCTGACTGCATGCCTTCTTCGCTCCATGTGGGTGCAGGATCGACCGGACGAGGACGCGCGCGGCAGGAGTGCAGGGACTAGGGAAAAGGGACGAGTGGCGAGTGATGGCTCGCACCACGGGTCTGAACTCGTCCCTGGCCCCTCGCCCCTGGCCCCTCGTCACGGGTCCCGCCCACACCACTGCGGGCGGTGGGTGGTTGAAGCCCACGATCAGCGGCTTGACAACGAACCATCTGCGTTAATCTGCGTTCATCTGCGGTAAACCAGGCTTTCCAGAATCCGAGGAAAATCATGTCCGACGCCAAGACTTACGAACGCTTCCGCGCCGAGCTCGAGGAGATCGACGCGGCCGGGCTGTACAAGCGCGAGCGGCAGATCACGACGCCGCAGAGGGTCGCGATCCAGACGAAGGAACGCGGCGATGTGCTGAACTTCTGCGCCAACAACTATCTCGGCCTGGCCGACCATCCGGACATCATCGCCGCGGCCAAGGACGCACTCGAAGACCACGGCTTCGGCATGGCCTCGGTGCGTTTCATCTGCGGCACACAGGACCTGCACAAGCAGCTGGAGAAGGTCATTGCCGACTTCCACGGCAAGGACGACACCATCCTGTACGCGGCCTGCTTCGACGCCAACGGCGGCCTGTTCGAGCCGCTGCTGGGCCCGGAGGACGCGATCATCTCGGACGCGTTGAACCACGCCTCGATCATCGACGGCGTCCGACTCTGCAAGGCGGAGCGACACCGTTACGCCAACTCGGACATGAACCAGCTGGAAGATGCGCTGAAGAAGACACGGGACAAACGCACCCGGATGATCGTGACCGACGGCGTGTTCTCGATGGACGGGTATGTCGCGAAGCTCGACGAGATCACCGCGCTGGCCGAGCAGTACGACGCGCTGGTCATGGTCGACGACTGCCACGCGACGGGCTTCTTCGGGCCGACCGGGCGTGGTTCGCCCGAGTACCACGGCGTGCTCGACAAGGTCGATATCATCACTTCCACGCTGGGCAAGGCGCTGGGCGGCGGCATGGGCGGCTTCACCACCGCGCGCCAGGAGGTCGTCGACCTGCTGCGCCAGCGCTCCCGGCCGTACCTGTTCTCGAATTCACTGGCCCCGCCCCTGGTCGCGGCCAGCCTGAAGGTGTTCGAGATGCTCGAGGAATCCTCGGCGCTGCGCGAGAAACTGGTCGCCAACACCCACTACTTCCGCAACGCGATGACGGAAGCCGGCTTCGACATCAAGCCAGGCGACCACCCGATCGTGCCGGTCATGCTCCATGACGCGCCGCTGGCCCAGGAGATGGCCGACGCGCTGCTGGTCGAAGGCATCTACGTGATCGGGTTCTTCTATCCCGTCGTGCCGAAAGGAGAAGCCCGCATCCGCCTGCAGATTTCGGCCGCTCACGAGCGCGAGCATCTCGATCGGGCCATCGAGGCCTTCGTGAAGGTCGGGCGTTCGCTCGGCGTGATCGACTGAAGCGATGTCGGGGTCGATCGGCTCGGTGGAGTGGTTCGTGACGATCGTCACCGCCGGCATCGTCGCGCTGGCCGTCGTGATGCATTACGAGATCGTCGCCGGCCTGAATCGCTGGGTGCGGCGTCGCGGCGGTTACGCGTCGCTGGAGCGGCCCAGCCGGCGCACGCTGCTGTTCGTCATGTTCGCGTTGCTGGCCGCGCACATCGCGGAAATCTGGCTCTTCGCGATCGGCTACTACATTCTCGACCGCGCCGGCGACTACGGCGAAGTGTTGGGTTACGACAGCTTCACGTTCTTCGACTACGTCTACTTCTCCGCGGCCACCTACACCACCGTCGGCTGGGGCGACCTGGCCGCCGTGGGGCCGATGCGCTTCCTGGCCGGCACAGAAGCGCTGACCGGCTTCATGCTGATCACCTGGTCGGCCTCGTTCACCTATCTCATCATGGCCCGCACCTGGGGCGTGGACGAAGAAGAGTCGCTTTAGCGGCTGGGCCGCTGAGGGACTGGGGATAAGGGACGAGGGACGAGTGGGAGCCCGGATCGAAGGCGGGACTCGCCCCTCGCCCCTTATCCCTCGCCCCTGCCTTCAAGCCAGCTTGATCTCGCGCAGCCGCTCCATCAGGTAGCCGTGCGAGGTGATCGGCTCGGGGTAGCGGTCCGGATTGTCGTCGCTGACGCATTGCGGCAGCGTTTCGATGACGAAGTCCGGGTTCGGGTGCAGGAAGAACGGAATCGAGTAGCGGGCCCTGGCGGCCAGCTCGCCGGGCGGGTTGACGACGCGATGGGTGGTTGATTGGTAGACGTGGTTGGTCAGCCGCTGCAGCATGTCGCCGACGTTGACGATGATGGTGCCCGGCAGCGTGGTCACCGGCACCCATTCGCCCTTCTTGCTTAGAATTTCCAGGCCTTGTTCGCGCGAGCCGATCAACAGCGTGATCAGGTTGATGTCCTCGTGCCGCGCAGCGCGAACGGCGCCCGGCACGGCATCGCGGATCGGCGGATAGTGGATCGGCCGCAGGATGGAGTTGCCGAGGTTGACCTTGTCGGCGAACCAGTCGGACGGCAGACCGAGGTCGATCGCGATGGCCGCCAGCATGCGCTGGCCGAGATTGTCGAGCGCGCCGTACAGCGCGAGCGCCGCTCGGCGGAACCCGTCGATTTCGTCGGGCCAGAGGTTGGGCAGAAGGATCTCCGGATGGGGGTTCTCGCCATCGAGTTCCCGTCCGACGTGCCAGAACTCCTTCAGGTCGGGCACATCGTGGTCCTTCGCCTGCTCGACGCCGAAGCCGGTGTAGCCGCGCGCGCCGCCCTGGCCGGGCATGTGGTACGCCTGCTTGACGGCCGGATCCAGCGCGAAGAAGGCCTTGAATCGGTCGTAGGCGCGTTCGATCAACGCGTCGTCCAGGCCATGATGGGTGATCCCGGCGAATCCGTATTCGCGGTAGGCGGATCCGAGCGCGTCGGTAAAGGCGTCGCGCTGGCCAGTGAAGTCTTCCAGGTCGAGGACCGGGATTCCGAAATCCTGATGGGTCATGCGGCAGTTTCTCGTTGAACGGTTTCGGCCAGCGACTCGGCCAGTTGCCGGGCCCGATCGGCCTCGGCGGCCTCGACCATCACCCGGACCACGGGCTCGGTCCCCGAGGGCCGGAGCACGACCCGTCCGGCCCCGGCCAGCGAACGCTCGGTCGCCTCGATCGCGTCGGCCACTCCGGCCCGCAGGTGAACGGTTCGACGGTCGCCGGTTGCGACCGGCACGTTGATCATGACCTGCGGATAGCGGTGCAGCGGCTCGGTCAGTTCGGCCAGCGTCCGGTTGGACACGATCATGGCCTCGAGCACCTGGAGCGCGCTGACGATCCCGCAGCCGGTGGTGGCGCGATCCAGGCAGAGGATATGGCCGGACGCCTCGCCGCCCAGCACCCAGCCGCGCTCGACCAGCATTTCGTGAACATACCGATCGCCGACCCGGGTCCGGACGAAGTCGATGCCGGCTTCGGCAAACGCTTCTTCCAGCCCGAAATTGGTCATCACGGTGCCGACCACGCCGCCGTTCAGCGCACCCTGCGCCCTGCGCTGCATGGCCAGTGCATAGATCACCGCGTCGCCGTCGACGATGCACCCCTTCGCATCGGCCAGGATGACCCGGTCGCCGTCACCGTCGAAGGCGATGCCGGCATCGGCGCCGTGCTCGATCACGGCCTGCGTCATGCCATCGGGATGGGTGGACCCGCATTCGCGGTTGATGTTCAGACCGTCGGGCGCGCAGTTCAACGCGATCACCTCGGCCCCCAGTTCACGAAAGACGTGCGGTGCGATGCGGAAGGTTGCGCCGTGGGCGCAATCGACGACCAGCTTCAGAGTGTCGAGCCGGATCCCGTGACCGACCGTGCCCTTGCAGAACTCGACGTAGCGGCCCGTCGCATCGTCGATCCGGATCGCCTTGCCCAGTCGCTCCGGAGCCACGTGCGTCATCGGCTGATCGAGCGCGTCCTCGATCGCGGCCTGGACCGCATCGTCCAGTTTCTGACCGGCGCGGCAGAAGTACTTGATGCCGTTGTCGAAGTACGGATTGTGCGAAGCCGAGATCACGATGCCGGCGGCCGCCCCCATCGAGCGGGTCATGTGGGCTACCGCCGGAGTCGGCATCGGGCCGAGCAGCAGGACCTCGGCGCCGGCGGCGGCCAGACCGGCTTCCAGCGCCGATTCGAACAGGTAGCCGGAGATCCGGGTGTCCTTGCCGATCACGACCCGGACGCGCCCCTCGTCTCGATCGCCGAGCACCTGGCCGGTAGCCCAGCCGAGCTTGAGCGCGAATTCCGCAGTGATCGGCGATTCGCCGACGCGCCCGCGGATTCCATCGGTGCCGAAGTACCTGAACGCCATGCCGTTATTCTACTTCACCGCCGGGTGCCGAACGACCGCGAGCGCGCCGCCGTTCGGGGCAGGCGTTGACAGCAGCGCCCTTGACTCGACAGACTTGGCGCCTGCCCCGAGCCCCTGGAGACCCGATCATGCGCAGCGCCGACGAATGGCTGGATGAATACGGCGAAAGCCACCGCGACCCGACCAACAAACTGATCCACTGGATCTGCGTGCCGTTGATCGTCTGGAGCGTCACCGCGCTGATCTGGTCCATCCCCTCTCCGATCGACGGGCTGAACTGGGCGGTCGTCATGGCGGTGCTGGCCGAGGCCTGGTACATCGCCCTGTCGCCCGCGCTGGCGCTCGGCCTGGCGCTGTTCCTGGTCCTCTGCCTCGGCTTGTGCTGGGTGATCGAGACCCAGCTCGCGATGCCGCTGTGGCAGATCGCGCTGATCGTGTTCGTGCTGGCCTGGATCGGCCAGTTCATCGGACACCACATCGAGGGCAAGAAGCCGAGCTTCTTCAAGGACGTGCAATTCCTGCTGGTGGGCCCGGCATGGTTGATGGGGTTCGTGTACCGGAAGGTCGGTTGGAGTTATTGAGCCCGGTTCGGTCGAGCGCCCGGTGAGCGGGCGCTGGCGGGTGCTGCGGTCACCGGCCAGGGGTGGTTCGCCGAACCTGGATTCGTGCCTGATTCTTGCTGATTGCGGCTCGGGGCTGCAAGCGTTCTGCCACGCAGGCGTTCTTGCCTGAACCGTCCTGATTGCTTCCCGCGGCGACAAGCGTTCCGCCGCGCGGGCTGCGCCCGCTTTCTGACGACCTCCTTTTGT
>CAZJSH010000046.1:0-19943 GCA_964548715.1 uncultured Halomonas sp. | reverse complement strand
CCCGTCGGATCGCGCGCAGCATCTTCAGCTCGGTTGCGGTATCGAGGCCGTAGCCCGACTTGACCTCGACCGTGGTGGTGCCGTGGCGCTGCATCCGCGCGAGCCGGACGCGCAGCGAGTCGACCAGTGCGTCCTCGCCGGCGGCGCGGGTGGCCCGCACGGTCGCCATGATGCCGCCGCCGTCCTCGAGCAATCGAAGGTACGGCACGCCGGCCAGCTTCTTCTGCCACTCGTCGAGCCGCGAACCAGCGAAGCAGGCATGGGTATGCGCGTCGACGAAGCCGGGCAGCACCACGCGGCCGCCGGCGTCGAACGCGCTGCGCGCCTTCGGCAGGGCCTCTGCACCGGGCGCGGACACGGCCTCGATCCGCCCGTCGTCGACCAGCAGTACGACCGGTTCTTCGAAGCCGCTCACGCGGGCGCGGTCGATGCGCAGGTCAACCGTCACGTCGGCAGAGTCCGGCCAGGAAACGAAGGAACAGGCTGGCGGCCAGACGCGCGGTGCGGCCGTACTCGTCGTGCGTCGGGCACAGCTCCATCAGGTCGAAGCAGCACACCGCCGGCGAGCGACCGGCGGCTTCGGCGTACTCGGCCAGCCGCTGGGCCGGCCAGCCTGCAGGATGCGGCGCGCTGACGCCGGGCGCCTGGGCCATGTCGGCCACGTCCAAGCAGATCGACACGAACTGGGCCGGCGAACGCGGCCAGTCCTCGGCCGACCAGTCGGCCAGCTCGCCGCCGTGGGCGCCGAACCAGTCGAGGTGGGCCGGCGAATTGCTCAGCGGGTCGAACCCGAACAGCGACAGCCGGTCGATGCCGCCGTATTCGAGCAGTCGCCGGAACGGCATGCCCGAGCCTTCGTCCTCGCGCACGTCGAGGTGGGCGTCGAAGTAGATGCCGTGAAGGGTCCGTCCGGCCGGGCGGATCAGCGTGTCGATCACCGCGCGGACCTCCGGAAAGGTCAGGTCGTGGCCGCCGCCGACGCCGACTGGCAGCAGGCCGTGTTCGACCGCGGCGGACACGGTCGCGCTGACGCGGTCATGGGTCTCGTGCAGGTCGCGGCCGGGGACCACGTTGCCGAGGTCGATCACAGGCACCGGCAACCCGTACAGCGCGACCGAGCGCGCGCTACCGTAGCCGGCCAGCGCGGCCCGGAACGCATCCGGCCCCTGCGCTGCGCCGACCCGTCCGCCGTTCAGCCGAACACCTTCATCGTCGGCCAGGCCGAGCAGGCCGATGCCGCGGAAGCCGTGGCCGGCCGCGTCCAGCGCCGGTTCGCGCAGACTCTCCAGCGGCGCCGGGTCGCGGTGCGCGTCGACGATGCGCGACGCGAAGCGGCCCGCACGGCGTTCGGGCCAGGTCCCGGCCGCGGTGTGCTCGAACAGCGCGCTGGGCGACTCCGGCATGCTTCAATCCTCAAGTGCGCGGCGGTCGAACGGGAGGTCCAGGCCCTGTTCCTCGGCGCAGGCCCGGGCCTCGTCGTAGCCGGCCGAGACGTGACGGAACACGCCCATCGCCGGATCGTTGGTCAGGACCCGCTCCAGCCTGCGCTCGGCCGCGTCGGTGCCGTCGGCGACGATCACCTGGCCGGCGTGCTGCGAGTAGCCGATGCCGACCCCGCCGCCGTGGTGGAAGCTGACCCACGACGCGCCCGAGGCGGTGTTGACCAGGGCATTGAGAATCGCCCAGTCCGAGATCGCGTCCGAGCCGTCCTTCATGCCCTCGGTCTCGCGGTTCGGCGAGGCCACGGATCCGCAGTCGAGGTGGTCGCGGCCGATGACAAGAGGGGCTTCGACTTCACCGTTGCGTACCAGGTCGTTGAAGATCTTCCCTGCCTTGGCCCGTTCGCCCTGGCCCAGCCAGCAGATGCGCGCCGGCAGGCCTTCGAACTCGATCCGCTCTCGCGCCATCGTCAGCCAGCGGGTCAGGCCGTCGTGCTCGGGGAAGGCTTCGAGCAGGGCGCGGTCGGTGCGGTAGATGTCGTCCGGGTTGCCGGACAAGGCGCACCAGCGGAACGGACCGCGGCCTACGCAGAACTGCGGCCGGATGAAGGCCGGCACGAAGCCGGGGAAATCGAACGCGCGCTCGAAGCCCTCGTCGAACGCGCGCTGGCGGATGTTGTTGCCGTAGTCGAAGGTGATGCTGCCGGCTTCCTGCAGGGTCACCATGGCTTCGACATGCCGCTTCATCGTCGCCAGCGAATCGCGGACGTAGGCGTCCGGGTCGCGCTCGCGAAGGGCATTCGCTTCGTCGAACGAATAGCCGACCGGAACGTAGCCCTTCAGCGCATCGTGTGCGCTGGTCTGGTCGGTCAGGGTGTCTGGCGTGAGGTTGCGCTCGATCATGCGTTCGAGCAGGTCGACGGCATTGGCGACCACCCCGACGCTGGTGCCGGCCCGCTGGGCCCTGAGTTCCAGCGCGCGGTCGATGGCGGCGTCGATGTCGTGCAGCACTTCGTCGAGATAGCGCTTGCCTCGGCGCCGGAGCAGTCGAGATTCGTCGACGTCGGCGATCAGGCAGGTGCCGCCATTCATGGTGATGGCCAGTGGCTGCGCGCCGCCCATGCCGCCGCAGCCGCCGGTCACGTTCAGCGTGCCTTCGAGGCTGCCGCCGAAGTGCTGGCGGGCGCACTCGGCGAAGGTCTCGTAGGTGCCCTGCAGAATGCCCTGGGTCGAGATGTAGATCCACGACCCGGCGGTCATCTGGCCGTACATGATCAGGCCCCTGGCCGCCAGCTCGTCGAAGTGGTCCTGCGTGGCCCAGGCCGGCACCAGGTTGGAATTGGCGATGAGTACCCGCGGCGCGTCCTCGTGGGTCTTCACCACGCCGACCGGTTCGCCGGACTGGACCAGCAGCGTTTCGTCGGCCTCCAGGCGCTTCAGCGTTTCGACGATGGCGTCGAAGGCAGGCCACGAGCGCGCGGCCTGGCCGCGGCCGCCGTAGACGATCAGGTGGTCCGGATCCTCGGCCACTTCCGGGTCGAGGTTGTTCATCAGCATGCGCAGGGCGGCCTCGGCCTGCCAGGTCCGGCAGGTCTTCTCGGCGCCGCGCGGCGCACGCACGGTGCGGGCGGAACTCATCGGTCAGGGCTCCCGGTCGACGTACCCGCCGCATTCTAGACGTTTCCAGCGCGCGGGCCGGAGGTGGCGGCGCCGGGGCCGGGGGGCGCGGCAGGACCCGGATGGCGGGAACGGGACGACCCGTCCGGTGGTCGAAGCGGTCAGAATCCCGACCACGGCTCGAACCGGAGCGGCCGGATCCCCCTGCCGCACTCCGAGCGAATCGGGCCCTGCAACGAAACCGGAGCATGACGCATGGTCAAGACGAGCTGGATATCGATTCTCTGCGCGGCGGTGCTGCTGGCGGTTGCCGGCTGCGCCACGGTCGAACCGCCGGCCGACGGCGATCGGCCGTCCGGGTCCGAGCGCGAGGGCAAGGCGATGCTCTCGGGGCGCCCCGCCATCCCCAACCGGGACCTGTTCGCGGTCCGCTTCATCGCGATCGACGGCCGCAACATCTCGCCGCGCGACATCCTGTGGGTCGAGCCGGGCCGGCGCACCGTCACCGTCCGGGTGCCGCGACAGTTCACCGAGTCGCTGATCAACCAGCAGCGCGAGACCTGGCCGGAGTTCGTCGACATCGAACTCGACCTGAAACCCCGGCACGCCTACGAAATCCGCGGCCGCTTCAACCGCACCGAACGCGACAACCCCTACGACATCGTGGTCGACCGGGTGCAGGACTTCGACGGTGGCTGACGCGCCGCCGCGGCCGGTGCTGGCCGCGTTGCTGCTGGTCGGCGCGCTGGGCCGGCCCGCCTTCGCCGAGAGCCTGCAGGAACTGGCCTTCGACGATGCCGACCGCGACGTCGCGTTCCTGGCGCTGGATCTCGAGGACGGAACGCGCTGGGTCGTGGCCCCCGAAGAGCTCGACACGCCTCGGACTCCCTGGTCCACGTTCAAGATACCCAACCTGCTGATCGCGCTCGACACGGGTGCGGCCGAGTCGCTGGACCATTCGATCGACTGGGACCCGGAGCGGCGGCCGGCCGGTGCGCACTGGCCGGACCACTGGGCACAGCGGCAGACCCTGGCCAGCGCGTTCCGACGGTCGGCGCTGTGGTTCTTCCAGGACCTGGCCCGAGCCATCGGCGGCACGGTCTATCGCGAACGGCTGATCGCATTCGCGTACGGCAACGCGAACGCGCCGGACGGGTCGGACATCTTCTGGCTGGACGGCACGCTGACCATCAGCCTGCGAGAGCAGGTCCGATTTCTGGCGGCGCTGCTTCGCGACGAACTGCCGGTGAACCCGAAGGCGCTGGCCGCGCTGCGCGAGGTCGCGCGGCTCGACGAGCGGGGCGGTCATCGCTTGTACGGCAAGACCGGGGCCGGGCCGGCATCCCCGGATGACTTCGACGGGCCGTTCCGCGGTTGGCTGGTCGGCTGGGTCGAGCGCCCCGAGCGCGCTCCGGTGGTCTACGCGCTGTTCGTCGACGGCCCGGACTGGGACTCGATCGCGCGCTTCCGGCGCGAGGCGGCCGAACGGCTGCTGACCGACACCGGCGCCTGGCCGCCGTCGGCCGGCGACTAGTCCAGCGCTCCGATCAGGGCACGGCAGAACGCCGGCAGGTCCGGCGGCATCCGGCTGCTGATCAGGTGCCCGTCGACCACCACTTCTTCGTCGACCCATTCGGCGCCGGCGTTGGCCATGTCGTCGCGGATCGATTCGAACGAGGTGACCCGGCGCCCGCGGAGAATGTCGGCCGAGATCGCCATCCAGCCGGCATGGCAGATCCATGCCACCGGCTTCTTCGCGGCATCCAGTGCGCGCACGAAATCCACCATCGCGCGGTTCCGGCGCATCCGGTCGGGCGCCATCCCGCCCGGGATCACGACCGCGTCGTAATCGTCGGTGGACACCTCGGCCACGTCGCGATCGGCATCGACGCCGTAGCCCTTTTCGCTGAGATACCGGTCTTCGCCGCCGCCCAGCACGTGGACGTCGGCGCCGGCTTCGATCAGCCGGAGTCTCGGGTAGTGAAGCTCGAGTTCCTGGTAGTCGTGCTCGGCCAGGATTGCAATAGTCCGTTCGGAGATCGACATGAGTGTGTCCTCCGTTCGAGTGAGTCATCAGGGTGGCAAGGGTCCGGAACGATCGCGTGATCGCCTGCACGGCTGACGTTGGCCGGCCGGGTGCGGTAGCCTTCTCGAAGGCGCTGTTGGCGGCGCCTGGACGGATGAAACCCAGTAGGAGCATGCAATGAACCGATACCTGATCCCGGGCGCGTTGGCGCTCGTTCTTTCCGCGTGTGCAGCGACCCCGCGCACTGAACCCGTTCTGGACGGTCCGATCCGAAACATTCACTCCGGCGACCTGATGCGCTACTGGGTGCCCGGCGACGAAACGGTTCGCGTGCCGAGTCCCGGCGTCCGGGTCGAATGCGGTTACGTGATCCAGCAGTTCGTCATCGATTCGGCGGGCGATATCTGGGACTACGAGGTGCTCGACATGGCGCCGGACGAGCGCCTTTCGGGGTCCGCGCTGCGGGCGATCGCCGGCTTCGACTATCGAGCGGCCGAGACCAACCCGGATCGCACGCCGGTCCGGGTGCGGATGATGACTACCTTCTCCCGCGACGGCGGCGATGAGTGCGACTGGCCGGAGGTCGACGACCTTGCGCCCCGGCAGGGCGCCGGCTGAATCAGCCGCAGTCCTGCTGGACGATCCGCCGCGCGTCGTCTTCGACGACCCAGGCGGTCAGGCAGCCGCCCCATACGCAGCCCGTATCCAGGCACAGGACCTGGCCGTCGTCGTAGTGGCCGAGCATCGACCAGTGGCCGAACACGACGGTCCAGTCCGACCAGTCGGGATGCAGCAGTTCGAACCAGGGCTGGTAGCCCTTCGGCCGGCGCTTCAGGTCACCCGAGGATTTCAGCTCGAGCTTGCCGTCGGAGCGGGCGAAGCGCACCCGGGTGAACACGTTGGTCAGCGTGCGGGCGCGGACGTAGCGCTTCTGGTCCGGCTTCCAGCGAACCGGCCGGTTGCCGTACATGTTGTCGATGAACCGGTCGAATTTCGGCCCGCGGATCAGCGCCTGGAGTTCGTCAGCGCAGGCCCGCGCACGAGCCCGGTCCCAGCGCGGATCGATGCCGGCGTGGACCAGCGCAACGCGCAGCGCCTCGTCGGTCCACAGGACCGGCTGCTGCCGCAGCCACTCCAGCACGGCCGGCCCGTCGGCGTGGTCGAGGATCTTCTCGAACTCGGCATTCTTCTTCTTCACCCGCGGGTGGTTCTGCCAGTACGCCAGCAGATGCAGGTCGTGATTGCCGAGCACGCTGAAGTGCGGTTCGCCGAGGCGGCGCACCTGCCTCAGAACCTTCAGCGACTTTCCGCCGCGGTTGACCAGGTCGCCGGCCAGGCACAGCCGGTCGGCCGCGGGGTCGAAGGCCAGCCGGTCGAGCAGTCGTTCCAGCGCGTCCCAGCAGCCCTGGATGTCGCCGATGAAGATATGGCGTCGCATTCTGCTGAGTGTACGGAAGAAGCGGATCGTGTGAAGTATCTCAGCCAGTGCCTGAACAATCAACGCCGGGCGGGTCGTTGGGGATGGAAAAGCTTGAACGATCATCGGGGATCGCGTATGCTCGCGCGAATGTCGCCACAAGTTAAAAACTTGTTGGGGATGGCGGTGAGCGATCGAACGGCCGCCAACCGAATAAATTTCAACAAAGGACTATTCAAAATGCGGATTCTTATCGGTGCAATACTGCTGCTTGCCAGCGGCTATGGAGCCGCGCAGGTCGGCGTGGACTACGGCCAATTCGCATCATCTGGCCCCATTGTCGAGGGGACGGTCTGCAATAACCCCGACTATGTGTCAAGCGATGACGGCACGGCTGAAAACGGCTACTCCGGCAATCCAGCAGTCGTCACCGAGGCGACCGTTGTCGATCGCTTCAGCGCGGCTGACTTTCCGGGCGGTGCAATCGACAGTGTCTGCGTCGGCTGGGTCTCGCTGGGCCCGACTTCGGTGAACTTCGAGATTGTCGTGTTCGACGATGACGGTGCCGGCGGCGCCCCGGGTACAGAGCTTGGATCGCTTTCCGCTTCGGCAACGGGACTCCCGACGGGTCTGCCCGCAACCCTGGCCGAATTCAACTTCGTCGGTGCCGGCGTCGCCCTGCCTGGCACGGGCGATTTCTACCTCGGCATCCGGTACGCGCCTAGCTCTCCGAACGTGTTCGTTGCGGCGGACGAGACCGGAGCAACCAACGCGGGAGCCGGGCAGCTGTTCTTCGATACCGGGGACCCGATGACGGATGATTGGCAGGCGGTAAACGGCTTGTTCCCGAACTATTCGGCCATGCTGATTCGTGGGCTGCCGGGCACGGGGCTCCCCGAATCCCAACCTGTACCGGCACTTGGCTGGCAGGGCATTCTCCTCATGACCCTACTGCTCGCAGGCCTGGCCGCGCTGGTCTTCCGGTCGCGCTGAATGCTCGACTAGGACGAGCTGACTATTGTCTGGGAGGCTGCCGATCGGCAGCCTCTTTTTTTTCGGCTGGAATCGCTTCAGCCAGACGTTTGAGTTCGCCAAGATCCAGGGTTTCCGCACGTCGCTGGGGGTCGATACCAACGGCTTCGATGTCGCGTTCATCGATATATCGCTTCAGCGTATTGCGCAGCGTCTTGCGTCGCTGAGCAAACGCAGCGCGGACAAGCAGGCCCATAGCGGGCAGCTGGGATCGCTCCTCGACCGTCAGCGAGCGCGGCACGATCCGCACGATCGCCGAGTCGACCTTCGGCGGCGGCCGGAACGCACCGGGCGGTACGGTGAACAGCCGAGCCACGTCGGCGCGCAGCTGGGTCATCACGCCGAGCCGGCCCCAGGTCTTTCCACCGGGCGCGGCGCAGATCCGGTCGACGACTTCCTTCTGCAGCATGAAGTGCATGTCGTGGATTGCGTCGGCCTGGTCGAGCAGGTGGAACAGCAGCGGCGTGGAGATGTTGTAGGGCAGGTTGCCGACGACGCGGATCGGCCCGTCAACGGCCAGCCGCGAAAAATCGAAGGCCAGCGCATCGGCGGAATGGATCGTCAGTCCGTCCGGATGGCCAAGCCGCTCGGCGAGCGTTACGGCCAGGTCGCGGTCGAGCTCGACGACGTCGAGCCGATCGACCCGCTGCATCAACGGCCCGGTCAGCGCGCCCAGGCCCGGCCCGATCTCGACGATGCGATCGTCCCGCGCCGGCGCGATCGCCCCGACGATCCGGTCGATCACCCCCTGACTCTCGAGAAAGTTCTGGCCGAAGCGCTTGCGGGGGCGGTGCGAGGTCATCGACCGGTGGCGGCGTAGCGCCCATGCAGAAGCGAAAGCAACCGCGGATGCACGCAGATGAACGCAGATGAACTATCGACATGAAAGGGGTGCACGGGCTGGAGGTGGCCCCGAAGCTTCGCTTGGGTCTCGTTTCGTCGCAGTGTTGCCGATAAATCCACGCACCCGCCGAAAGGAAAATTTCGCACTTGGGTGGTCAACCAGCGACCGTCCCAGAAGCCGGCGAAGACGGACGAACCTCGGCCATTTATCGAGAACCCAAGAGCGCCGATCTTGGATTCGGGTAGCCCCGCTGTCCGGTTTCGATCTTTATCCGCGTTCATCTGTGTTCATCTGCGGTTTCGTTGTGGTTTCGCCTTTCCGAGAAACCAGTTCGAGCGCCAGGTCGACGGCCGCCTCCAGGCTGCCGATGTCGGCGGTGCCGGTGCCGGCCCGGTCCAGGGCGGTGCCGTGGTCGACGGAGGTGCGGATCCACGGCAGCCCGAGGGTGACGTTGACGGCGTGGCCGAAGCCGGCGTACTTCAGCACCGGCAGGCCCTGGTCGTGGTACATGGCCAGCACCGCGTCGACATCGGTCAGACGGGCGGGGACGAAAGCGGTGTCGGCCGGCAGGGGCCCGACCAGGTCGAGCCCGCGACCGCGCAGGCGGGCCAGCAGCGGCTCGATGACGTCAAGCTCTTCACGACCCAGGTGGCCACCTTCGCCGGCGTGCGGGTTCAGGCCCAGCACGACGATGCGCGGGCGCTCGATGCCGAATCGTTCGACCAGGTCATGGTTCAGAATCGACAGCGTGCGTTCCAGTGAAACGGTGGTGACCGCGTCCGGGACCTCGCGCAACGCCAGGTGCGTGGTCGCCAGCGCCACCCGCAACGAGTCGGCGGCGAGCATCATGACCACGCGGTCGACGCCGGCCCGGTCGGCCAGGAATTCGGTGTGGCCGGTGAACGGGATGCCGGCATCGTTGATCACGCCCTTGTGGACCGGCGCGGTGACCAGCGCGGCGGCGCGGCCACCGTTCAGCCGGGTGCAGGCTTCGTCGAGCGTCTGGAGCACGTAGGCGGCGTTGGACGGATCCAGGCGTCCCGGCTCGGCCGGTCTGGACAACGCCACCGGCACGCAGCGAATGCGGTCGCCGCCGCCCGGCTCGTCGGCCCCGATCACCCGGGCCGGTCGGCCGAGCCGGTGCGCGGTTCTCTCGATCAGATCCGGATCGGCGACCAGTACGAGGCCGTCGTCGGACCGGTCCAGCGCGATGCGGACGGCCAGCTCCGGCCCGATCCCGGCCGGTTCGCCCGGCGTGATCAGGATCGGCGCGGTCCGCTCGGCGCTCACGGCCGGGTCAGAGCCGGATGTCGACGTAGGCCTCGGAGCGCATCCTGCGCAGCACGCGGTCGATTTCGTCGTCGGCCTTCTGGCGGATGATCATCTCGCGTGCCTCGGCGCGCAGCGACTCCTCGGTGCGGTCGGCTTCGCGCTGGCCTTCCAGCTGGATCACGTGCCAGCCCTGCGGGCTCTGGAAGACTTCACTCAACTGGCCGATCTCGAGGCTGTCGATGACGTTCTGGAAGCCGCCGCCGTAGGCGCCTTCGGGGAACCAGTCGATCATTCCGCCGAGGTTGGCCGAGCCCTGGTCATCGGAAAACTCGCGCGCGATCTCGTCGAAGTCCTCGCCGGCTTCGAGCCGGTCGTGCAGCGACTCGATCAACTCGCGCGCTCGCTCGGCCGGCAGGAGTTCCGACGGCCGCACCATCAGGTGACGCATCTGGTACTCGGTGACGATGACTTCCCGCTGCGCCCGGCGGTCGTTGACGCGCACGATCACGAAGCCGGACTGGATCCGCAGCGGATCGGTGAATTCGCCCGGCCCGAGGTCGCGGATCACGTCGGCGATCTGGCGCGGCAGGGCGTTGAGGTTGCGCCAGCCGACTTCTCCGCCGTCCAGCGCGTCCGGCGCATCGGAGTAGGCGATGGCCGCGGACGCGAAGTCGAGACCGTCCTCCAGCTCGCCGAGCGCTTCGTTGGCGCGTGCGGTGGCTTCATCGATGTCCGCCGGCGTGGCCGATTCCGCCACCTGGATCAGGATCTGGGACAGGTTGTATTCGTCGCCCTGGAAATTGTCCGAGGCCAGCATGATGTCGATCTCGGTATCGGTGATCTCGTCCATGCCGTCGACGATCCGGCGCCGCAGCGCCTGGGTGGTCAACTCGGAGCGGATTTCCTGGCGGAATTCGTCGAAGCTCAGGCCGTCGGCCTCGATCGCGCCGCGAAGTTGAGTCAGGGTCAGGTTGTTCTGCCGCGCCAGGTCGCTGAGGGCGCGATCGACGTCCTGGTCCGAAACGCGGATGCCGGTCGCTTCGGCGCGCTCGATCTGGATCTGGTTGCTGATCAGCCGCTCGAGCACCTGTTCTTCAAGCACGCTGCGCGGCGGCAATCGTTCGCCGCGGGCCTGGACCTGCGCGACCACGCCGGCGATGGCCGACTCGAGTTCGGAGCGCAGGATCACGGACTCGTCGACCACCGCCACGATGTCGTCGATGGGTTGGCGGTCCTGGGCGATGCCGGCGGCCGGGGCCAGGAGCAGCAGCAGGAGCGGAAGAACGCGTCGGATTCGGACCATGGGGAAACTCGCTAGTACGTGAACAGGTTATAGGGACGGCGGCCGAGGCTGCCCAGCCCCTTGAGATGGAGCTCGAGGAAGAACGCGGTCCGCTGGTCGGCTTCACGATCACGAACGTAGCGTCGGATCGACGTGCGCAGCGCCCAGCAGCAGCTTTCGTATTCGAGGCCGGCCAGCAGCTCCAGCGGCTCGTCGTCCTCCAGTGAGTAATTGACCCGGCTGATCAGATTGAGTTCACTGGTCAGCGGATAGCGGAAGCGGATGTCGAACTGGTCGACCCGGTCCCGCCGGAAACGATAACCGACCTGCACCTGGCGGGCGTCGGCGCCTTTCCAGCGCAGACCGAACGCGGCGACGTCGAGCTGGCTGTCGTCGGGGTCCCACTGCAGACCCGCGTTGACCAGGAACCGGTCGGATGGCCGCCAGTTGATTTCGCCGACGGTGGCCGACAGTTCCCGGTCGTCCTCGGGTTCGTCGGGCAGGCGTACGCTGGGATCGTCGAAGAAGAAGATCTGGCCGAGACTCAGGTCGAGCAGGCTGCGGCCGTCGTCGCGGTCCAGCAACCGACTGGTGACCGCCAGGGTCAGCTGGTTGGCGTCGGTCTGGCGGTCGGCGCCGGAATACCGGTTGGTCCTGAACAGCTGGGCGAAGCCGAAGGTCAGCTCGCGGGTGTCGAAGACCGGGAAGTCCGACTGCGAGCGGCCCGGGACGTACAGGTAGTAGGCGCGCGGCTCCAGGGTCTGCAGCCGCCCCGAAGCGGTTTCCCGCTCGAACACCAGTCCGCCGTCGAGGCTGACGATCGGCTGGATCCGGCTGGGATCGTTCT
Organism: uncultured Halomonas sp.; assembly: GCA_964548715.1. Lineage (GTDB taxonomy): Bacteria > Pseudomonadota > Gammaproteobacteria > Xanthomonadales > Wenzhouxiangellaceae. Next base: position 8,167 of record CAZJSH010000046.1, on the reverse strand, counting down.
CTGCGCCGGCGTCCGTGTCGGCGAGGCTGTAGGCCGTCGCGCGCAACCCGATGCGCGGCTCGAAGAAGCCGCCCGGCCGGACCAGCCGCCACGACAGTTCGGGCAGTGCATCGAGTCGGAGACCGGTCACGCCGATCGATCGATCGAAGTACACGGCCTCCGAATCCAGCCGGAACGTGAACCCGTTGGGCAGCGGAAGATCGGCGTCGAACTCGATCCGGGGCAGTCGGTTGTAGGGCTCGCGTTCATCGGTCACGTTCAGGTCGAGGACCTGGAAGGTGTCGAAGGTCGTCGTCATTGCCCAGAACCGGCCCTGGCCGCGCACCCGGACATCGGAGCGCAGGTACTGGATGGTGCTGGATTCCAGCTCGTTGCCGAGATCGAAGAAATAGTCCGGATCGCTGACCCGATTGACGTTGGCCCGTGCCGTCCAGTCCTCGGCCAGCCGGGCCGAATAGCGGGCCCGGGCCAGCCAGCGGTCGCGATCGGCCTCGCGGTCGTCGGGCAGCACGTCGAGCTGGATCGTTCCGGCCTGGCGCCGGGTCAGGAACCGGAACTCGCCACCCATCGAGAGTCCCCGCTCACCGATGAAACGCGGGGTGAAGGTCGCGTCCATGTTGGGCGCGATGTTCCAGTACCACGGCACGGCCAGGTCGATGCCGTTGTCGCTGGACGCGCCGATCTGGGGATACAGGAAGCCGGACTTGCGGCGATCGTCGAGCGGGAAGCTCAGCCACGGCGAGTACAGCAGCGGCAAGCCCTTGAACTCCAGTCGCGCGTCCCGGGCCGTGCCGACACCGCGCTCGAAGTCCAGCTCCACGTCGCCGGCCTTGAGCTGCCAGTCGGGGTCGTCGACGTCGCAGGTGGTGAAGTCGAAGGTCTGCACCTCGGCCCGCTCGGGGCCGAGCATCCGGACCTCGCCGGCATGACCGGCGCCCTCGGCGCCGGCGATGTAGTAGTCGACGCCGCTGAAGCGCCCGGCCGAGGTCTCGGTGTTGTAGGCGGCCGAGTCGGCGCGCATCCGGATCACCGCGTCGGTGTACTCCAGCCATCCGGGCAGTTCGACCTGGCCGGTCTCGGGATCGTAGATGAGTTCGTCGGTACGCAGTTCCTGGTCGCCATAGACCAGCAGCACGTCGTCGCGAAACCGCATCGGCGCGTCGGCCGGCGCTTGCATGTCGTTGGCCCGGATATCCATCGGCAGCGGCCCGATGCGCTGTATGCGGCCGCGCGGCGGGACGGTGCCCGGTGGCCGGCACTGCTGGGCCGCAGCCTGGCTGCCGCCGGCCGTTGCCGGTCGGTCTTCGCCGAGCTGGGCCCACCCGGGCGAGCCTGCGACCAGCAGCACGAGACTCAGTGACAAGACCCGTGTGGCCGGACGCGAGGTCTGCTTGCAGCCGCGCGCGCGGCGTGTCGGAATCGGCTTCACGGGCAGGCTGTGGTCCGGCATGAATTCAGGAATGCATCGCGCGCCTCGGGACCCTGATCGGCCAAGGCTTCGGCGGCCGCGTGGAAGAGCGCGAAGTCGCCGTCGTATTCTGCCAGAAGCGCACCGAATGCGCGCGTGCCCTCCTCGTAGGTGGCGCGTAGCGCGAGGTCGGCGTTGTTGAGTTCGATGTGGGCCCAGCCGGCATAGTTGGAGGCGCCCGGTTGTTCGGCGAAGTCCAGGATCGCGGCGCGCAGCAGCGCGAACCGTTCCGTTTTCGCCTGCCGGCGGGCCGCGTCGCTTCGGCGCGACGCGTAGATTTCGCCGAGGTCGTCGCGTGCCCGCAGCAGCAGCTCGGTGAAGGCCGCAGCCAGCCGCCGCTGCTCGGCCAGGCGCTTGCGCGCCGCGGCGTCGCCGCGCGAGGCCAGCCAGGACTCCAGCCCGGCGCGCTCCACCGCGGTGGCGTAGGCTTCGCTGAACGCGGTGTCGCCCGCGATGAACAGGCGCTGGTGGGCAAGCTCGTGGAAGATCAGGCCGGCCAGCCGTTCCGGCCCCCAGGCCAGCATCGGTGAGGTCAGCGGGTCGTCGAAGGCCCCCAGCGTCGAATAGGCCGCGACCGGGGCGACGCGAACGTCGTAGCCGTCCTCGGTCAGCCTGTCGGCCGTGCGCTCGGCGGCGTCCCGGCGGAACCAGCCGCGATAGGCCAGACAGCCGACGAACGGGTAGCACCAGGGCTTCGGAGTGAGCGAGAATTCCGGCACGGCGACCACGTTCCAGAGTACCGCCTCGCGGTCGAGCTGGACATAGCTGCGATAACTGTCATTGTCCGGCAGCGCCAGCGATCGGCTGGCAAACTCGCGGACGTCGAGCGCGAATTCGAGTGTTTCGCGGCGCTCGGCCGGCAGCGACGGATCGGCCAGCAGCCGTTCGATGTCGGTTCGGTTCGCCAGCAACTCGAGCTGGCCGCGCATTGCCTGTCCGTACCAACCCAGCGTGGCGCAGCCGCTGGCCAGCAGCAGCAACGAGACCAGGAGAATCCGGGTGAGCGATTGGTACATCGATGACGACTTCTGGCGGCGCTTCGGGCCGCTGATGTTTTCCGAGCCGCAGTTTACCGAGGCCGCCGAGCAGGTGCCCCGGATCCTCGAACGGCTGGGTCTGGACGACGGCGCGGTGCTGGACCTGGGCTGCGGCCCCGGTCGCCACGCGCTGCCGCTGGCCCGGGCCGGCCTGCGGGTTACCGCGGTCGACGCCAGCGCCTACCTGCTCGGCGGTCTGGAGGCGCGCGCCGAACTCGAGGACCTGGAGGTGGAGACGGTGCGGGCCGACATGCGCACCTTCGAACGTCCGGCGATCTTCGATGCGGTGCTCGTGATGTGGACATCGTTCGGCTATTTCGACGACGAGTCCGATCATGGCCGGGTGCTCGACCGGATTCACGCCTCGCTGAAGCCCGGCGGGCGCCTGGTGCTGGACCTGGTGGGTCTCGAGACGCTGGTCCGCGATCTGCAGCCGGTGCACTGCACCGAATACGACGACGGCACACTGCTGATCGAGCGCCCGGTGCTGACCGAAGCCGGCACCCGCCTGGATAACGAGTGGTTGTTGATCGACGGCGATCGGGTGCATCGTCGCGCCTGGTCGCACCGGGTCTGGTCGGCCGGCGAACTGCAGCGCCTGCTGGTCGATCACGGCTTCGAGGTCGAAGCCGTGGACGGCGACTTCGAGGGCGAGCCGTACGACCTGGAAAGCGATCGGCTGATCGTCATCGCGCGCCGACCCGGCGGCGGCGACACGGTGTAAGCCAGCACGCTGCGGCGGCTGAGTGCTACCTGACTTGCCTCATGGCGCACTAGCGTACCCCGTCACGAATCCTGTGACATTCAGAGTGTGACTGAGTCGACAGTGCAAAGCGCGATCCGCAGCGAATGGCATGCCCTTTACAAGGATCGGAACGCCGCAATGTCGATTCGGACGCACTCCCGAAGGGCGAGTCCGATTGTGATGACAAGTTGTGATGACAAGTTGTGATGACAAGTTGTGATGACAAGCGCGCTCATCTGCGGCGTCAGGGCTCCTGGAAAGGCAATCCGCATTCCCGGCGAGCCCTGCCTTGCAGTGAAGCTCTTTCCGTCTCGCTGAACGTTACAGGATTCGTGACGGGGTACGCTAGAACAGCAGCCGATACAGTGAGATCGGTTGGTCCGGCCGTTCGGCGCGCGTCTCGCGTGCGCTGATGCGTCGGTCGAAGGTCATGCCCAGCTTCTCGGCGACCCGGATCGACGCCGCATTCGGCGGATCGATGACCGCATACAGGCAGTCGAGGCCGAGCGCGTAGCGTGCGTGGGCGACGACGGCAAGCGTAGCTTCGGTGGCGTAACCCTGGCCCCAGTGGTCCTTCCAGATCCACCAGCCGAGTTCGAATGCGCCGGAGTCCAGCGGCTGGATCCCGGCCAGGCCGATCACCCGGTCGTGCGCCCGATGGGTCACGGCGCCGAAGGCCAGGCCGTGGACATCGTGATTCTCGGACTGCCGCTGCAGGAAGGCGTCGATTCGCGCTGCTGACCACGGCTTGCCGCCGGTCACGTAGCGCATCATGTCGCGGTCGACGGCCATGCGTTCCAGTGCCGGCCGATCGTGCCTTTGCCAAGGCCGGATCTGCAGGCGCGGAGTGCTCAGGGTCGTCATGTCGGCTGGCTTCGTAGTCGGTCGTAATGGCGGCGTGTTCGCGCCTCGAGTTCGTGGCGATCGGCCTTGCCGGGCGCGACCGGGTCGAGGATCTTCAGCTGGACCCGCGAGAGGAAACCGCGGTCGCGCCGGCGCCACCGTCGCGGCGCACGGCTGAACACCCCGCCCCAGAGCCCTTCCAGCGCCATCGGAATGACCGGCACCGGGCGACGCTCGAGGATTTCGCTGATGCCCGAGCGGAACGGCTGGACCTCGCCGTCGGGGCTCAGCCCGCCTTCGGGAAAGATGCCGACCAGCTCGCCGCGGGCCAGCGCCGCATCGACGGCGTCGAACGCGTGCTTCAGCAGTTCGGGATCTTCGCGCGCCGGAGCGACCGGAATCGCGCCGGCCAGCCGGAACAGCCAGGTAAGGCCGCGCAGGTTGTAGATCCGGTGAGTCATGACGAACCGGATCGGCCGCTGGATCGTGCCGCCGATGATCAGCGGATCCATGAAGCTCAGGTGGTTGCAGGTGATCAGGCCCGGGCCGTGATCCGGGATGTGCTGCGCCCCGGTGCCGACGACGCGAACCCGGTAGACCAGGCGCGAGATGACCCACATCAGGAATCGGAGGGCGAATTCCGGCACCAGCAGCACGATGTAGATTCCGACCGCCAGGTTCAGCAGCGCGACGACTCCGAACAGCTGCGGAATGCTGAGGCCGACCCCGCTGAGCAGCACGATCGCCAGCGCGCTGGCCAGAACCATGAACAGCGCGTTGAGGATGTTCATGCCGGCAATCACCCGGGCTCGCTCGTCGTTGCCGGACTGCGACTGGACGAGCGCGTACAGCGGCACGATGAACAGCCCGCCGGACACCCCGATCAGCAGCAGGTCGGCGATGATTCGCAGGCTGCCGTCGCGGGCCAGCAGGTCGGCTATCGACGCATCGACCAGCGGCGTGGCGGGGCTGGCGAGCATGAGATCGAAGCCGAACAGTGTCATCCCGATCGCGCCGATCGGGACCAGGCCGATTTCGATTCCGCCGCGCGACAGCTTGTCGCAAAGCAGGGCACCGGTGCTGATGCCGATGATGAACAGCGCCAGCAGGGCCGCCAGCGCGCGTTCGTCGCCGCCGAGCACGCCCTGCGTCCAGGCCGGGATCTGGACCAGGAACACGGTGCCGTAGAACCAGAACCAGGCCACGCCGAGCACGCTGTGCAGCCGATTCCGGTTCGAGGCCAGCCGCCGCAGCGTGGCCCACGACGCGGTGACCGGGTTGAGGTTCAGGGCCAGGTCGGCGTCGCCGACCGGCACGCGCGGCACGGCCAGTGCGGCGAGCAAGCCGACGCCGGCAATGACCAGCGTACCCAGCAGCACCGCCCAGGGCCAGTCCAGCTCCAGCCCGGCCAGGATCGGGCCGAGAATCGTGCCGGCCAGGATCGCGACGTAGGTGCCGGCCGCGACCAGCCCGTTTCCCGCGGTGAGCCGCTCCGGGGGCAGCAGCTGCGGCAGGATCGAGTACTTGATCGGCCCGAACAGCGTGGACTGGAAGCCGAGCAGGAACACCACGCCCAGCAGCAGCACGACGTCGCCGAGGTACAGGGCCAGGCCGGCAAACGCGCAGATCAGGATCTCGAACAGCTTGATCCAGCGGATCATGCTGGCCTTCTCGAAGCGGTCGGCGAGCTGGCCGACTACCGCAGAGAACAGGAAGAACGGCAGGATGAACAGCAGCGCGGCCAGGTTGACCAGGCCTGCGACGTCCCAGCCGGCCTCCACGCCGATGCCGAATACCAGCAGCGTGGCCAGCGCGTTGCGGAACACGTTGTCGTTGAGTGCGCCGAGCGCCTGCACGGTGAAGAAGGCGCCGAAGCGGCGCTGGACGAGCAGGCGAAGCAGGTTCATCGGGGAGCGGCGACGGGTCGGGAAGGGCGTTCGACTCTACCCGGCGAAACCGGCGACGACAAGCCGCGGCCGGTCAGGACGGTGGCTCGGTGACCGTTTCGGTATTCCCGGACGGCGCTGCGAGCGCGCGGTCGATCCAGCCGCCGCCGAGCGCCTTGTAGAGTCCGATCAACGCGCGCAGTGCGTCGGCTGCGGTGCGCAGCGCCTGCAATTCGCCGTCGAACAGCGACCGTTCGGCGTCGAGTACCGCCAGGTAGCTGGTGTAGCCGTTGTCGTAGCGCATCACGGCGAAACGCCGGTAGTCGCGCAGTGCCTCGACCTGCCGAACCCGTGCGTCGCGCTCGGCACGGGTCGTGGCGTGGGTGACCAGCGCGTCCTCGGCTTCGCGCAATGCCGTCAGGACCGCGCCCCGATACGCAAGCTCGGCCCGGGCGGCTGCGGCCTCGGCCGCCTCGATGCCGCCGCGGACCCGGCCGGCGGTGAACAGCGGGCCGTCGAGCCCGGCCGCGATCGCGGCCTGTTCGGCCGACGACTCGGCCAGCCGAGAGAGATCGCCACTGGCCAGGCCCAGCAGGCCGGTCAGCGCGATGCGCGGAAAGCGGTCGGCGCGGGCCACGCCGACCCGGGCTTCGGCGGCGACCAGCTGTTGCTCGGCCGCGCGAAGGTCGGGTCGGCGCTCGAGCAGGTCCGACGGCAGTCCGGCCGGGATCGGCGGGCCGGCCAGCTCGGTCAGTCGGCGACCGCGAGGAATGTCGCCCGGCGGGCGGCCCAGCAGAACGCTGAGCGCGTTCTCGGTCAGCGTGATGGTCCGCTCCAGCGCCGGGATCGTGGCCGCCGTGCGCTCGAATTCCGACCGCAGCTGGGCGACTTCGAGCTCCGAGAGGACGCCGCGCTCGAGTTGCAGTTCGAACAGATCCAGCGATTGTCGGCGGCTGGCCAGCGAACGATTGGCGACCTCGAGTTGTGCGTCGAGGCTGCGCAGTTCGACATAGGTTTCGGCCACGGCCGTGACCAGCGCCAGGACCAGCGCCCGCCGGTTCTCCTGCGCGGCCAGGAAATCGGCTTCGGCGGCATCTTCGGCCCGCGCGATCCGGCCCCACAGGTCAAGCTCCCAGCGTATGTTCAGATTGGTCTCGAAGTTGTCGACGGTGCGCGATCCGCCCAGCGCGCCGACGCCGGTCTCGCGCGACAGCCGGGCGCGTCCCGCCGACGCGTCGTAACCGAGTTGCGGCCACCGGCCCGACGCCGTGATGCCGACGCGCGCAGCGAATTCGCGGACCCGCTCCAGCGCCACGGCCAGGTCCAGGTTGTTGGCCACGGCCTCGTCGACCAGTGCTTCCAGCGCCGGGTCGTCGAACGCTCGCCACCAGGCGGCGTCGATCACTGCCTCGGCATCGACGCGGTCCATTCGCCAGGTCGACGGGATGTCGAGCGCCGGGCGCTCGTAGGACGGCCCGACCGCGCAGCCGGTCAGGGCAAGGGCCAGCAGGGCCGGTCGCACGCTACGCCACATCCCGACCTCCCCGGGCGCCGCCGCGATTCGATGCCTTGGTGATCAGCACGTAGAACAGCGGTACGAAGAACAGCGCCAGCGTGGTGGCCGCGATCATGCCGCCCATCACGCCGGTGCCGATCGAGTGGCGCGCGTTGGCGCCGGCGCCCGAAGCGATGACCAGCGGCAGCGTCCCCAGAATGAACGAAAGCGAGGTCATCAGGATCGGGCGTAGCCGGAGCTTGGCCGCCTCGATCGCCGCATCGGCCGCGTTCGCGCCTTCGCTGAACTTCAGCTGGGCGAACTCGACGATCAGGATTGCGTTCTTGGCTGAAAGCCCGATCAAGGTGATCAGGCCGACCTGGAAGTAGACGTCGTTTTCCATGCCCGAAAGCCAGACCGCGACCAGCGCCCCGAACAGCCCGAACGGCACGGCGGTGATGATGGCCAGCGGAAGCGACCATTTCTCGTACTGGGCGGCCAGGATCAGGAACACCAGGATCAGGCCGAAGGCGAACGCGATGGCGGCCGTCGAGCCCGACTGCTTTTCTTCCAGGGCCAGCCCGGCCCATTCCAGGGTCATGCCGTCGGGAAGCGCCTCGGCGGCCAGCCGTTCCATCTCGGCGATCGCCTGGCCGGAGGCATAGCCGGGAGCCGCGTCGCCGTTTACGCGGG
>CAZJSH010000045.1:0-19949 GCA_964548715.1 uncultured Halomonas sp. | reverse complement strand
GGGAACTGTTCCCCGACGGGCCGCCGACCGGGTTCCGGAGCTACATCGGACGCGGCTGCACCGAGTGCGGCGGACGCGGCACGCGGGGCCGGATCGGGATCGTGGAGTATCTCCACGTCAACGACGCGGTCCGCAACCACATCGCCAAGCAGCCGCCGATCGGCGAACTGCGCTGGCGCGCGCTGGATTCCGGCCTGATCACGATGCGCGACAGCGCGCTCGATCACGTCATCGAAGGCGTGATTCCGCTGAGCGAACTGCCCCGGCTGCTGCCCCAGGAGCGGATGGCCCCCGAACAGCGTGGAGGACTTCGACCCGAATGAGCAAGCCCGATTCCGCACAGGGACTGCAGCGCGTCCCGGCCGAGACCCTGCACGCCGACGAGCTCGCCCGGCTCGACGCGTGGGACACGCATCCGCGCCCGCCGGGCTGGCGACTGTCGCCGATCGCCGTGGAGAAATTCGTGCTCGGCGACGAGGCGCTCGACATCTCGCGCAAGTTCGTCACCGACCCGGCAATCGTCAACCGGGTGGTGATCTCGCTGTGTACCGACCTCGGCTGCCTGCTGGTCGGACCGCCCGGTACGGCCAAGTCGTGGTTCTCGGAGCTGCTGGCCGCGGCCATCTCCGGCGATTCGTCGATCACCGTGCAGGGCGGCGCGGTATCGAGCATCGACCAGCTGCTCTACACCTGGAACGAAGCCATGCTGCGCGAACGCGGCCCGGTTCGCGAGGCGCTGGTCGAGGGACCGGTGCTGCGCGGCATCCGCGAAGGCAAGATCGTTCGCTTCGAGGAGCTGGCCCGTTGCCCGCAGCCGCTTCAGGATGCCCTGCTGACCATCCTCTCCGATCGGGTCATCACCATCCCCGAGTTGAGCGGCGCGGACGGCGCAGTGCATTCCCGGAACGGCTTCAACATCATCGCGACATCGAACAGCATCGACGCCGGCCTCTACAGCATGAGCGCTGCCTTGAAGCGGCGACTGAACTTCGAGCTGGTCAAACCGATCCGACAGCTGGAGGCGGAAATCGAGATCGTCGTCCGGGAGGTCGGAAAACGCAACGCCCGGTCCGGCATCGACATCGAGATCGATACCGACGTCATGGAAGTCCTGGTGACGATCTTCCACGAACTGCGCAACGGCCAGTCGCTGGACGGGCGCAGCACCGACCGGCTCGAGGCGGCGACGATGTCCACCGCCGAGGCCGTCAATGTCGCCCATGCGCTCAGCGTGCACGCGCACTACTACGGCGAGGGCCGGATGACGGTCGCCAACCTGATCCATTTCGTGCTCGGCACCGCGCTGAAGGACGCGCCCGAGGACCGGCGCCGGTTCCTGCACTACTTCGACACCGAAGTCGCGCGCAAGACCGGCGACCACTGGAAGACAGCCTACGCCCAGCGTGACCTGATCACGGCCTGAACCAGCCGCTGCCCCGGACGGCTCAGGGCGATCGGCCGGCGTCGGCTCGCCACGCCGTATCGCTCGCCGCGGTCTGCCAGCGCCACTCCTCGCCGGCCTCGCGAAAGGCCTCCAGCGCTCGCCCGCCGGGATCCGCCTGGCGCCGCCAGGTATTGAACAACCCGGCCATCGTGACCGGGCGAAGCAGGCGCAGCTGGACCAGCCAGACCGGGCGCTGGTCGGGCGTCAGCTGCCAGCCCGAGCGCCAGGCCCGGATCACCACCCAGTGCCCGTCGCCCAGCGGCAGCCGGCGTGCGATTTCCTGCGCCCGCCCATTGAACTCGCGCGGAAGGTGCGGCAACGCCTCGGGCTCGCGGCGGGTTCGGAACACCGCGCGCAGGGCGTCGGCATCCAGCTGCGGCAGTGGCTGCCAGCCGGCCTCGTCCAGCGCGGCCCGGATCGTTTCGGCCGAAGCGGCCAGCTGGACGTCGAAGCGCTGGACCTCGGCGTCGCCCAGCACGGTCCGCCGCGCCGGCAGGGCATCGCCCGAAATCCGCGTTCCGTGTCGCCACCAGTGCCCGGCGTCCACGCTGACCCGCGGCAGCGGCGACTGCTGGGCGCCGAGCAACGCCCCGTAGCCCTGTGCGTTGGCCGCGATTGCGCCGATCGATCCGAACAGCAGGAACAGCCCGATCAGGGCGAACGACGAGCGCCGGCGCGATGCACGCACCCGGACCCGATAGGCGATTCCGATCAGTGTGACCCAGCAGACCGCCAGGGCCAGCGCGATGGCCAGCGCGTACAGCTGGGCCTGGCCCAGGTAAAGGCGCGCGAACCCGAACAGCATCAGCGCCGAGGTCACGGCCAGGTACAGCCACTTGCGCCGCGTGGCCGGCAGGTCCTTGGCCGCGACGACCGCCGCGAATCCATGCAGCAGCACCAGGGCGGCGAACGGCAGGTCCGGGCCGGGAACGTAGAACGGCAGCGCCGCGAGCAGCGCGTCCAGCGCGAACGCCAGCAGGCTGCCGACGCCGACCGCCAGCGCCCAGTGAACCAGCGCCTGGCGGCAATGCGCCAGGGCGAAGAATGCGGCCATTCCCAGCCCGACGACGAACACCACTGACGGCGAGCCGGCCAGGCCGAGAACGACGAAGACCGGGTCGGCCAACGGGGTGCGCAGACTGCCCGACAGCGTCGTGGTCACGACCCGCTCGGTCAGCATCGGCGAGGTCTCGAGCGCGGCCAGCGTGAGCAGCGTCAGCAGCACCGCGAACGACAGCAGCAGGACGCCGGCCAGGCCCAGCACCGGGATCACCTCGCGCCGGCCCGGCACCAGCAGAGGGCCGGCGATGCGGCCGATATGCGGGTGGCGGCGCAGCGCCTGGCCGAGCCGCTTCAGCCACCAGGTGCTGCGGCGGGCGGCCAGGTCGTAGCCGAACCGGACGCCGCTGACCACGGCCCAGCCGCCGATCAGCAGCACCAGCAGCAGCACCGCGAGCCGTCCGCCGAACTCGGCGGCCAGTTGCAGCGATTCGCCGAACAGCGCGCCGGGCAGCACCATCGCCGGCGCCCAGAGCAATCCGGCCAGCAGCATGCGCGGCACGAACTGTCGGGCCGGCAGGCCAAGCGATCCGGCAACGACCGGAACCACCGGACGCAGCGGTCCGACGAAGCGCGCGATCAGTACGCTCCGTCCGCCGTGCTGGCGGAAGAAGGCCTGCCCCCGGGCCAGCCACTTCGCGGAGTTCGATTCCGGCGCCAGGTCGGCCAGCCGCTGCTGATGCCGCCGCCCGAGCGCGTAGCTGAGCCCATCGCCGGACCAGGCGCCGAGCGCGAAGGCCGCGGTCAAGGCCAGCATCAGCGGCGGATCCCAGCCGATGCCCGCGCCGATCAACAGCAGCAGCAGAATTCCGGGCACGATGAGTCCGATCACGGCCACGGCCTCGAGGAAGGCGATCAGGAAACCGGCGATCAGCAGCAGGGCGGGATCGGCCACCAGCGACTCGATCAAATCGCGCAGCGCCTCGATCACGGCCGTCCCCGCGTCCGCACGAGCATCGGGCTACACTGCCCGACCCTGTCCAGATTCGATCGGAAACGCGTCATGAGCACCCTGTCCGGCAAGACCCTGTTCATTTCCGGCGCCTCTCGCGGCATCGGCGAAGCCATCGCGCTGCGCGCCGCCGCGGACGGCGCCAATGTGGCCATCGCGGCCAAGACCGAGCGCAAGCACCCGAAGCTGCCGGGCACGATCCACAGCGTGGCAGAGGCCATCGATCAGGCCGGCGGCCGGTCGCTGCCGCTGAAGGTCGACATCCGCGACGAAGCGGCCGTGGCCGACGCAATGAAAACGACGGCCGACACCTTCGGCGGCATCGACATCGTGGTCAACAACGCCTCGGCGATCTACCTCGCGCCGACGCCGGAGGTGCCGATGAAGCGCTTCGACCTGATGTTCGGCGTCAACGTCCGCGGCACCTTCGTCTGCACGCAGGCCGCGCTGCCCTACCTCGAGCAGAGCGACCACCCGCACATTCTAAATCTGTCGCCGCCGCTGAACATGGACGCGAAGTGGTTCGCGCCGCACGTGGCCTACACGATGGCCAAGTACGGCATGAGCCTGTGCGTGCTCGGGCACGCCGAGGAATTCCGCGACCGCGGCATCGCGGTCAACGCGCTGTGGCCGAAGACGGTGATCGCGACCGCGGCGCTGAAGATGCTCGGCGACATGGTCGACCCGAAGAACTGCCGTACGCCGGCCATCATGGCCGATGCCGCACACGCCATCGTGGCGGCCCCGCCGTCGGCACGCACCGGCGAATTCCTGATCGACGAGGATGTGCTGCGCGAAGCCGGCGTGACCGACTTCGACCGCTATGCCGTCGAGCCCGGGCGGCCACTGGCGCCGGACCTGTTCCTGGACTGAACGGCGCCGGGCCCTGCCCGGTCAACCCGCGCCGAGGACCCTGCGCGCCGCGGCGATCGTTTCGTCGATCTCGCGTTCGCCGTGCGCGCTGGACACGAAGCCGGCCTCGAAAGCCGAAGGCGCCAGGTAGACGCCGGCGTCGAGCATGCCGTGGAAGAAGCGCTTGAAGGCCTCCAGGTCGCAGGCCGCGGCCTGCTCGAAGTTCTCGACCCGATCGAGCTCGGTGAAGAACAGCCCGAACATGCCGCCGACCGCGCTGGTGGCCATCGGCACGCCGGCATCCTGCGCGGCGGCGTGGATGCCCTCGACCAGCCGCAGCGTGCTCGCCGTCAGCCGGTCATGGAAACCCGGCTCGGTGATCAGGTCCAGGTTGGCCAGGCCGGCGGCCATGGCCACCGGGTTGCCCGACAAGGTGCCGGCCTGGTAGACCGGGCCTTCGGGCGCGATCAACTTCATCACCTCGGCCTTGCCGCCGAACGCCCCGACCGGCATGCCGGCGCCGATGACCTTGCCGAAGCAACTGATGTCCGGCGTCACGCCATACAGTTCCTGGGCGCCGCCCAGGGCCACGCGGAACCCGGTCATGACCTCGTCGAACAGCAGCACCGCGCCGTGTTCATCGCACAGCTGGCGCAAGCCCTCGAGAAAGCCCGGAACCGGCGGTACGCAGTTCATGTTGCCGGCCACCGGCTCGACCGCCACGCAGGCAATCTCGTCCGGATAACGCTCGAACAGTGCCCGGACCGAGTCCAGATCGTTGTAGGTCGCGTTCAGGGTCAGCTCGGCAAGTTCGGACGGCACGCCCGGCGAGGTCGGGACGCCGAGCGTCTGGGCGCCGCTGCCGGCCTTGACCAGGAAACTGTCGGCGTGGCCGTGGTAGTTGCCTTCGAACTTGATGAAGCGTTTGCGTCCCGTCGCGGCGCGGGCCAGACGCAGGGCGCTCATTGCCGCCTCGGTGCCGGAGTTGGTCATCCGGACCCGCTCCAGCGACGGCACCAGTTCGCACAACCGCTCGGCCATGGTGACCTCGCCCGGACTCGGCGTGCCGAAACTCAGGCCCCTGGCCGCGGCGCGCTGCACCGCCTCGACGATCGCCGGATGGGCATGGCCGCAGATCATCGGGCCCCAGGAGCCGATGTAGTCGACGTAGCGCGTGCCGTCAACGTCATAAAGGCAGGCGCCCTCGGCGCGCTCGAAGAACACCGGGTCGCCGCCGACGCCGGCGAAGGCGCGGACCGGGGAGTTCACGCCGCCGGGGATGCGGGCGCGGGCGCGGAGGAAGAGTTCGTGGCTGATCGCGTGGCTCATGGGTGGGTCGATCCTGTGATTCGTCAGCGCCGGCGCTCGCGGACGGCGGCGCGGACGGGATGGAACGTCGCTTCGGCGCACAGGGTACTGCACCGGCGTGCGCGACGGGCGGTTCGCCGCGTCGGTTCGCGGACTCGCGAGGCCCGGCGGGCTGCCGCCCGGGACATCGATCCGGCGCCGGACCGGAAATGCGCCGACACCATGACGCAGGTTCCACTAGAATGCGCGGCTCGTTCGATGCTGGAAGGAAACCGTGAGCGATTCCGAACCCTACAAGAAGTGGATGTGCGTGATCTGCGGCTGGATCTACGACGAGGAGCTCGGCGACCCCGACTCCGGCCTTGCACCCGGCACCCGCTGGGACGAGGTGCCCGAATCCTGGGTCTGTCCCGACTGCGCGGCGGGCAAGGAAGATTTCGAGATGGTGGAATTCTGACCCTGGCGGTCAGGGCGCCAGCAGGCCGCTTCGCCAACGCCCGCCGGCGCCCAGTTCGAAGCCGCGCGCCATCGGCGTGACCTCGCCAGCGGTGAACCGCGGCGCGCGCGGCAGGCTGTTGGCGGCCGACGACGGAGCGGCCAGGCAGCGGGTGCCTCGGTAGCGGGCCCGGAACCGCTGGTGGACGTGACCGAACGCCACGAATTCCGCCCCGCCGGCGGCCTCCACGGCCGACCAGAAGCCCTTCGGCTCGCGCAGCGGCACCTTGTCGATCCACGCCGCGCCCACCGGCAGTGGCTGGTGATGCACGAAGATCCCCAGCGGCCGGTCCGGATCGACGTCGACCAGCGGCGCCAGCCGCTCCGGCGTGAGCCGGCCGGCCGGCTCGTCGACCCAGGCCGAATCGAGCAGGACCCATTGCCAGCCGGCGCCGGGCTCGATCACCGGCCCGGCCTCGAACCCGGCCGCCGCGAACATCGGCGTCATCACCGATCGATCGTCGTGATTGCCCGGCAACCAGGCCACGCGGCAGGCGAAACGGCCGGCCCAGTCGATGATCCTCGCGTAGCTTTCCGGGCTGGCGTCCTCGGACAGGTCGCCGGTGAGTACCAGCCAGTCGGGCGCGAAGCGGTCGACCGCGGCGGCCAGCGCATCGAGGTTTCGATCCGCCGACTGCTCGCGGTACCGGGCGTCGGGATCGGCCGCCAGGTGGCAGTCCGAGACCTGGATCAGCCGCAGGCGCGACGCCACGTCACCGCCCCTCGATCTGGTCGATATACGACGCGGCCGGCGCCGAACTCGGATGACCCGGCTCGGCGGCGGCCACGATCCGGTAATGCGGCAAAGCCGCGTCGTTCTCCCAGGCGCGGTGCAGCAGGATGGCGAGCTGGAAATGGGCGAAGATTCGCGGCAGCGTCTCCAAGCTGGCCTCGAGCCGCCGCTGGCCGACGTCGCGCTGGCGCGACTGCGCAGCCTGCACGCCCCACAGGAAATCGGCCTGGGGAATCCGGCGACCGCTGGCCTGCAGGCGTTCGATCGACCGCTCGGCAGAATCGGGGTGGTAGTTGAGCAAGCTGAGTTCGGCAAAGACCAGTTCGGCCTCGAATTCATTGTTCAAGGCACGCCGCGCGCGCAGGACCTGGCGGTAGGCATCGCCCAGATCGCCGGCATACATCGCCCGCTTGACCGATGCCAGCTGGCCGAGACCCTCCCGCTTGGCGTGGAAGCTGTCCAGCACCCCATCGAGGCCCGCGCCGGTCGCGTCTTCGGCCGGCGGAAACGTGCTCGTGCCCAGCCGGTCGAGCCAGGCCGCCTCGGGTCTCTGCTCGACCAGCCGATGGCCGAGCCGCGCCAGGCCATCGGCACCACGACCCGCCGCCTGCAGCCGCTCCGCCGCCGCGGCAACGCAATCCCGCCCGCCGCAGCCGCGCAGCAGCAGTTGCGCCATCAGCGCGGCGTTCTCGGCCAGCCGGTAGTCGCGGTAGCGAGCCAGCAGCGGGTGTTCGGCCTCGACCGGCGCCAGCACCGCCCGCGCACGACCCTCCCAGGCCCGTCGCGCAGCCGGGCACTGGCCGAGCGCGGCGGCGAGCGCGCCGGTCAATTCATCAGGGTGTTCGATCCAGGCCAGCAAGCCCTGGGTCACGAAAATCCGGCCGCCGGCCAGGCAGCCGGCGTCGGCATCGGCCTCGCCGGTGGTCCAGAGTTCCACCGTCGTGCCCTCCGGCAGACTCGATGCCAGCGGTGCCCAGGCCTCCAGGAACAGTGCCGCAAGCGGCTCGGCAACCGGCCGGACGTCGACCTGGATGGCTTTGAACGTCGGGTACAGTTCGCCATCGGCGGCCGACTGGTCCTCGGGCGCGAGCCCGATTCGCCCGTCGTCGCGCGGGCCACAGGCGACCAGCAGCAGGACCAGGACCAGACCGGTCGTGAAACGGAATCGGAACATCGCGCGCTCTCCGCGGGAATCGATGCCGTATTCTACGTCCGACTTCGAAAGGAACTAGCGTTCCCGACCCCGAGGAGACGCCATGCTGCTGTCCGCGATCCGCCGCTTCCTGCGCCGACGCCGTTTTCCTACGCTGATGCTGATCGGCTCCATGCTGTTTCTGATCAACCTGGCCGTGCCGGATCCGATCCCCTTCATCGACGAGATCCTGCTGTTGATCGGAACGCTGATCCTGGGCAGCCTCCGCGATCGCAAACGCGACGGGACGGACAACGACGATGGAAACGCCAACGCGGCGAGCGTCACCGACGAACGCGACTGAGCGATCAGCCGCCGGCCTCGCCGGCGATATTGCCGAACACCACCGGATCGCCGATCTCGGCGCCCAGCGCTTCCATCTGGCCGGCGTTGACTTCCAGCACGTACTTCGCCGGCACGCCGCTGGGATAGCTGGGGCAGCGGCGCGTGCGGCAAGGCGGGGTATCCAGCGACCAGGCCACGATGGTCCGATCGGCGCCGATGAACAGGATGTCCAGCGGGATACGGGTGTTGCGCATCCACATCGAACGGGGTTCGGACGTCCGCCAGATGAACAGCATGCCCTCTTCGTCGGGCATCGAATCGACGAACATCAGGCCGCGGGCGCGGGTTGCGTCGTCGGCGGCGATCTCGACCTGGTAGCGCATGCCGGCGACCTCCACCCACGGCCCGTCGGCCTGGCAGCTGGCCGTGAGCAGCAGCACCACCACTGCGATCAGCAGCCGTGCACCTCGGTCAATCATCGTCGGTCTCCTCGGGCCCGTCACGCCGCTCGAACGTGACGAACACCAGTCGATGGGGGTTGTCGTCGTCGGCCGGCCGTGCCTGGCTGGCGACCAGCCGCCACTCGGCGCGCGACCAGGCCGGAAACCGCGTGTCGCCGTCCGGACAGGCGTCGATCAGGGTCAACTCCATCCGGGCCGCACCGGGCAGCGCCTCGGCGTAGACCTGACCGCCGCCGATGACCATCGCCGGCGTGTCGGCGTCGAGCCGGTCCAGCGCCTCGTCCAGCGAACCGGCACACTCGACGCCGCGCGGCGCGTCGAAGCCGCGGCGACTCAGCACGATGTTGCGCCGTCCCGGCAGCGGCCGGCCGATCGACTCGAATGTCGCCCGGCCCATGATCACCGGGTGGCCCAGCGTGACCTGCTTGAAGCGGGCCAGGTCGGCCGGCAGGTGCCACGGCATGCCGCCGTCGGCACCGATCACGCGGTTGCGGGCCAGCGCCGCGACCAGGACAACAGAAGGACGGGCATCGGAATCGCTCATCCGCTGGACCCGCTCATTCTGGGCCAGTCGTTCATGCGGCGGATCCCGTCATACGGCGATGGGCGCCTTGATCGCCGGATGGGACCGATAGCCGACCAGCTCGAAATCCTCGAATACGAAGTCCTCCAGCCGGGTCCGCTCGGTGTTCAGGCGCATTTCCGGCAGCGGGTACGGCTCGCGCGCGAGCTGCTCGTCGACCTGGTCGAGATGGTTCAGGTAAAGGTGCGCGTCGCCGAGCGTGTGGATGAACTCCCACGGCTTCAGACCGGTGACCTGGCCGACCATCATCAACAGCAGCGCGTACGAGGCGACGTTGAACGGGATGCCGAGGAAGCAGTCGGCCGAACGCTGGTAGAGCTGCAGGCTGATCCGGCCGTCGGCGACCCAGAACTGGAACATCGTGTGGCACGGCGCCAGCGCCATGCGACCCTGGGCCGGGTTCTCGTGCGGAGCGAGGTTCTCGTCGGGCAGCACGGTCGGATTCCAGGCCGAGACGACGTGCCGGCGCGAGTCCGGGCGCCGCCGAATCCGCTCGACGATGCGCGCCAGCTGGTCGATCGACTCGCCGCCCGGGGCCGGCCAGGAGCGCCACTGCTCGCCGTAGACCGGTCCCAGCCGGCCCTGCTCGTCGGCCCACTCGTCCCAGATCGACACACCGTGCTCGTTGAGGTAGCCGACGTTGGTGTCGCCGCGGATGAACCACAGCAGCTCGTGGATGATCGAGCGCAGGTGCAGCTTCTTGGTCGTGACCAGCGGAAAGCCGTCGTCGAGATCGAAGCGCATCTGGTAGCCGAACACGCTCAGCGTGCCGGTGCCGGTGCGGTCGGACTTGCGCACGCCGTGGTCGCGGACGTGGCGGATCAGGTCGTGATAGGTCTTCATGCCGGTTTCCTGTAGGCGTACGCGAGCAGCGCGATGCCGGCGACGATCATCGGCAGCGACAGCGCCATGCCCATGGTCAGACCGCCGAAGGCGACGAAGCCGAGGTGCGCATCGGGCTCTCGGAAGAACTCGGCGATGATCCGGAACACGCCGTAGCCGGCCAGGAACACGCCACCGACGGCGCCGGCCGGGCGCGGCCGGCGCGCGAACAGCCAGACGATGACGAACAGCAGCAGTCCTTCGAGCGCGGCCTGGTAGAGCTGCGACGGGTGCCGGGCCTGCTCGCTGAGTTCGCCGGCCCGCCAGGCCGCCTCGAGTGCGGCGGGACTGGAGTACACGCGATCGAGCGCAGCCGGAAAGACCATGGCCCACGGCACGTCGCTGATCCGGCCCCACAATTCACCGCCGATGAAGTTGCCGAGCCGGCCGAAGGCCAGACCGAGCGGCACGACCTGGGCCGTGAAATCGCCGAGTTTCAGGAAGCCGATGCCCAGGTGGCGGGCATACAGGGCCATGGCGACCAGCACGCCGATCAGTCCGCCGTGGAACGACATTCCGCCGTCCTGCAGCTTGAACGGGAACAGCAGGTCGTCGGCCCATCGATCCAGCCCGTAGAACAGGACGTAGCCCAGCCGACCACCGACGATGACCCCAACGATGCCCCAGAACAGGTAGTCGCCGACCTGGACCGGCTCGATCGGCCAGTGCGGCTGGCGGGCGCGATGGCGCAGCAGCGTCCAGGCCGTGGCGAAGGCCAACAGGTAGGTGATGCCGTACCAGTGAATCTGGACCACGCCCAGATCGAGCGCGACCGGATCGAAGTCGACGAGAAACGGGAGCGACGACATGCGCGGGGCGATCCGATCGAAACCAACCCGGATTGTACTGGAGGCATGCCGCTCTCGTGTCGCCCGCCCGGCCGGGCGGGCGACCGGCTGCGGTATCCTCGCGGACCGACGTCCCCGAGCCCGCACCATGCCGAATCGCCTCCGCGGCAGCACCAGCCCCTACCTCGAACAACACGCCGATCAGCCCGTGGACTGGCAGCCCTGGGACGATGCCGCGCTGCGCGAGGCCCGCGACAGTGACCGCCCGATTCTGCTGTCGATCGGCTACGCGGCCTGCCACTGGTGCCACGTGATGGCGCACGAGAGCTTCGATGACGCCGACATCGCCCGGAAACTGAACGACTGGTTCGTCTGCATCAAGGTCGACCGCGAAGCCCGGCCGGATCTCGACCGTACCTATCAGTTGGCCTACCAGCTGCTGACCGGGCGCGGCGGCGGCTGGCCGCTGACCATCGTGCTCGACCCGACGGACCTGGTGCCGTTCGTCGCCGGGACCTATTTTCCGCTGGAGTCGCGCGCCGGCCAGATCGGCTTCGGCGAATTCCTCGACCGAGTTCATGCCGCCTGGCTGCAGCAGCGCGACACGCTGCGCGCCCAGAACCGCCGGATGCTCGAGGCGCTGTCGCTGGTCGAGGCACGTTCGGCGCGCGGCGACGCCGCGACGGCCGACGATCCCGAGGACATCCTGATCGGCCAACTCGAGGCTCGCGAGGACCCGCGCCACGGAGGATTCGGCACTGCGCCGAAGTTTCCCCAGGCCCCGCTGCTGGCCTGGCTGGCCGAGCGCTCGGACGATGACCCGTCCGCCGAGCGCATGCTGGCCGACGCCGTCGAAGCCATCGTCGGCAACGGACTGGCCGACCAGGTCGGCGGCGGCTTCTTCCGCTACTGCACCGACGCGGCCTGGGAAATTCCGCATTACGAGAAGATGCTGACCGACAACGCCCAGCTGCTCGACCTGCTGGGCGAAGCCGCCGCGCGCTGGGGCGATACGCAGCTGCGCGACGCGGCCACCCGGACTGCCGACTTCCTGGTCCGCGATCTGGGCCTGCCGGGCGGAGGCTTCGCGACCAGCCTCGACGCCGACAGCCCGGTCCCGACCGAACACCGCGAAGCGGACTCGGCGCTGGAGCCGGGCCAGGTTCCGATGGCCGAAGGGGCGTTCTACCGCTGGCAGCGCTCGGACTTCGAGGCGGCGCTCGCGCCCGACGATATCGAACTGGCGGCCGCGCGCTATGGACTCGATGGACCGAGCAACCGGCCCGACGGTGGCTGGCATCCGGTACTGGCCCGGGCCCTCGACGAACTGGTCGGCCCCGGACAGCCCGTCGAGGCCGTAGGCACGACGCTGGATCGGATCCGCGGTGAACTGCAGCGATTCCGTTCGCGCCGCCCGCCGCCGGCCCGCGACGCCCAGCTCCGGGCCGGCTACAACGCGCTGGCGGTCGCGGCGCTGGCGCGGGCCGGCCTCCGGCTCGGGCGAGCCGACTGGATCGACCTCGCCGTGGCAACCCTGGATCGGGTCCACGGCGCGCTGGTGGATCGCGACCCGCCCCGCGCCGTCCTGCGCGGCGAACGTGCCGAGCACCCGCTGCTGCTCGACGACCGCGCGGCCCTCCTCGACGCGGAACTGGCGCTGCTGCACGCGCGCTTCGATCCGGAGCGGCTGGCCCGGGCCCGGGCGCAGGCCGATGCGATCGAGCGGCTGCACTACGACCCCGACTCGGCGCGCTTTGCGCTGACCCCCGTCGACCAGCCGGTGGTCGTGATGCGCCCGCGCGCCGACCAGGACGACGCCCAGCCGGCCGGCGCGGCGCTTGCGGTGCGCGGCTGGATCGAACTGGCCCGCCTGACCGACGACCTGGCCCGGCTGGACATGGCCCGTCTGGCCATCGACGCGGTGCGCGCCGACCTGCTTTCGCAGCCCAGCGCCCACGCCACCTGGCTGCGGGCACTGCGCGTCCTCGAACATCCGCGGACCCGGATCGTGCTGGGCGGACCGGCGGCCGAAACCGCCGCCTGGGCGGCTCGATTGCGCCGGCGGGTGGACCTGGACGTTCTGGTGGTGCCGTCCGGACTGACCGACCTGCCGCCGATGCTGCAGGCGGCCGCCGACCGCACGAGCCCGGCCGCCTGGCCGTGCACTGCACACGGCTGCCTGTCGCCCGCCGAACACCTCGACGACCTCGTCGAGCAGCTCGAGGCGCTTCGATGAATCGCCCGCGCCGCGCCGCCGCCGGGCCCGAATGGGCCGGGACCCGCCGACAGCGGAAGCGCAGGCCAGCCGGGCCCGCTTGGGCGGTCGGCTGGATCGTCTGGCTCGCCCTGGTTGGGCCATCGGTCGCCGTCGGCCAGCCGGCACCGGCCCCGCGCATCGTCAGCCTGGCCCCGCACCTGACCGAACTGGCCTACGAGGCCGGAATCGGCGATCACCTGGTCGGCGCCGTGGAATGGAGCGATCACCCCGAACCGGCCCAACGACTTCCGCGGATCGGCGACGCCTTCCGCTTCGATCCGGAGCGGATTCTCGCGCTCGACGCGACCCACGCGCTGGTCTGGACGGGCGGCACACCGGCGGCGGCCATCGAGCAGATCGGCGCGCTGGGCATCGTGGTCATCGAGATCGAGACCCGGACGCTGGACCAGATCGGCAGCGCGCTCGAAACGCTGGCTGCACTCGGTGATCGTGCCCGGACGGGAGGTCGGGCCGCCGATCGGTATCGGGCTGCGCTGGCTGCGCGCCGCGCGCGGGCCAGCGACCCGACCGAAGCCCTTCGCGTCTTCTACCAGGTCAGCGCACGGCCGCTGTTCACGCTCGGCGGTCGACACGTGATCAACGAGGTGTTCGCGCTGTGCGGCGCGTCGAACGTGTTCGCCGATCTCGATGTGGAAGCGGCTTCGGTCGGTGCCGAGGCCGTGCTCGACGCCGAGATCGACCTGGTCCTGGTCGGGCTGGGGCCCGGCGAGGCCGAACCGCAGTCCCGGGCGCGCGAGGCGGTCCATTCAGCGCTGCAGCAGGACCGCTGTCTTCCGGTACTGGGCGTCGAGGCCGGGCCGCTGGTTCGCCCGACGCCCCGGATTCTCGAGGCTGCCGATCGATTGTGCGACCGACTGGACGCGCTCAGAGCGGTCGAAGATCCAGCATGTGAAAACGACCGAAACTGATCGAGACCTGTCCGGGCACCACGTCGATCGGTGAGCGCATCACCGGCGCATCGACGACCAGGGTGTGGAATTCTCCGTTCTCGCCGCAAGGGTCGATGCCGGGCCCCAGCGTTTCCAGCCATTTCGGCGTCCAGCGCCGACCGAGGTTCGCCGGATCGACCCGCTCGGCATCGACGCTGCAGATCCGCGCGTCGATCCCCGCATCGGCCAGGCGCCACGCCAGTTTCGCGGTGCTCTGGCCCCAGAGCGGAAACTCCGCGCGCAACCCGAGGTCGCGGCACTGTGCTTCGCGAAACGCCCGGACGTCGTCGAGAAACAGGTCGCCGAAGGCGAGCCTGCGCAGGCCCTGACCGATCAGCGGCTCGACTGCTGCGCGGACCCGCGCTCGATAGGTCTGGTTGTCGCAGGCCTCGGGCAACGGAACAATGACCGGTTCGGCGCCCAGCTGCTCGGCCTGAAGCTCGATCACTCCGCGCCGGGTGCCGTGGATGGCGACGCGCTCGTCGGTTTCACCGCAGGTCGTGATCAGCCAGCGTGGTCGGCCGGTCCCGGCCAGCGCCATGCAGGCGGCGACCGAGTCCTTGCCGCCGCTGGACATCAACGCCAGGTCGTCGGCTCGGTCCATACGGTGCCCAACGGGGTGGGAAGACGGGATGGGCGGCGAGAAAGAAACGACCCGGGCCGGAGGCCGACCCGGGCAATCTGCACGGTGATCAGGCGGCTTCGCGCGGCCGCAGCAGCCAGCGGGCCAGCGCAGGCAGCAGCAGCATCGCGCCGATCATGTTGAAGATGAACATGAACGCCAGCAATACGCCCATGTCGGCCTGGAACTTGAGGTCCGAGAACAGCCAGGTCCCGACGCCGACGGCAAGCGTGATCGCGGTGAAGAATACCGCCTTGCCGGTCAGGCGAAGCGTCTGCATATAGGCCTGGTCCAGCGTCAGGCCTTCCTTCAGGTGATTGGACAGGCGACTGTAGATATAGATGCCGTAGTCGACCCCGATACCGACACCGAGTGCAACGACCGGCAGCGTGTTGACCTTCAGACCGATGCCCATGAAGGCCATCAGCGAATAGGCCATGTAGCTGACCAGCACCAGCGGCAGCACGATGCAGAGCGTGCCGAGAACCGAGCGGAAGGTGATCAGGCACAGCAGGATGATCGCGCCGTAGACGTAGAGCAGCATCGGCGTCTGCGCAGCCCGGACCTCCTCGTTGGTCGCGGCCATTACGCCGACGTTACCGGTCGCGAGGCGGAAGCATACGTCCTCTTCGCAGACCGGCGCGTCCTGGTCGAGCAGTCCTTCGACCACTTCACCGGTACCGTGGATCTCGAGACCTTCGACCAGGAACTCGCTCCGGAGCTCCTTGACCCGCTGGACGACGCGCGCGATCGTCTCGGCCTTGTGATCCTCGGTGAAGATCATGACCGGCATCGCGCTACAGTCGCGATTCAGCAGGCCGGAATCGGTTTCGATGTTCTGGAGGTTCTGGCGCATGATGAAGACATTGCGCGGCAGCACCTTCCAGCGCAGATTGCCCTCGTTCCATCCGGCGTTGATGATCTTGGCCGCCATCGGCAACGAAATCACCTGCTGCACACCCTCGACCTGTTGCATCTGCCACGAGAAGTCGTCGATCGCGTCCATGATCTCCGGATTCTCGGTACAGGCCTGAGGTACCGTCTCGGCGATCACCGAGATCAGATCGGTGCCGAGCGAGAAGCGATCGGAGATCAGGCGCGCGTCCTGGTTGTAGCGGGCGTCCTGGCGCAGTTCGGGCACGCCGGCCTCGGAATCCCCGATCTGCATGTCCTGCGACTTGTACAGTGCGCCGGCAAACAGCACAACGCCGACCAGGATGGTTACCGCGGCCACGCCCGGGCGCGTGAACGAGGCCACGAAGCGCCAGATGATCGATGTCGTCTCGGCCTTCTTCAGGGCCCGCTGGCGATACTTTTCGCCATTGCGCATCCGCACGTAGGACAGCAGGATCGGCAGCAGCACCAGGTTGGTGAAGATGATGATCGCCACACCGATCGATGCCGTAATGGCCAGTTCCTGGATGATCCTGATATTGATCAGCAGGATGGTCAGGAACCCGATCGTGTCGGACAGCAGCGCGATCGAGCCCGGAGCGAGCAGCCGAGCAAAGGTCGCCTTGGCCGCGTCCAGGCTGCTGGCGATCGGGATGCTTGCGAGGTCGAGACCGGACTGGTGCACGCCGGCGGGGGATCGCCCGCCGAAGAACTTCTCGGCCTGCCATCCCGAGATCATCTGCACCCCGTGACTGACCCCGATGGCGAAGACCAGGAACGGTGTCAGGATGTTCATCGGGTCGATGCCGAATCCGAGCAGGCTCAGCGCACCGAGCTGCCAGATCACGGCCACCGTGGAGCAGACCAACGGAAGCGCCGTCAACCAGACGGACTTCGAGTACAGGAACAGCAGCAGCGCCGTGATCGCGAAGGCCACGCCGAAGTAGGTCACCACACCGCGTGCGCCGTCGGCGACATCGCCGACGATCTTGGCGAAGCCGATGATGTGTACGGTTTGGTTGTCGCCCTCGAATTCGGTCCGGATCGACTCCAGCCGGTCGGCGACGTCCTGGTAGTCGAGCGTTTCACCGGTCGATGGGTCTTCTTCCAGCAGGTTGGCCCAGACCATGGCGCCGGAGAAATCCTCGGCGACCAGTCGCCCGACTTCGCCGGATTTGATGATGTTCGATCGAACCCGGTCGAACATCTCCTCGGTCGGCTGGAAGTCGGCCGGGATCACGTTACCGCCGGCGAACCCATCCTCCACGACTTCGACGAAGCGGACATTCGGCGTGAAAATCGAGCGCACACTGGCACGATCGACCCCCGGCAGCAGGAACACATCGTTGCTGACCTCTTCGAACGCGCTGAAGAATTCCGGCGTGAACATCTCGCCATCGCGAGCCATCAGGGCGACCATGATGCGGTTCGCGCCCCCGAACTCTCGCTCGTAGTCCAGGAAGGTCTGCATGTATTCATGATCGAGCGGCAGCTGCTTCTTGAAGCCGGCATCGACGCGCAATTGCACCATCGAGTAGGCCATCACCGCGCTGCCGACGATGAAGATCAACAGGATCAGCGGGCGGATCGCGAAAATCGCCTCCGCGACGCGGGCCGCGAAACCCTTCGACTCAGTCATAGCGAACTCCGTCTTCTCCGACCAGGATCAGGTGGCCGTCGTCGACCAGGACGGCGGCGTAATCGCTGCCCAGGCGGTCGGCCTGGACGTCGATGTTGCCATCCGCATCCAGCGTGACTCGGGTGGCCGCGGAACCGACCATCAGCACCCGGCCGTCGGTCAGATGCGTCGCACCCATCAGGGTCTGATCGCCGTCGTACTCGAGGCGCGTCCAGGAATCACCGAAATCACAGCTCTTCTGGATATTGCCGCGAAGGCCGTAGGCGATGATGCAGCCATCCTGTTCGATCAGGCCGAACATCGAACCGCTGTAGGGAAACCGGAAGCTCTCCCAACTCGTACCCTCATCGGTGCTGCGATAGCCATAACCGCGCTCGGCCGCGATCATCATGCGTTGGTCCTCGAGCACCAGCAGGTCATTCAGATGACATTCGAGGAACTCGTAGCAGCCCTTGTCGATGTAGACCGCCTCACCGGACGCCGTCTCTTCGTTGGTCGGTACCTCAACGTCGTCGGGCAGCGTATCGATGCCGTCCTGCGCCCGGGCGATCGCAGCCCAGTCGATGGCCTCGCCGACCAGCCGATCCTCGATGTGCTCGGCCTCCCAGGTCACGCCGCCGTCCGACGTGCTCATGAAGCGGCCGTAGGCGCCGACCGCAAAGCCCTTCAATGCGGTCAGGAACTCCACGTCGAGCAGTGGCTCCTGGGCCGCCGGGTCCCAGTTCTGGATGAACCAGGTCCGGCCGCCGTCGGCGCTGGACAGGATCGCGCTGTCGTGGCCCACCGTCCACATCCGGCGGCCCTCGCGGGCAATCCGGGTCAACGTGGACTGGACCGGGACCTGATCGGCCTGGGTCCAGACCTCCCCGTCATCGGACAGCAGCACGTGACCGCGCTGGCCCACTGCAACAAAACCGCCGTTGAAGCGGGTCACGTCCAGCAGCAGACTCTGGTCGGCCAGGCGCGCCTCGAGCGCCGGTTCCGGCTCGAACGCTTCGACCTCCTGGGCCGCGAGCGGTCCGGCGCAGAGGGCCAGGACGATTCCAAGAAAGAGACAGGACAGGTGGTTCATCACCGCACTCCGAAGGATACTGCGATACGAAAGCGGCCGGCCCGGGGGACCGGCCGCGCAAGGCATGCCCGAAGGGGCCGCGCGGTCAGCGGCGGCCGCGCGTACGCAACGCCTGCGGCGTGTAGTTGCTCGGCGCCAGCTCGACGTTGAAAGTGTTGACCGGATCCTGGTTGTCGATGCCGACCGCGACATAGCGGCCGGACAGCAGGTCCATATGGGACTCGATCGTGCTCCAGAAGGTCGGGACCTCGTAGTAGTTGACCGAGTGAGCTTCCGACGCGCGCCACAAGGCGTTGTTCTGGTCGTAGTGATCGATCAGCAGGATCTGGTAGGAATCCTCGTCCATGTAGAAAGTGCGGCGCGAGTTGATGTGGCGCGTGCCTTCCTTCAGGGTGGCATCGACGATCCAGACGCGGTGCAGTTCGTAGCGCATATACTCCGGATTCAGGTGACCGGCCATCACGAGATCGTCCGCCGTCACGTCGCCGGTGTGAGCATCGTAGGAGTTGTACGGCACGTACATTTCCTTCTTGCCGACGATGCGCCAGTCGAAGCGGTCCATGGCGCCGTTGAACATATCGGTCATATCGTTGGTGCGCAGACCGTCCGATGCCGTCCCCGGGTTGTCGTAGGCCACGTTCGGCGCACGGCGCACGCGCCGCTGACCCGGGTTGTAGATCCACGCCTGGCGCGGCTGCTGGATCTGGTCCAGGGTTTCGTGGACCAGCAGGATGTTGCCTGCCAGGCGCGCCGGCGATTCCACTTCCTGGAAGAAGTACAGCAGGATGTTGTTGGTGTCCGCGATCGTCACGCCTTCCTTGTAATACAGGCCGAGGATTTCCTCACGCAGCTTCACGAGCTGGAAATTCCCGCCGCTGGTCGGCGCCACCTGGTTGTTGTATCGCGTACCGCCCGTGCCCTTGTACTTCAGCTTGTGGTTCCACATCAGCTCGTAGGCGTTCTGCGGAATCGGGAACGGAAAGCCTTCGGCGGCGTTGGTGATGCCCTCGCCGTCGGAGACGAGCTGCGCGGTGCTGGCGTTCTGGATCGTCATCTCGTAGGTACGTTCCGGGAACGAGGCCGAGCGACGCGTCGGGTAGACCTGCATGAAGTAGGTCTCGGGGTAGCGCTCGAAGGTCGCGATCTGGCCGGCCGACAGCTGGTCGGCGTAGTCCATGTAGTTCTCGCCGGTGATCACGAATTCCGGGCGGTCGTTCGGGAACGGGTTCGGGTGCCGATCACCCGGCTGGTAACCCGCAGGCCAGTCGTCTTCGGTGATGCCGCCGGTCCACGGCGGAATGGTGCCCGCCGCGTTGCCTGCGCGAACCGAGCCCATCGGCGTCAAGTCTTCACCGAGGCGCGCGATGTTTTCCGGCGTGCGCGGAATCACGCCTTCGGCCGCGGCCGAATCGGCCACTGCTTCGCTGGACTTCGCCATTTCCTCTGCGGCAGCAGCTTCGGCGGCAGCAGCTTCGGCAGCA
>CAZJSH010000044.1:15870-20090 GCA_964548715.1 uncultured Halomonas sp. | reverse complement strand
GACTCGCGCTCGTCCTTCTCTTCCTTGCGCTTGAGCATGATCGACGGCTCGGTGATCGCCTCGGAGCGCTTGACGGTCAGGTGGCGCAGGATGGCGTCGTTGAACCGGAAGATGCTTTCCAGCTCTTCCAGCGTCTCGGCGTCGCACTCGAGGTTCAGCAGCAGGTAGTGCGCCTTGTGCAGCTTGTCGATGGTGTAGGCCAGCTGCAGGCGACCCCAGTCTTCCGAGCGGTGGACAGCGCCGCCCTTGGATTCGACCAGCTGCCGGTAGCGTTCCAGCATGCCGGGCACCTGCTCGCTCTGGTCCGGGTGGACCAGGAACACGATCTCATAGTGTCTCAATGGACTCTCCTTTTGGTTGAACCCCCCGGTTGAGTCCGTCATCGACGGTCCGCCGGGTCGGTAAAGCCCCCGATCGAAGGACGCGTCCGAAGACGGCCCCTCGCCGTGGAGCAAGGTCTGCGCTCGTTTGCGCAGCCGGCAATTATAGCAGGCAGAGGCGTTTCCGGGCAACACACACGGCAACACCTGGATCAGTCGGCGGCGCGCTCCAACCCGACCTGGACATTGTCGACGGCCAGGCCCACGCGGGTGGCGCCGGGATCTGCCCAGGCCTGGCCCAGAAGCTCGCCGCTGGCGGCGTCGAAGACCCGCAGACGCAGCAGGACGGCGGCATCTGCCTCGGGCCAGTACGGCGCGAGCTCGAGCTCGAGGCCCAGCGGCATGCCGCCGGCGTCGTACAGCGCCGTGCTGCGACCGTCGGAGGCCAGCGTCAGGCCCTCGGCCCGCCGCCACACGGTGTCGCCGGCGTCTCGCCGGCCGGCCCAGCCGGTATAACGATGGACGGGCAGGAATTCCATCAGGGTGTCGGCGGTCGCCGCCCGGCCGTCGGCGCCGAGCACCCGATCGCCGATGACCAGCCGCTCGCCGTCGTAGGCGATTTCCTTGACCAGCGCGACCTCGCGCTCGCCCGAACCGAAGCGGCAGGTCGCCGCGGAGGTGGTCAGGACCACGCCACCGTCGCGCGCCGAGCCCGTCAACGGACACTGGCCCTGCGGCTGCCCGGCGGCATCCAGCGGAGAAAACGCACCGGCCAACTGGCCCGGGACGGTCGGCGAGGCCACCAGGGCCAGCAGGAATCGCCGCGGATCGCCGCCACCGGTGCGCTGCAGCAGTTCGATCTGTGCCGGCCGGGTCCCTGGCGCGCTCTGCGGCCGGACCTGGAGCCGGATCGTCGCCATCGATGCGCCGGGTGCGCGGCCGGCATAGGTCCCGGCCAGGCGCTCGGCCAGGGCATCGACCAGCGCATCGGTGCCGGGGCGTGCGACCGGCGGGGGTTCCGGCGCGGTCGCGCAGCCGGCCAGCAGCATTGCCGCCGACAGCAGCGCCGCCAGGCGTTCAGTCCGACGCGGCATCGTCGGCTGGCGGATTCGGGAACCCGGGCAGCAGCAGGCCCGGATCGACGCGGGTCGCACCGAGGTTCATCCGCCAATCCAGGTGCGGACCGGTGACCCGCCCGGTCGCGCCGACCTCGGCGATGACGTCGCCCTGCTCGACCCGCTGGCCTTCCTCGACCAGGATCCGGTGCAGGTGCAGGAATGCCGAGCTCAGGCCCAGACCGTGGTCGACCAGCAGCGTGCCGCCGGAAAAGTACATGTCGTCGTGGACCAGCGTGACGATGCCGCCGGCCGGTGCGACCACCGGGGTGCCGGTGGGGGCCGCGATGTCGATGCCCCAATGGGGATTGCGCGGCTCGCCGTTGAGGATTCGCTGCGATCCGTAGACGCCGGTGATCGGTCCGGTCATCGGCCATATGAAGCCGTCGAGAAAATCGGCCCGGTCGTCGCGCCGTTCGCGGGCCGCGCGGGTCATCGCGGCTTCGGCACGAATTCGTTCCATCGCCCCGGGATCGGGTGTGACCTTCGACGGCGGCAGGCCGTCGATCCGCTGGATGTCGAACTCGCGATCGGCCGGCCTCAGCACGCGCTCGGTGCGTTCACCGTTCGGCGCGGTGACGACCAGCATGCGCGGCTCGGTGTCGTCGCGAGCGAAGCCGATCAGGAAGCTGCCGTCGGGGGCCCGGAGCAGGACCTCGCCGTCCAGCATCACGGCGTGATCCGGGGGCGCGTGGCCGATCAGCAGCGCGCCCTGCACCGGTTCGCCGTTCAAGGAAAGCGGTGCGGCCAGCGCGCCGGCCGCGGCGACCAGCAGGGCGAGGGCGGCCAGCAGCAGCCGGCATCGATGCGGCTCACGCATCGCTAGCGGCCCGGATGATCAGCTGCTGACCCGGCCGCAGAATGCTGTCGGCGTCGAGATCGTTCCAGCGCATCAGCTCGTCGAGCCCGACCCGGTGCTCGCGGGAAATCTCCCACAGCGAGTCGCCACGGCGGACCACATGGCGGGTCGGCTGCGCGGCCGGCGGCGGCTGGCGGCCGGTCTCGATGACCAGGCGCTGCCCCGGGCGAATCAGATCGTTGGAACCCATGCTGTTCATCCGCTGCAGTTCGCGCACGCTGAGGCCGTAGCGCCGGGCGATGACCCAGAGGCTTTCGCCGGACCGCACGCGGTGAATGAAGCGGTCGGCCGGAAGCAACTGCTGCTGCAGGTCGGTCAGCTCCCGGTAGGCCAGGCGATAGGCCTCACCCAACACCTCGCTGTCCAGGTCGATCGCGCCGGGCAGGCGAAGCGCCTGGCCGGCGATCAGGCGGTCGCCGTTCAGTCCGTTGGCCTGCTTCAGCGCGGCCACGGTGGTGTCGTGGCGGCGCGCCAGCACCGACAGCGAATCACCGGACTGCACCTCGATCGACTGCCAGACGACCGTCGGCTCGGCCGGCAGGCCGGCCAACGCGGCCCGGGTCCGCTCGGCAGCTTCCAGCGGCACCACCAGGTGATGCGGCCCGGCCGGCGGCGTGCGGTGGTTGTTCACGCCGGCGTTGAGCGTGATCAGCTCGGTCAGGTCGAGCTCGACGCGCAGCGCAAGTTCGACCAGGTCGATCGAGCCCGGCAGGTCGATCTTCGCCACCCGAGGCTGGTCGAACAATTCAGGCAGCTGGTAGCCATAGGCCGCCGGGTCGCGAAACAGACAGCCCAGGCCCTTGAGCTTGGGCACGTAGCCGCGGGTTTCACGCGGCAGCGGCAGCTCGTCCCACTCGGTCCCGCGGCCGCGGGCGGCATTGCGGCGAACCGCACGCATCACCCGGCCCTGACCGGCGTTGTAGGCAGCCAGCGCCAGCGCCCAGTCGCCGTCGAACAGGCCGTTGAGATATTCGAGGTAGTCCAGCGCGGCCTCGGTGGCGGCGACAAAGTCGCGGCGGCCGTCGTACCAGTCGTTGATCTCGATGCCGTGATCACGCGCCGTGCCGGAAAGGAACTGCCAGGGGCCGGCCGCGCGGGCATGAGAGTAGGCGAAAGGATCGAACGCGCTTTCCACGACCGGCAGCAGCGCCAGTTCGCCGGGCAGGTCGCGGGCCTCGATCTCGTTGGCGATCTCGTGCAGCCACGGCCGTGCCCGGTTGAACACCCGGACCAGGTATTCGTCGTTGTCGGCGTACCAGCGCGCCCAGGCCTCGGCCCGGCTGTCGGTCGGACACTCGGCGATCCGGAACCGATCGACCAGGCGCGGCCAGATCGATTGCGGTCCGGTCTCGCCGGGCTCGACGACCGGTTCGTCCAGCGAGATGCGCTCGAAGGCTTCGTCGACGGCCTGGAATGGGTCCGACGGCGACGGTTCGATCGATGGGCCGGCCAGCGCCGGGGCCGGCTCGACGGCTTCGCGGGTCTCGACCGCACAGCCGGTCATGGCCAGCGCGCCGCAGAGAACGAGGAAATTCCTGAAATTCGGATGCATGCAGTTTCTTCGTGATCCGGTGGATCATCGATCGGACAAACCATCCGACAGTATGGCGATCCCGCCGGCCAGGTCAAGCGAAGGGCCTCACACCCGTACAATACAGGTATCGAATACAACCACGGATGCCGCTTGAAGATCACTCCAGACACCCTGCTCGACATGCTGCGCGAGGCCGGCCGGCCGGTCACCCGCCGCGAACTGTCCGAAAATCTCGGACTCACCCACGCCGAATCCGACCAGCGGATCAAGCCGCTGCTCCTCGAGCTGATCGGCCAGGGCAAGGTGGTGCGCAACCGGCGCGCCGCCTATGGCCTGACCGAGAACATGGACCTCGTCCGCGGGCGGGTCAGCGCGCACGCCGACGGCTTCGG
>CAZJSH010000044.1:0-15770 GCA_964548715.1 uncultured Halomonas sp. | reverse complement strand
ATGCCCAGGTCGTCGGACGCTACGTGATCGAGAGCGGCGTAGCGATGGTCGTGCCCGACGATCCGAAGCTTACCCACGAGGTGCTGATTCCGAACGCCGAGGCCGCCGGCCTGGCGCCGGGCAAGATCGTCGTCGCCCGGATCACCCGGCCGCCGAGTTTCAAGCGCAGCCCGGTCGGCGAGATCGTCAGCGTCCTCGGCGAGCACGACGAGCCGGGGATGGCCACGCAGATTGCGATCTTCAACCACCAGCTGCCGTCGGAGTTTCCCGACGAGGTCGAGCGTGAGGCCGTAGCGTTCGGCGAGACGATCGATCCGGAACGCGCAGAGGGCCGGCTGGACCTGCGCGACCTGCCGCTGGTGACCATCGACGGCGCCGATGCCCGCGACTTCGACGACGCGGTGTACGCCGCGCCGAGCGGCGACGGGTGGCGGCTGATCGTGGCCATCGCCGACGTCGCCGAGTACGTCACGCCCGGATCGGCGCTCGACGACGAGGCGCAGAAGCGCGGCACCTCGACCTACTTCCCCGACCGGGTCGTGCCGATGCTGCCCGAGGCCCTGTCGAACGGGCTGTGCTCGATCAACCCGGACGTCGACCGGCTGGTGATGGTCTGCGACATGACGCTGGATGCGAAGGGCAAGGTCACGAACAGCCGTTTCGCCGAAGGCGTGATGCGTTCGAAGGCGCGGCTGACCTACGACCAGGTCCGCCAGATGGTCGAGCACGGCGACCCGCAGCTCAACGAGCGTTTCGGCCACGTGCGGCCCCACCTGGACGACCTCTACGCGGTCTATCGGCTGCTGGCGAAGAAGCGCGATCGGCGCGGCGCGATCGATTTCGATTCCAGCGAGGTCAACTTCGTGTTCGCGCCCGACGGCCGCGTCGAGCAGCTGCGTCGCCGAACCCGGCACGACGCGCACAAGCTGATCGAAGAATGCATGATCGTCGCCAACGTCCAGGCCGCAAAGACCGCCGAGACCATCGAGCGCCCGGTGCTGTACCGGGTGCACGACGTCCCTCCGCCGGACAAGCTGGCCGAGCTGGAGAGCTTCCTGTCCGCCCACGGGCTGGAGGTCAACTGGAAGGACGATCCGGAACCGGCCGATCTGACCCGCATCCAGAAAAAAGCCAAGGACACGCCGATCGCGCCGCTGGTCGACGCCGTGCTGCTGCGCAGCCTGGCGCTGGCCGTCTACCAGCCGGAGAACAAGGGCCACTTCGGCCTCGCCCTGGAGGCGTATTCCCACTTCACCTCGCCGATCCGGCGCTACCCCGACCTGCTGCTTCACCGGGCGCTGAAGGCCTGGCTGCGCAGGGAGCCGGTGAAGAAATACCCGTACTCGAAAAAGCAGATGGCCGAGCTGGGCCGCGAGTGCTCCTACCTCGACCGACGCGCCGAGGAGGCCAGCCGGGAGGTCGACGAGCGCTTGAAGTGCCAGTTCATGCAGCGTCATGTCGGCGATGAGTTCGACGGCGTGATCACCGGAGTGACCGGCTTCGGCTGCTTTGTCGAGCTGCCGGAAATGGGCGTCAGCGGGCTGGTCCACATCACTTCGCTGCCCAACGACTACTACCACTTCGATCCGACCGGCCGGGTGCTGAGCGGCGAACGCCGCGGCCTGCGCTTCCGGCTGGCCGACCCGGTCCGCATCGAGGTGCTGTCGGTCAGCGTCGACGATCGCAAGATCGACTTCCGGATCGCCGGCGACGAGAATGCCGACGACCCGGGCGGGCGCGCCGGCGGGCGCAAGCCCCCCGCCGGAGGCCCGTCGAAAGGCAAGGCGCGCAAGCGCGGCCGACGCGGCTCGGGCAAGGGTGGCGGCAAGAAGGGCGGCGGCCGCCGATGAAGCGCGAACACACCGGCGGGATCAACGCCGTCGAAGCGCTGATCGCGCGCAGCCCCGAACGTGTTCTGCAGCTATGGGCAAGCAGCGGGAATCCGCGCGTCCAGGCCCTGATCGAGCGCGCGAAAGCCGCCGGCATTCCGGTCCAGGCCGCCCGGCCGAACTCGCTCGACAAGCTGGCCGGCGGCGAGACGCACCAGGGCGTGGTCGCGGAATTCCGCCCGGTCGAGCCAATGACCGAAGCCGAGCTGGATGCCCTGGTCGAGTCGCGCGGGCCCGAACTGCTGTTGCTGGCACTGGACCAGGTCCAGGATCCGCACAACCTCGGTGCCTGCCTGCGTTCGGCTGCCGCGGCAAGCGTCGACGCAGTGCTGGTCCCGCGTGATCGAAGCGCTCCGCTGAGCCCGGCCGCGCGGCGGGCGGCGGCAGGCGCCGCCGAGGTCGTCCCGCTGGTCGAAGTCGCCAATCTCGCCCGCGCACTCGAACACATCAAGCAGGCCGGCGTCTGGGCCGTGGGGCTGGCCGGCGAAGCCCGGGTCTCGCTCTACGACACCGATCTGAAGGGCCCGCGCATCGTCGTGCTGGGCAGCGAGGAGCGCGGCCTGCGCCGGCTCACCGCCGAGCGCTGCGACGAACTGGCCCGCATCCCGATGCCGGGCACGATGGAAAGCCTCAACGTCTCGGTCGCAACCGGCATCGCGCTGTTCGAGGCCGTCCGCCAGCGGGGCCGGACATGACGCAGCCGACCGGGCTCGCGATCACCCTGCCGGCCTGGTTCGACGACTGGCAGGCCCGGCAGCCCGAGCGCTATCCGACGTCCGAGGACCGGATGCGGGCGGCGATCGAGCTTGCCCGGACCAACGTCGAGCAAGGCACCGGCGGGCCGTTCGGCGCGCTGGTCACCGACGAGAACGGCGGCCTGGTCGCGGCTGGCGTCAACCGCGTAGAGCCAGACACCTGCAGCAGTGCCCACGGCGAGATCGTGGCGCTGAGCCTGGCCCAGGCGAAACTGAAGACCTGGAACCTGGCCGAGCACGGGGCGCTGGAACTGGCCACCTCGTGCGAGCCGTGCGCGATGTGCCTCGGCGCGATTCCGTGGTCCGGCGTCAAGCGCGTACTGTGCGGCGCGACCAAGCACGATGCCGAAATCACCGGTTTCGACGAAGGCGAACGGATGGACGACTGGATCGGAATGCTGAACCGCCGCGGCATCGAGGTCGTCACCGGGCTCCTGCAGCGCGAGGGCGCCGCTGTGCTGCACGATTACGCGAAACGCGGCAGCCGCATCTACAACGCCGGCTGATCCTCCGGTCGGTTCAGCCCGCATTCACCGGGCTCGGGCAAGCTGGAGCAATGCTTGGTAACGCATTCGCCCTGGCCGCCGCCCTGCTCGCCGCTCCGTTGGCCGCGAGCCCTGCACCGATCAGCGTCGAGCTGCATCCGCCGGCCGGCACGAACGAGTCGGAGCCCTGGGCGAGCTGGCTCGAGACCGCGCTGGGCGCCGTCCGAACCGTCAGCCCGGACTACCCCGTCGACCGGTTGATCGTGCGCCTGAATGCGGCCGACACCAGCGGCCGCGCCGTGGCGTTCGGTCGGGTCCGCCGCAGCGCGGTGCCGGCGCTGGAGTTCTACGTCGACCCGCGGGCCCGGCTGGATGCCCTGAACGCCGACTGGCGCAGTTACCACGAAGCCGCCCACCTGCTGATCCCGTTCCCCGGCAATCGCGACATCTGGTTCACCGAGGGGCTGGCCTCGTACTACCAGTACCTGCTGCAGGCCCGCGCCGGCGTGATCAGCGAGGAACAGGCCTGGACCGAGCTGGCCCGGGGATTCCAGCGCGGGTTCGACGATCCGGCCGGCGCCGACCGGACGCTGCGCAGCCTGAGCCCGCAAATGTGGCGGTTGAGCGCGTTCCGGCGGGTCTACTGGACCGGTGCGGCATTCTTCCTGAACGTCGACGTACGCCTGCGCACCGAGACGAACGGCCGGCTCTCGCTGGATTCCACGCTGGCCGCATTCCACCGTTGCTGCATGGACCGGCGGTCGGACTGGGAGGCAGCCACGCTGATCCGGCAGCTCGGCGCACTGTCGGTGCCGGCGATCTGGCGCCAGGAGTACCAGCGCGTCATCGACGCGCCCGCCGAACCGGCGATCGATCGCGCGTTCGCGCAGCTGGGCATCGACTTCGATGGACGCGAGATCGGCCTGGCTCCTTCGCCCCGGCAGGCTGCGCTGCGGCGCGCGATCGTCGCCTCGGCGTCGGCTGCCCGCGCCCGACTGAACGTCGAACCCGCAGCCGCTGGAAGTCAGTCGCCGGCGGAGTAGTCGATCTCGACGACCACGAGCCTTCGCCCGCCGCCCGGGGTCTCGACGCGGACCTCGTCGTCCAGCCGCGATCCCAGCAGACCGCGGGCCAGCGGCGAGTCGATCGAGATCCAGTTCCTCTTCGCGTCGATCTCGTCGGGGCCGACGATCCGGTAGGTCGTCTCGCTGCCGTCGGCGTCCTCCACGGTCACGATCGCGCCGAAGAACACCTTGTCCGGGTCCGCCGGCGTGCCCGCCACCGGCTTCAGCATGTCGATCCGCCTGGACAGGTAACGGATTCGCCGGTCGATGCCGCCGAGCTGCTTCTTCCGATAGGTGTATTCCGCGTTCTCGGACCGATCGCCCTCGGCGGCGGCTGCGGCCAGGGCCTTGACGACTTCGGGCCGCTGAACGCGCCACAGCTCCTTCAGCTCGGTCTTCAGTCGCTTCAACCCGTCCGGCGTGACGTACGGACTGGACTGCGGCGGAGGCGGACGCCAGCGGCCCATCAGGCAGCCTTCCGGCGGGTTCGATTGCATTTTTCAATCGATTTCATGGCTCGAATCATCGATTTGTAACGAAACGCGGCTACCGTTCCGAGGCCTCTATTCGACCACACCCCGCGAGACGTCATGCGACATTCAATGCTTGCCCGAGCCGCCGGCGCGCTGCTCGCCCTGACCCTATCCCTGAACGCGGCGGCCGACAGCCGCGGTGGCCCGTTCTTCACCGAAGACTTCGCCGGCTTCACCGGCGGCGGATTCGCGCCGACCCCGGCGGCCGGCCAGCTCGATTCCGACCTTTGGCGGGCCACCGGCCTGTCGGACGGCGACGGCGCCTTCGGCGGCACGTTCGACACCGGCGATTTCGCCCGCGGCGCGAGCGCCGGCGGGACGTCCAGCGGCGGCGTCTACGGCTTCGATACGGGCGGCGGTGATCGCGCCCTCGGCGTCCAGCCGACCGGCGGCGACTTCTCGCCGGGGGCGTTCGAGCTGAGGGTCGAGAACACGACCGGCAGCACGCTCCAGGCCATCGACATCGCCTACGACATCAAGGTCTTCAACGACCAGGACCGGGGCAACACGCTGAATTTTGCGTGGTCGACCGACGGCAGCACCTTCACCCCGGTCCCGGCGCTCGATTTCACCTCGACCGAGGCCGGCGACAGTCCGGCCAGCTGGGCCACGGTGGCCCGCTCGACAACGCTGATCGGTCTCAGCGTGCCGTCCGGAGACAACCTGTTCCTGCGCTGGAACAGCGATGACGCCACCGGCGGCGGTTCGCGCGACGAACTGGCCATCGACAACGTGACGCTGAGCGAGGCCGCGGCGCCGGCCGTGGTGCTGACCAAGACCGGTCCGGCGATCGGCCTGGCCGGCGAGAACCTGACCTACACGATCGAATTCAGCAATCCGTCGACCACCGAGGCGCTCGACAGCGTCGAGCTCGTCGACACACTGCCGGCCGACTTCGCGTATGTCTCCGATACCGCCACGCCGACGGCTTCGATCGGCGCCGGCACCGTGACCTGGTCGTTCGGCACGCTCGCCGCCGGCGCCAGCGTCTCGTTCGACCTGGTCGTCTCGACCGGCGCCGCCATTCCGCCCGACAGCATTCAGACCAACACGCTGGACCTGACCGCCACCCAGGGCGGCTCGCCGGTCGCCGAACAGGCCACCGTCGACACGGTGTTCCGTGAGCTGGTCACGATTCCGGACATCCAGCAGGTGGCCGATCCGGTCGCCGCTGACGCCTCGCCGCTGGTCGGCCGCACGGTGTTCGTCGATGGCGTCGTGACGGCCGCCCCCGGTGAGTTCGACAGCCCCGATGTCTGGATCATCCAGGACGGCTCCGGTCCGTGGACCGGCCTGGTGATCAATGGCGACACCGCCGGTCTGGTCAATGCAAGGGGTCAGTCCGTCCGAGTGCTCGGGACGATCGACGAGTTCTTCGACCTGACCCGGCTGACTGCCGAGTCCGTCGAGGTGACCGGGACCGGCCCGGTGCCGGCGCCGCAGGTCCTGTCGACCGCGGATTTCCCGCAGGCCGGCGCCGCGGACTCCGAACAGTGGGAAGGCGTGCTGCTCGAATTCAACAACGTCACCGTCACCGACGACACCCTGGACTTCGGTGAATGGTTGTTCTCCGACGGTTCCGGAGACGCGCGCGGCGACGATATCGCTCAGATCAACATCACGCCGGCGCTGAACGACGCCTATTCGTTCCTGCGCGGCATCGGCTGGTTTTCGTTCAGCAACTACAAGCTGCAGCCGCGCAACGACTCCGACTTCGACTTCCAGCCCGACGTCGTCACCATCGAGGAGATCCAGGGCACCGGCCTGCGCAGCCCGTTCGCGCCGGCCAGCGGCAACGATCCGGGCCAGGTGGTTCGCGTCGAAGGCGCCATCGTGACTGCCGTGGCCGGCAACGGCTTCTTCGTCCAGTCACCGGATGCACCACCGCGCGGCGGCCTCGATCCGGCCTCGCGTGGCCTGTTCGTGTTCACCGGCTCGGCGCCGACGGTCGCGGTCGGTGATGCAGTCAACATCAATGGCGCGGTCGCCGAGTTCTTCGACTTCACCCAGATCGCCCAGCCGTCCAGCGTCGAGGTGGTGTCGTCGGGCAACGCCCTGCCGGCCGCGGTCGCGTTCGACGACCAGGTCCCGTCGCCGGATCCGGCGGCACTGACCTGCGGCACGACCCAGTACGAGTGCTTCGAGGGCATGCGCATTGCCGTGGCCGACGGCGTCGTCACGGCCCCGAGCCAGAGCTTCGGCAGCGACCCGGTGGCCGAGGCCGTGATCAGCACCGACGGCGAGCGCATCCTGCGCGGCAAGGGCGCGGAATTCCCGGGCATTCCCGGCTGCGCGACCTGCCCGGTCTGGTCCGGCGCGCCGGAGTTGCTGGAAATCGATCCGGACCGATTCCTGGCCGTGACCGATCCGCTGGCCGGCGGCCAGCGCTTCTCGGCCGAGGGCGTGCTCGGGTTCTCGTTCGGCGATTTCGCGCTGTGGCCGACCACGCTGAACCTGCAGGCTGCCCCGCCACTGCCGGACCCGGTCGCCTCGGCCGCGCCGGAAATGCTGACGATCGGATCGCTGAACGCGCTGAACCTGTTCGACGACGCGCTCGGCGCGCCGCGCCCGATCACCGTCTGCGGCAGCACCGACGACGCCATCGACCGGGACGTGCTGACCGCCGGCGAATACGCGACCAAGCTGAACAAGCTGGCCGCCTATATCGTCCAGGGGCTGAACACGCCGGACGTGCTCGCGATGCAGGAAGTCGAGAGCGCCGCCGTGCTCGACGACCTGGCTGCCGAGATCCAGCTGCTGTCGGGCGTGAGCTACACCAGCTACCTCGAGGGCGGCAACGACCGCGGCAACATCAACAACGGTTTCCTGATCAACGAGGCCCGGGTCAGCGTCGACACGGTCGAGCTGCAGGCCGCTGCCGAGTGCCTGAGCTCCGACGGCTCGCCGCTGCACGACCGCCCGCCGCTGGTCCTGCGCGGCACGTTCTCCGGCGGCGGCCAGGCGCTGCCGTTCGCGGTCTACAACAACCACTTGCGTTCGCTCGGCGGCATCGACGATCCGGACGGCCGGACCCGCCTGAAGCGCCACGAGCAGGCCCAGTCCATCGCGACCCTGGTCCAGGCGCTTCAGAGCACCGAGCCGGACCTGGCCGTGGTGCTGGTCGGCGACTACAACGCGTTCCAGTTCTCCGACGGCTACGCCGACCCGATCGGTCACCTGCTCGGCTCTGCGGTTCCGTCCGAGAACCTGGTCTCCATCGAGAACGCATCGACGCCGGGCTTCGACGACAGCAACATCCCGAACCCGCCGCTGTCGCTGCCGCTGGACGGGCTGCCGACGGACGAGCGCTACTCGTTCATCTTCGAGAAGGTCAGCCAGGCGCTCGACCACGCGCTGGTCACGCAGGCGGCTCGGCCGCTGCTGGCCGGCTTCGAGTACTCACGCGGCAACGCCGACTACTGGACGCCGTTCGAGTCCGACGTCATGACCCTGGCCCGGAACTCCGACCACGACGGCTTCGTGCTGATGCTCGATCCGGACCGGATCTTCGTCGACGGCTTCGAGTCCGCGCCGTAAGCGAACGGACTCGACTGGATGAATCGCGGGGCGCCCCACGGGCGCCCTTCTTTCGTTCGGATACCGCAGATGAATGCGGGTGAACGCAGATGAGAGCCTCTGGACGGGACGGAGCCCGGCCGGCCAACCTGCGCGACTGGAATGGAATCGCCCTCTTCGACGAGCGAATCCGGAGCAACGACCACGCACGCCGAGCCGCCCGAAACCGACAAGACCGCCCCCGCCTGGCGCGTGCCTCCCTGCAGCAAACGCCCGGACCCCGGCGGCCCCGTTCGAGCAGCCAGAGACGCCGGACAGCAAAAAACTGCGCTCATCTGCAGTGCTTCCGTGCATTCCTCGGGGATGCCGCTGACGGAAACTTTCTGCGACCTTTTTTCCCGGGACAGCGTCTTAGCTGTGAAATGGACTTCTCGACGCCCATCGACGACCTGACGCTGGCTGCACTGAAGCGCGATTGCCGGCGCACGCAAGAGCGGGTCTACCGGGCCTATTCGCGGCCGGTCTGGACGCTGGCCGTGCGGCTGTCGGGCAACGAGGCCACGGCCTGGGACGCGGTCCAGGGCGGCTTCGTCAAAGCCTTCGAGAAGATCGCCCAACTCGAGCGGGCCGACCG
Source organism: uncultured Halomonas sp. (assembly GCA_964548715.1). Lineage (GTDB taxonomy): Bacteria > Pseudomonadota > Gammaproteobacteria > Xanthomonadales > Wenzhouxiangellaceae. The sequence goes on along the minus strand of CAZJSH010000044.1, from coordinate 6,894 downwards.
CTTTGGCCCCTGGCTGCGGCGCATCGTCGTCAACCAGGTGATGGACACCGGCCGGCGCGCCCTGGACCCGCTGCCGGAACACTTCGATCCGGGCGAGAGCGCCCCGGACCACGACGGCGCGGTCGACCTGCTTCGTGCTCTCGACAAGCTCGACCCGGTGGACCGCGCGGTGATCTGGCTGCACGACGCCGAGGGCCTGACCCATGCCGAGATCGCCGAGGTGCTCGAGCAGAGCGTGCCGTGGTCCAAGACCCGGCTCAGCCGAGCTCGCGCGAAGGCGCGCGACCTGCTTCACCCCGACTTCGAACCGACCCGGAGGGCCGTACCCCATGGCCAATGAACGCATCAATCCCGATCCGCTTGGTATGAAATCGCTGCCCGAACTCGATCCGCCCGAGGGGCTGTGGCCGGCGATTTCCGACGATCTCGATCGACGCGCGCCGGCCGCAGCCCCTCGCCGCGGCTGGGTGCCGCTGGCCATGGCCGCCACGGTCGCGGTGCTGGCGCTGAGCATTTCGCTGCTGCGCCCGCACGGTCTGCCCGACCCCACTGGCGGCGCATCGAACCAGCTGGTCCGGCTGCAGGCGGTTTCGGCCGCGCTGGAGTCCCAGCTCGACGCCTACCGCGACGGCGTGGTCAGCGCAACGACGGTCGATGTGATCGCCCGCATGGAGCAGGAGCTGGCCTGGCTGGACGCCGAGCTCAGCGAATCGCCGGACGACCCGGCGCTGTGGGCCGAGCGGATCGCGCTGCTCGGCGAAATGAACCAGCGCTACCTGCGCGCCGACTGGCGCACCGAACTGATGCTCGCGAGTTACTGACCCCCGAACCCCAAACCGGGCGCTGCCCGACGTTCCAACGGAGAACCACCATGAAAAGCCTACGCCCCCTGATCAAGCCTTTCCTTCTGTCCGGTGCCCTGCTGTCGAGCCCGTTCGCGCTGGCCCAGGACGAGGCCGCCGACCGCGAGACCCTGCGCGCCGAGCTGCAGGCCGCCCGCGCCGAGCTCGCCGAAGCCGCACGCAAGATGGCCCAGGTCCAGCGACAGTTGGTCGAAGAAGGCGAAGTCCAGCGTCGATGGAAAACGCTTGCCGAGGGCGGCGACGAGAACATCGAAATCATCATCGAAAGCGACCAGGTCGTGGCCGATCCCGACGGAAACATGTTCTTCTACGGGACTCGACCGAAGCTCGGCATCCTGGTCGGCGGCACCGGCGACGACAACGAAGTCCTCGGCCTCACACCGGGCGGCGGCGCGGAAGCCGCCGGCCTGCAGCGCGGCGACCGGGTCGTGGAGGTCAACGGTCGGGCACTGGGGGAAGGAACCACGATCGGTCGGGCGCTGGACGGCGTCGAAGCCGGTGCCGTGGTGCCCGTGGTGGTCCAGCGCGACGGCGAGCAGCTGCGCTTCGAGGTCGAGACGTCCGCCCCCGAGCGGGACGTCAGGATCTTCGCCCAGCGCTTCGGATCCGGCGCGGACTTCGACTTCGACATCGACATGGATGCCCTGCATGAAGGCCTGGAAGCCGCGGAGCGCCAGATCGTCGTGCTGCGCGACCAGGGGCTGATCCCGCCCGACGCACCGGTTCCGCCGATCGCGCCCCGCCTGCCCGGCCTGTTCGTGCTCGGCGGCGATTCCGACCTGCTCAGCAACCACGAAGGCCTGGCGCCCTACTTCGGCACCGGCGACGGCGTGATCGTGCTGCGGATCGGCGACGATAATCCGCTGCAGCTGGCCGACGGCGACGTGATCCTGTCAATCGACGGCATCGCGGTCAGCCGCCCGACCGATCTGGGCCGCGCCATGCTCGAGCGCGAACCGGGCGACACCGTGCTGCTGGAAGTCATGCGCAACGGCACGCTGAACCAGGTCGAAGGCACCGTTCCGTCAGCGTTTTCTCGCACACGGTTTGTTCCCAAAGTCGGTATGGATCTCCCGCGTCCGCCGCGCCCGGAACGTCCGGCCCGGCCGGCCGCACCGGCATCGACCAGCATGTACTGACCCGGCCACCCCGCCGGATCGGCTGCTCCAGACGCCGGGCCTCTGCCCGGCGTTTCTTGTGCAAAAAAACGCGCCGGCAACGAGGCCGGCGCGTCCTGTCGAGAGAGTGGAGCTCGGTGACTTACCGAGTGCACTCGTCCGATCCGAGCCCGGTCAGACGACCGATCTCCATCGTTCCCGACTCGCCGTCGACCGTGTATCGGACTTCTCCGCTATCACAGTCGCTGAACTCGATGACCAGCTCGCCGACATCGATCAGTTCGGGCTCGACGGGGTCGAGCGCGGCGAAGGTTCCGTTGTCGGTGACGAACACTTCGTCGGCCACGATCCGCAGTCCCTGCCGCTCGCCGATCGCGATGATCCAGCGCTGCGCACCCGCATCGTCGTAGGTCATCCAGTAGGCCAGCATGCGGCCATCGCGGATCTTCTGGATCACCAGGCCCTCGCCCGACGGGACGTTGTTGGACCAGTGCCCGCCGAAGTTCGCGTCGACCAGGAACGGCGCCGGCGTCAGCGAGATGGGCTCGGCGCTGTACTGCACGGCCTGCAGATCGACGCCGGTCGGCGAATCCGCGTTCGGCGTCAGCGTGACCAGCGCGGCGCAGGGCTCGCCGTCCTCGTTCCCACAGTTCGCCACGCCCTGTTCGATGACGCTCGGCGAGAAGCCCGCCGACCAGGCTTCGCCGACGACATACGACGTGCTCGGCGAGAACGGCGCGATCGCGAAGCCTTCCGTGCCTTCGTCACCGGCTTGGTCGCCCGCGACATTGATGTCGGCGCCGAAGAAGAAGTTCGGCGGGTCCAGCACGTCCGTGGCCACCAGGTCGACCAGGTTGACGATCGGCAGCGGTTCGACCCCGACGATGGTCACTGTGGCAAACGAGACCTCGTCGCCGGCCGGGAACCCCAGGAAATCGCGATACGCCTGGCCGACGGAATAGATCCGGCCATCGCCGTCGAGATCCCGTCCGCTGATCGTGCCCGAGATCGAAGCACCGCCGTCAAAGCCGTCCTGCTCGAAGGTGTAGCGAAGCAGTTCGTGGGTCTCGACCGGTGCCGCCGACGTCGCGGTGAACAGCAGTTCGAAGTTCGGGAACGGATCGACCGGATCGAGCGTCACGATGGCCGAGCAGGCGTCGCCGTTTTCGTTCCCGCATGCGCCGATCGGCTCGGCGACCGGATCCGGGCTCCATGCGGACGCAAACAGCGCACCGGCGACGTAGGACGTGCTCGGCGCCAGCGGCCCGAACGACACACCCTCGTCGGGATCGTCCCCCAGCGGACCACCGTCGAGGTTGTAGGCGAAGCCCCAGAAGAAGTTCGCATCATCGGTGATCGGCGCCTCCGATGCATCGAAGACATTGGTGATGGTCTGGCCCAGCACGCCCTCGATGCGGACACTTGCGTAGGTCACCTCGGCCTCGCCTTCGGGCAGCCCGAGAAAACCGGCCAGGCCTGGTGCGACCGTGTACAGCTGGCCGTCACCGTCGAGGTCCTCGCCGACGATCAGGCCGGTGACCGTGCCACCGTTCGGGTAGGTCTGCGAGAACTGGATGCTGACCTCTTCGGCGGCGGCTGGGCCTGCGAAGGCCAGGCCGATGGCGAGCGCGGTCGCCGTCATCATCGGTGTTCTGGTTGTGGATCGAGTGCATTTCATTTCGGATCTCCTGTTCCGGCGCGAGCCGGACTCTCCTTTGCCATAGGAGCCGCGCGGGCTCCGGTTCCGCCGGGGTTGCCGGCGGCTCCGACCGATCGGATACCGGTCGTCGGGCTTCACCGTCGCGCCGATCCTCCTGGAAGTCCTGTCCAAACGCTGAAAACTTCTAAAGATGTTTCTAATCAGCGACATAAACCAGGCTCTCACCGCTCGGAACGCTTGATCGCCGGGCGCCAGAGTGCGACACTCGTCACAAGACGAGACCATCGAACAGCTCGGGCACAGGGGAACAGCACGTGGATTTCATCGAGATCAGGGGCCGGACGATCGACCTCCGGAACGGCCGGGTCGTGCACGACGACCAGGAGCATTACCTCGCCCCCCGGCTGCTGGCGCTGCTGAAGTATTTCGTCGAGCATCGTGGCGACGTGCTCGGCCGCGACCAGATCGTCGAATCGGTCTGGGGGCACCTGGACGCGGCAACCGACGACTCGGTCAACGTCGCGGTGTCGAGCCTGCGGCGCGAACTCGGCGATACCCGCCGACCGCACGCCGTACTGACGGCCGTCCCCCGCCGCGGCTACCGGCTGGTGCCGGAATCGGTGCGATCCGTGGATGCGCCGGCCCGCACCGCATCCGTCGAGTCGGCATCACGCGGCGGCTTTCGCTGGGCGCCGGTCGCGCTCGTCGCGGTGGCGGCGATCGCGCTGGCCTGGCTGACGTCCGGTGCCTTCCGCGACTCGACGTCCGACCGCAGCGGGACTCCGCCGCTCGCGGACGCCGCGTCCCTGCCGACGGTCAGTCCGGACGAGTCCGGCCGGCCTTCCGTCGTCGTCCTGCCGTTCCTGGACATGAGTGCCGGCGGCGATCACCAGTTCTTCGCCGACGGCCTGGTCGATCGGATCACTCACATGCTGGCGCAGTCGCCGGAACTCGAGGTGGTCGCACGAACCTCGGCCTTCGCGTTCCGCGGCAGCGACGCGACCATCGGCGAAGTCGCGGAGCGCCTGACGGTCGACGCGGTACTGGAAGGCAGCGTGCAGCGCTCGGACGACACCGTGCGCGTACTGGCGCAGCTGATCGACACCGAAAACGAGGCGCACCTGTGGTCGCGGACGTTCGACCGACCGCTTGGCGACCTGTTCGACGTCCAGGACGACATCGCCAATCTCGTCAGCCGCACGCTGACCGATACGCTGCTCGCGGACGCCGTGACCACGCACCCCGACAACCTCGAAGTGCACGACCTGATCACCCGCGGCAAGTTCGCGATGGACCAGTTCACGCTGGAATCGGCGACGCGCGCACGTGAGCTCTTCGAACAGGCGCTGGCGATCGACCCGGACAACATCGAGGCGCTGGTCCTGATCGGGGATGCCATCGGGATGCAGCGCAGCCAGGGACCGATGCGGAGCGGGGACGATGAACAGCACGGATCCGAACCCTATCTCCAGCGGGCGCGCGAAATCCATCCCGAGCACCCGCTGGTGATCCGCGCGGTCGGCGACTGGCATTTCCGCTATGGCCGAAACGAGGAAGCGATCGCGTCGCTACGCCAGGCGATCGAACTGAATCCCAACGATCCGGTCGCCTACCGGCACCTCGGGCGAATCCTGTTCCGCACAGCGCGCTTCGAGGAGGCCATCGAACCGCTCGAGCGGGCGGTTCGGCTCGACCCGTTCTCCGGCGTGGCCAACGTCTGGCTGGCCGATGCCCTCTGGTCGATCGGACGCGCCGAAGAAGCGATGTTCCGGCTGCGGCGGATCATTCGCGACCGGCCGACCTTTCCGCAGGCGCACGACCGCCTGGCCACCTACCTGGTGCAGACCGGCGACAGTGGCGAAGCCATGCGGCATATCCACCACCAGCGTACGCTCGATCCGGACTCGGCGTTCCGCTGGTTCCGCGTCTGCGAGTTCTACCTCCAGCTCGGCGCCTCGGACGATGCGCGTCGATGCGCGGACGAGCTCGATGCCGTGCACGACCTGCCGCTTCGCATGCGCTACCTGCGTCAGGCCATCGCGTTCTTCGAAGGCGACCGGGACACCCGGCTGCAGGAGCTGGAAGCCATCTATGCGCTCGGCAACCGGGATCCGCTGACCAAGATGCTGTATGCCCAGGCGCTGGCCGTCGACGACTGCCCGGCCGCGATGGACGTGCTCGAAGAATCCTTCCCGGCGCTGTTCGAGCCCGAGCCGGAAATGACGCCGTTCCTGTTCATGCCGGCGATGACGGCCTGGAACTGCCTGAACCGGTCGGGTGAAACCCTTCGCGCAGCCGAACTGGTGCAGCCCGTCGCCGAGGCCGTGGAGCGCATGCGCGTCGAGCAGGGGCCCTGGCTGGTCGTCGGCTACGAGCGCGCCGCAGTGCTGGCGATGAAGGGCGAATACGATGCGGCGCTGACCGAACTCGAGGCGCTCGTCGGCAGCGGCTGGCGCTACTACTGGTGGGTGATCGACGACCTTCCGGAATTCGAACCGCTGTTCCAGCGTCCTCGCTTCAAGGCCATGATCGAGCGGCTCGAACGGGGCGTGGCGGAGCAGCGCGAGTACTTCGAAGCGCACCGCGACGACCCGCTGATCTGAGCCCGCCCACAGCGTAGACTCGCCGCATGCGCATCGTCGCCCACACCTGCTCGAACACCGAGATCGTCTGCGCGCTGGGCAGGGCCGATTGGTTGATCGGAGTCGACGACCACTCCGACCACCCGCCCGAGGTCGTCGACCCGCTGCCGAAACTGGGTCCGGACCTGGACCTCGACGTGCAGCGCGTCGCCGCGCTGGAGCCGGACCTGGTCATCACGTCGCTGACCGTCCCGGGCCACGAGCGCTGCCTCCAACGGCTGCAGGCCGCTGGCCTGCCCTGCCTGGTCACGCAACCGCACAGCCTCGCCGACGTGGCCGACGACATCCGGCGCATCGGCGAGGCGCTGGACGCCGACGCCGCCGCTCGCCGGATCGTCGCGCGCTTCGAAGCCGCGATGGCGATGCCGGCGCCGGACGAACCCGTCCCGATCCTCGTGGAGTGGTGGCCCAAGCCCGTGATCGTTCCGGGCCGGAAAAGCTGGGTCAACGAAATGCTGGCCCTGGCCGGCGCCGTCAATCCGTTTGCCGATCGCGACGTCGAAAGCCTGGAAATCTCGACCGAAGAGGCCCGCGCAGCTGCTCCCGAGGCGGTCGTGATGAGCTGGTGCGGCGTCGAGGAAGTCAAGTACCGCCCGCACGTGGTCGCCCGT
>CAZJSH010000043.1:0-20342 GCA_964548715.1 uncultured Halomonas sp. | reverse complement strand
CAATCGTGCCCACGTTCACGTGCGGCTTCGTACGTTCGAATTTAGCCTTGGACATTGGAACGATTCCTCTCGCGTTCTTATGCGGTTTTCTTGATGATTTCGTCGGCCACGCTGCTCGGGGCCTCGGCGTAGTGCAGGAACTCCATCGAATAGTTCGCGCGACCCTGCGTCATCGAACGCAGGTCGGTCGCGTAGCCGAACATTTCGGACAACGGCACATGGGCTCGGATGGTCTTGCCCGAAACCGTGTCTTCCATGCCCTGGACAAGGCCCCGGCGACGGTTCAGGTCGCCCATGACGTCACCCATGTAATCTTCCGGCGTGACGGCCTCGACCTTCATGATCGGCTCGAGCAGGACCGGGCTGGCCTTCAGCGCACCGTCCCTGACGGCCATCGAGCCGGCGATCTTGAACGCCATTTCCGACGAGTCGACTTCGTGGTACGAGCCGTCGAACAGGGTCGCCTTGACGTCGACCATCGGGAAGCCGGCCAGGCAGCCATTCTGCAGCTGCTCTTCGATACCTTTGGCGACCGAACCGATGTAGTCCTTCGGCACCACGCCACCGACGATCTCGTTGACGAACTCGAACCCTTCGCCCTCTTCCTGCGGCTCCAGGCGAATCTTCACGTGGCCGTACTGGCCCCGGCCGCCGGACTGGCGAACGAACTTTCCTTCGGCTTCGACGCCCTTGCGGATCGTCTCGCGATACGAGACCTGCGGCTTGCCGACGTTGGCTTCGACCTTGAACTCGCGCTTCATGCGATCGACGATGATGTCGAGATGAAGCTCGCCCATCCCGGAAATGATCGTCTGACCCGACTCCTCGTCGGTATGAACACGGAACGACGGATCTTCCTGCGCCAGCTTCTGCAGCGCAATGCCCATCTTTTCCTGGTCGCTCTTGGTCCTTGGCTCCACGGCTACGGCAATCACCGGCTCCGGGAACTCCATCCGTTCCAGCGTGATGACGTCGGACGGATCGCATAGCGTATCGCCGGTGGTCACGTCCTTCAGACCGACCGCTGCGGCGATGTCGCCGGCGCGCACTTCCTTGAGCTCCTCGCGGGAGTTCGAGTGCATCTGCAGCAGGCGCCCGATCCGCTCCTTCTTGCCCTTGATCGGATTGAGCACGGTATCGCCGGCGCTGATCACGCCGGAATAAACGCGGAAGAACGTCAGCGAACCGACGAACGGATCAGTTGCGATCTTGAACGCCAGGGCCGCGAACGGCTCTTCGTCGTTGGACTTGCGAATTCCTTCTTCTTCATTCTCGAGGACGCCTCGAATGGCCTTCACCTCGGTCGGCGCGGGCATGTACTGCACGATCGCGTCGAGCAGCGCCTGAACGCCCTTGTTCTTGAATGCGGTGCCGCACAGTACCGGAACGATTTCGTTGTTCAGGGTACCTGCGCGCAGACCCGAAATGATCTCTTCCTGGGTCAATTCGCCGCCTTCCAGGTACTTCTCCATCAGCTCCTCGGAGCCTTCGGCGGCAGACTCGATCATGAACTCGAGCGCAGCCTGCGCTTCATCGACCAACTCGGCCGGGATGTCACGAGCCTCATAGGTCGTACCCATGTTCTCGGTATCCCAGTAGATGGCCTTCATCTTGACCAGGTCGATCACGCCCTCGAAATCCTCTTCGGCGCCGATCGGAATCTGGATCGGCACGGGACGCGCACCGAGGCGATCCTTGATCTGGCCGACCACGCGCTCGAAGTTCGCGCCGGTCCGATCCATCTTGTTGACGAACGCCATGCGCGGCACTTCGTACTTGTTGCCCTGGCGCCACACGGTCTCGGACTGCGGCTCGACCCCGCCGACCGCGCAGAACACGGCCACGGCACCGTCGAGCACGCGCAGCGAGCGCTCGACCTCGATCGTGAAGTCGACATGCCCCGGGGTATCGATGATGTTGATCCGATACTCCGGCCAATCGTTGTCCATGCCGTTCCAGAAACAGGTCGTCGCGGCCGAAGTGATCGTGATGCCGCGCTCCTGCTCCTGCTCCATCCAGTCCATCACGGCATTACCGTCGTGCACCTCGCCGATCTTGTGCGAGATGCCCGTGTAGAACAGGATGCGCTCCGTCGTCGTGGTCTTGCCCGCATCGATATGGGCCATGATCCCGATATTCCGGTAGCGTTCGATTGATGTCTTGCGCGGCACGATCTGTTCCCGGACTTACCAGCGGTAGTGGGCGAAAGCCTTGTTGGCTTCGGCCATGCGATGGATGTCTTCCCGCTTCTTCACGGCATTACCGCGCTCTTCCGACGCATCCAGCAGTTCGCCGGCGAGACGCTTCGGCATCGACTTCTCGCCGCGCTTGCGGGCGAAGTCGATGATCCAGCGCATGGCCAGCGTCTGACGGCGACGCGGACGAACTTCGACCGGCACCTGATAGGTCGCACCACCGACGCGGCGCGACTTGACCTCGACGGCCGGAGCAACCGCGTCCAGCGCCTTCTCGATCAGCTCGATCGGATCGGCATGACCCCTGGCTTCGATCTCGTCGATCGCACCGTAGACGATGCGCTCGGCGACCGACTTCTTGCCGTCCATCATCACCATGTTGATGAACCGGGTCAGCAGCTCGCTGCCGAACTTCGGGTCCGGCAGGACGTCGCGCTGGAAATTGGAATGCTTGCGGGACATAGAAAAATTCCGTAGTCAGTGACTGGGTTCGATCAACCCTTCGGTTTCTTGGCGCCGTACTTGGAACGGCCCTGGCGGCGATCCGAGACACCGGCGGTGTCGAGGCTGCCGCGCACGGTGTGGTAACGCACACCCGGCAGGTCCTTGACTCGACCGCCGCGGATCAGCACGACCGAGTGCTCCTGAAGGTTGTGGCCTTCGCCGCCGATGTAGCTGGTGACCTCGTAGCCATTGGTCAGGCGCACACGCGCCACCTTGCGAAGCGCAGAGTTCGGCTTCTTCGGGGTGGTCGTGTATACGCGCGTGCAGACGCCGCGCTTCTGCGGCGAGGCCTCGAGGGCCGGCACGTTCGACTTGTACTGTTTCGGGCGCCGCGGTTTGCGGACCAGCTGATTGATCGTCGCCATTTTTTCCAAACCTTTAGAAAACAAACGACAGACCGCGCGATTGGCGGTCTGCCGAAGAACGAGAATGTTAGAGGGTTTACTGCGCCGTGTCAATAGGATCACGGCTTTGAAACAGACCGGCGCGTCAGCCGACCGCCGCCTCGACCTCGGTCCGTGCCGTGGCCGGCAGGAACGCCCGCAGCAGGGCCGGACCGGCACCGTCGCGGTGCATGTTCTGGCTCAATCCGCGCCGCCAGCCGCGGGCGCCCGGCTGTCCGTGGAACAACCCAAGCATGTGTCGGCCGATGGCCTGCAGCCGCACGCCGCGTTCGGCCTGCGCCCGCTCGGCGTAGCCGACCATTTGCTCGACCACGTCGGCCCGGCACTTCGGCGCGGTGCCGGGCGCCAGCGCCTCCTGCAGCTCGGCAAGGAGCCACGGCGTCTGGTACGCCGCGCGACCGAGCATGACGCCGTCGAAGCGATCCAGGGCCGCCCGCGAAGCGTCGACTTCGATCAGCCCACCGTTCAGCACCACCCGGAGGCCCGGAAACGCCAGTTTCAGCCGGCCCACGCGATCGTGGTCCAGCGGCGGGATTTCGCGGTTCTGCTTCGGGCTGAGTCCGCTCAGCCAGGCCTTCCGGGCATGCACGATCAGCGTATCGATGCCGCTTTCGGCCACGACTTCGACGAATCGATGGAGGAAGGCCTCGCTGTCGTGATCGTCGACGCCGATCCGCGTCTTGACCGTGACCGGCACGTCGACCGCCTCACGCATCGCCGCCAGACCGTCGCGTACGCGCTCCGGCTCGAGCATCAGGCAGGCGCCGAATCGCCCTTTCTGGACCCGGTCCGACGGGCAGCCGCAGTTGAGATTGATCTCGTCGTATCCCCACTCGGCGCCGATCCGCGCCGCGGCGGCCAGCTCTTCGGGCTCCGACCCGCCGAGTTGGAGCGCCACCGGGTGTTCTGCCGGGCCGAAGCCCAGCAGGTAATCGCGATCGCCGTGGAGGATGGCGCCGGTGGTCACCATTTCGGTGTACAGCCGCGCCGAAGGCGCGAGCAGCCGGTGGAAGAACCGGCAGTGCCGATCGGTCCAGTCCATCATCGGCGCGACGCACAGGCGCCAGTCGCCGGCCGGCCCGGCCTCCAGCACGCTCGCGCTCATCCGGCCGGCCCCGCACCCGGCCCGGCGAGCCACCACCAGCCGGCGGTGGCCGCCGCGGCCGCGACCAGCGCTGCGACCAGCCAACCCGCCGCGCCGACGCCGGATCGCTCCGGCGCGACCGGCTCGAGCACGCGTGCAGGTTTCAGGCCCGGGGCCTGCAGCACGAAGCGCAACGTGCCCAGGCGGATCTCGTCGCCGGATTCGAGGCCGCGTCGGTCGACCGGCTCGCCGTTGATCTCGACCCGGTCCTCGGCCTCGAGGACCAGCCCGCCGCCGTCCGGCCGGATCACCGCGTGACGGGGCGCCAGCCCTGCGTCACGGATATCGGCCTCCCCGGCAGACCCCAGTACCAGGCCATCGCCGATGTCGAAGGTCCGGCCGGTCAGCGGGCCGGAAGCGGCTTTCAGTCGGTAGATCATCGATGCGTCCGAACGTTCATGAAGCCTTCAGATCGTGGCTGGCATCAGTATAGTCAAGCACTTCCCGCAGCACGGCCGTAGCGTAGCAGCCGGAACGCAGGCCGAAGGTCAGCTTCAGTTCGTCGCCGCCGTTCCAGCACCACTCCAGCTCCAGTACGCGCATGCGTAGCGGCCGCCGCTCGCCGGACAGGCCGAACCGGACCAGCCCCTCGACCAGTTCGGCGTGGGCCTCGAGAACCGGTCGCTCCAGAGCCGCGACCGCGCCGGTCGGCGCCGGCCCATCGCGGCCGACCATCGGACCACTGGGATGGACGTCCAGCCGCTCTGCGCGGGCGGCCAGATCGGCGTCGACCGTTTCGGCCAGGAAGCAGGAGCGGCTGCCGTCGAGCATCACCAGCTCGCCGGGCTCGAGCCGACCCCAGCTGCCGTCGACAAGCCGGGCTTCGAGCACCTTGTTGAAGATCAACGACCGCGCCGCGGACAGGTAGAAGCCGCGCTTGGCCTTCGACGGCTTGCGCCGCAGTTCGCCGCGGAACAGGCGATAGGCCCGAGCGATGTTGTTGCCGCCGAAGCGCTGCTCGCCGAAGCCGTTCGGCACGCCGCCGGTCGCGATCCGGGCCAGCCGGTCCTCGATCGCGGCCCGGTCGCCCTCGATCCGGCGCACGGTGAGCTCGAACCGGTTGCCGGCCAGCCGGCCGCGCTGGATCTTGCGGGCGTGGCGAGTCACCGACCGCACCTGCATCCGCGCATCGGACCAGGCCGAAACGTCGGGATCGGCCCGCCCGGGCAGCTGGATCGTGAACGGCTGGCGGGTCAGCGCGTTGCGATCCTTCAAACCTGCGAAACCGATCGCGCGCAGCGGCACGCCGGCGTGTTCGGCCAGAGCGCGGGCCACGTCCAGCGTGTTCATCTCGCGCTTTTCGATCTCCAGCCAGAGGTGCTCGCCGTCGCCGCTGGGCGTGTACCCGGTGTCCTCGACCACGCGGAAATCCTCCGGGCGTTCGCGAATACGCCCGCGACCGGCCGGTCCACCCCAGGCGAACTCAGCCATCGTCCGGCGGGACCGGGAGCGCTTCGGCCCCGGCGGGACTCGCCGGATCGGCCGCCGGAGGACCATCCGGGGGTGGGTTGCCGTCGGTTGCGCCGGTTTCGCCGGGCAGCGATTCGAGTCGGCGCAGCGCTTCGCTCTGGCCGTCCGGCAGGTCCTCGGGATCGACCACCAGGTAGAACCGTTCACCGTCCCGGACCAGGCCCAGCTCGGCGCGGGCGCGCTCCTCGACGGCATCCAGACCGCTCTTCAGGTCGGCGACCTCGGCGGCCAGCGCGTCGTTGCGCTCGCGCAGGCCCTCGTTCTGCTCCAGCTGGGCCTCGACCTGGCGACCAAGCTCGCCGATCTGGCCGTACTGGCGCCACAGCTCGACCTGGAGCAGCAGCAGCAGCCCGATCAGGATCACGATCACGACGCGCATCGGCGGTCTCCGGCGTTCATGGAGGCGAGTGTAGCGCCGGCACGATCAGGACGCCGACGCCAGCAGCCGATCGATCACCCCGCGATACACCGCCGGCAGGCGTGCCAGGTCGTCCAGTGCGATGCACTCGTCGACCTGGTGGATGGTCCGATTGACCGGACCCAGTTCGACCACCTCGATGCCGCGCGGGCCGAAGAAACGGCCGTCGCTGGTGCCGCCGCCGGTATCGCGCTTCGGGTCGACGTCGAGCGCATCGCGACAGCCGGCCCGCACGGCCTCGACCAGCGCGCCGCGCGCCGGACCGAACGGCGCACCGGAGATTCTCCAGTCCAGCGACCAGCTGCCGGGCGCATGCTCTTCGATCAGCGCCAGGATCCGGGCCTCCAGCGCGTCGGCCGGAGAATTCGGGTTGTGGCGCAGATTGAAGCGGATCTCGACCTCGCCGGGCGTGACGTTCTCCGCCCCGGTGCCGGCGCGGACGTTGGACACCTGCAATCGGGTCGGCGGGAACGCCGCATCGCCGTCGTCGAACCGCATCGCGGTCAGCGCGGCCATCAGCGGCGCGACGCGATGGACCGGATTGTCGGCCGGATCGGCGTAGGCGGTGTGACCCTGCACGCCGCGGACCCGGAGCACCGCCTGCAGGCTGCCGCGTCGGCCGACGCGGACGACGTCGCCGAGCGTGGATGAACTCGACGGCTCGCCGACCAGCACATGATCCGGCAGCTCGCCGCGCTCGGCCAGCAGTTCGACGACCTTCACCGTGCCGTCGACGGCCGGCCCTTCCTCGTCGGAGGTCATCAGCAGCGACAGCGTGCCGGCGTGGTCCGGATGATCGGCGAGAAAGGTCTCCACGGCAACCACCATCGCGGCCACCGAGCCTTTCATGTCGGCGGCGCCCCGCCCGTACAGCATGCCGTCGCGCTCGATCGGTTCGAACGGCGGCGACGACCAGGCCGATTCGGGGCCCGGGGGGACGACGTCGGTGTGGCCGAGTAGCAGCAGGTGGGGGGCTCCCCGCCCGTGCCGCGCGAGCAGGTTGTCGACGTCACCGAACCGCAGCCGCTGGACGTCCATGCCGGCCAGCGCCAGCCGATCGGCCAGCAGGTCCTGGCAGCCGGCGTCGTCCGGGGTGACCGAGGCCCGCTCGATCAGCGCCCGGGTCAGTTCGACGACGTCGCTCATGTCCCCGTCAACCAGTCGCGGACCGCCGGCGTGAAGCCGACCCGGACCTCGCCGTCGCGCTCGAACACCGGGCGCTTGATCAGCGTCGGGTGGACCTCGAGCACCGGCAGCACGGCCTCGGCGTCCATGACCGGCCGCTCGTCTTCGGCCAGCTGACGCCAGGTCGTCGAGCGGCGGTTGACCAGCGTCTCGGGGCCGACCGCGTCCAGCCAGCGCTCGAGGTCCGCCGGCGAGACGCCATTCTCGCGCAGGTCCACCCATTCGGCCGTCGCACCCTGCTCGTCCAGCCAGCTCCGCGCCTTGCGACAGGTGTCGCAGTTCTTGATGCCGTAGATCTTCATTCGCGACTCCCTCAGTTCGAGCGCGCTGCGCGCAGCAGTTCATTGACCGAGGTCTTCGCGCGGGTCCTGGCGTCGACCTGTTTGACGATGATCGCCGCATTCAGACTGTGACTGCCGTCGGCGGCCGGCAGGCTGCCGGCAACGACGACCGCACCGGCCGGCACCCGGCCGGTCGTGATTTCACCGGTCTCGCGGTTGTAGATCCGGGTGCTCTGACCGATGAACACGCCCATGCCGATGACCGCGCCGGCCTCGACGATGACGCCTTCGACGACTTCACTGCGGGCACCGATGAAACAGCCGTCTTCGATGATGGTCGGCTGGGCCTGCAGTGGTTCGAGCACGCCGCCGATGCCGGCGCCGCCGGACAGGTGGACCCCCGCCCCGATCTGGGCGCAGGAACCGACCGTCGCCCAGGTGTCGATCATGCTTCCGGGACCGACCCAGGCGCCGATGTTGACGTAGCTCGGCATCAGCACCGCATCGGGCGCGATATGCGCCCCCTGCCGCACGGTCGCATCCGGCACCAGCCGGGCGCCGCTGTTCTCGACCGGGTCGTCGTCGCCGGCGAAACGCAGCCCGACCTTGTCGAAATAGCGCCGTGCACCATCGTGCATGACCCGGTTGGCGGTGATGCGGAAATGCAGCAGGATCGCCTGCTTCAGCCACTCGTGCACCTCCCAGCCGCCTTCGCCGGGCGTGGCCACGCGCAGCGCGCCGCGCTCCAGCCCGGCCAGCACGGCGTCGATGCCGTCGCGAAGATCGGTGGGGTAGCGGCCCGGGGCCAGTTCGTCGCGGGTTGCCCAGGTCTGCTCGATGAGGGCCTGGTGGTGGGTGTAGTCGATTGTCATCTATTTGGTCTCGTCGGTTTCCGGGGCCGGCCGGCGGTCGGCCGGATCCAGCCGCTCGCGCAGCCGGGCTTCGAGGTCGCGGGCGCGGGCCTCGTCCAGAGCGCCGCCGTCCCGGCGCGAAATCGTGAACACGTCCTCGACGCGCTGCCCGAAGGTCGCCACGCGTGCGTCGTGCAGCCGCAGGTCGGCGGCCAGCAGCGCCTCGGCGATGGCCGACAGCAGGCCGGGCCGGTCGGTGGTGGCGATCTCCAGGCGGGTCAGTTCGCCGGCCGGCTCCATCGCGATGTCGGCGCGGGTCAGGAAATGGCGCAGTCGGCGCGGAATCGGCCGGCCCGGCAGCGCGCGGATGTCGCGACAGACCAGCTGTTCGGACAGCGCCCGCTCGAGTCGAGCGGTGTCCGAGACGTTCAGCGCCCGGCCGTTGGCGTCCATCAGCTGGAAGATGTTCCAGCTCCGGTGGTTGCGGGTTGTCGCCACCCGGGCGGCGAGCACGTTCAGTTCCATGCGGTCGAACTCGCGCGCAGTGATCGCGAACAGCCCATCGAAATCATCGGCGTAGACGAACACCTCGCTGATGCCCTTTTCCGGCAGGCTGCGGCAGGCCACGAACGGCCGCCGGTCGGCCTTCAGCACCCGTCCGGCCGACCACGCCAGCTGGTCGGCGTCGAGCCGCGCCAGCCCGTCGTCGGCCAGGTCCTCGAACAGTGCATCGACCGCCTCGACCGAACCGCCATCGTCGAGCAGTTGCGCCCGCGCACCCGCGCGTACGTCTGCGGCCAGCCCGGCGCGATCCTGCAGTTCCGCCTCGCCCTCGGCCAGCCGCTCCGTGGCGGCATTGAACAACTCCCAGAGCAGCGAGTCCTTCCAGGAATTCCACAGCTTGGGCCGCGTTGCGGCGATGTCTGCCACGGTCAGCACGTACAGGTGCTCCAGCCGGCGCTGATTGACCACCTTGCGGGCGAATTCGTCGATCACGCTCGGATCGGTGATGTCGCGGCGCTGGGCGGTCATCGACATCAGCAGGTGGTCCTCGACCATCCAGACGACCAGGTCACGGTCTTCCTGCGGCATGTCCAGCCGACCGAGGAACGCCCGGGCGTCGTCGGCACCGAGCTCGGAGTGGTCGCCGCCGCG
Source organism: uncultured Halomonas sp. (assembly GCA_964548715.1). GTDB lineage: Bacteria > Pseudomonadota > Gammaproteobacteria > Xanthomonadales > Wenzhouxiangellaceae. The sequence continues at coordinate 10,735 of CAZJSH010000043.1, read as the reverse complement.
ACCCTTGGCGATGTCGTGGAACAGCGCGGCCAGGTACAGCACTTCCGGGCGCTGGATGCGCTGGAAGACCGTCCGTGCGTGACCGAAGGCCTCGGGGTACTTGCCCGCCGCGATGCGGCGAAGGTTACGGATGACGAACAGGATGTGCTGATCCACGGTGTAGACGTGGAACAGGTCGAACTGCATCCGGCCGGTGATCGCGCCGAACGCCGGCAGCAACGCGGCCAACACGCCGTAGCGGCTCATGCGCTCGAGCTGGGAATACACCCGCCGTTCCCGCCGAAGCAGATCGAGGAACAGGCCGAGCGCGCGCGGATCGGCTCGGAAATCATCGTCGATCAGGTACAGGTGCTCGCGGATCAGCCGGATCGTCGAGGCCCGGACGCCGCGGATGCGCTCGTCGTCGGACAACACCAGGAACAGCGCGATCAGCAGCTCGGGGCGGCGCACGAAGGCCTGGTCGTCGACCAGTTCGAGGTAGCCGTGGGTGACGCGGAAGGTGTCGTCGATGGCGTACGACGGCAGGTGCTTGCGGCCGGCCAGCAGCTCTTCTTCGAAGATCTGGAGCAGCTGTTCGTTCAAGCGCTCGATGCGCATCACGGTGCGGTAGTAGGTCTGCATGAAGGCCTCGACCGCCGCGTTGCCGTCCGGATCGTCGAAACCGAACCGGGCCGCGAGCTTGCGCTGATAGTCGAACAACAGCCGCTCTTCGGCCCGCCCGGCGATCTCGTGCAAGGCCCAGCGGATCGCCCACAGCCGGTTACGGGACGCGACCAGCTCCTCGTGCTCGCGCTCGGTCAGGAAATCGTGCTCGACCAGTCCGTGCAGCGTCGAGGTCCCGAAGTGACGGTGGGTGACCCAGGCGATCATCTGCACGTCGCGCAATCCGCCGGGGCCGCTCTTGAGGTCGGGCTCCAGGTTGTAGACGGTGTCCTCGTACTGGTCGTGGCGCTGCTGCTGCTCGTCGAACTTGGCGCTGAAGAACCGGTTGGCCGGCCACAGCGCCGGTGCATCGGTCGCTGCGCGCATGGCCCGGAACAGGCCGCCGGCGCCTTCGAGCAGGCGCGATTCCATCAGGTTGGTTGCCACGCCGACGTCGTCGCGCGCGGCCAGCACGCATTCCTCGACGGTCCTCACGCCGTGGCCGGGGTGCAGGTCGGCATCCCACAGCACGCGGATGAAATCTTCCAGCGCGGCGATCGGGCCGCCGTCCGGGTCGGGCCGCAGGATCAGCAGATCGGTGTCGGAATGCGGGTGCATCTCGCCGCGGCCGAAGCCGCCGACGGCGAGCAGATCCAGCTGTTCGTCGTCCGGGATCAGCGCCTGCCACGCGGTGAGTACGAGCTGCTCGATGACCCAGGCCCGGGCGTGGACGAGTTGACGCACGTCGGTGCCGGCGGCGAAGGCTTCGGCCAGCACGGCGTCGGCGCGGCGGCGGGCCGCGCCCAGCTCCCGCGACAGCGCGTCGGCGGACGATTCGATGGCCTGCAGCGCCTGCAGGTCGAGGCAATTGCGGGATGCCGGCGGGGCCAGCAGGCGGTCGATCACAACGGGTCGTCGGGCAACCGGGTCAGCACGTCGACGCCGTCGTCGGTAACGGCCATCGTGTGCTCCCACTGGGCCGACAGGCTCCGGTCCTTGGTCAGCACGGTCCAGCCGTCCGCCAGCAGCCGGGTGCCGGGCTTGCCGAGGTTGACCATGGGCTCGATGGTGAAGGTCATACCGGGTTCCAGCACCACGTCCTGGTCCGGTCGAAGGCCGCGCGGCCGATAGTGCAGGACCTGCGGCGGCTCGTGGAACACGCGCCCGATGCCGTGGCCGCAGTATTCCCGGACCACCGAGCAGCGCTGTCCCTCGGCATAGCGCTGGATAGCGTCGCCGATGTCGCCGAGCGTGACGCCGGGCCGGACCATCTCGATGCCGGTGATCATCGCCTGGTGGGCCACCTCGCAGATCCGTCGCGCCTTGATCGACGGCTCGCCGACGTAGAACATCTTGCTGGTGTCGCCGTGCCAGCCGTCCTGAATGACGGTCACGTCGATGTTCAGGATGTCGCCATCCTTCAGGACGCGGTCACCGGGAATTCCGTGGCAGACCACGTGGTTGACCGACGTGCAGATCGACTTCGGGAACCCGCGGTAGTTCAGCGGCGCCGGAATCCCCTTCAGTTCGTCGACGATGTAGGCGTGTGCGATGGCGTCCAGCTCGCCGGTGGTGATCCCGGGCCGGACGTGTTCGCGGAGCATCGCCAGCACGCTGGCCGCCTGCTGGCCGGCCACGCGCATGGTCTCGATCTCGTCGGGGGTCTTGAGCTGGATGCCGTCGGGCTTCGGACGGGAATGCATGCCTTGAGGTCGCAGGTTGAAAGCGGCCAACAGTGTAGCGTACCGACCGCGCGCAGGACGTGGGCGCAGCCGCCGGTCTATGCCTTCCGGCACTTCTAAGGCCTCACCGAGGCGTGAAACAATCCGCGCATTCTCGAATTCCGTCGCTGAATCACGGGCCCATTCTTCATGTCACGACGTTTCCGCATCCTGCTGCCCCTGGCCATCCTCGTCGCCGCGATCCTGATCTTCGCGATGATGCTGGCCAAGAACGAACGCCCGGAGCGCCGCGCGCCCGAACAGGCCGCGATGCTGGTCGAGGCGATCCGGCCGGCGATCAGCCGGGAGCGCTTCACGATCGAGGCCCAGGGCACGGTCCAGCCGAAGACCCGCACGACGGTGGTCTCGGAAGTCTCCGGCCCGATCGTCTGGATGTCCGACGCCTTCATCGCCGGCGGCCTTTTCGAAGCTGGCGAGGACCTGGCCCGGATCGACCCCAGCGATTACGAGGCGGCGCTGCTGGCCGCCGAGGCCGAACTGGCCGCCGCGCGCGCCACGCTGGCCGACGAACAGGCTCGCTCGGACGCCGCACGCGAGGACTTCCGACGGCTGTACGACGACGCGCGCGCGCCCAGCGACCTGGCGCTGCGTCTGCCGCAGGTCGCTCGCGCCGAGGCCGAGGTACAGGCCCGGGAAGCCGCCGTGATGCGCGCCCGGCGCGACCTCGAACGAACCCGGATTCGCCTGCCCTACGACGGCATGGTCGTCGACCGCAATACCGATCTCGGCCAGTACGTCACCCCGGGCACCACGCTCGGCGTTGCGTTTGCGACCGACGTGGCCGAAATACGGCTGCCGATGTCGGATCGCGACCTGTCGTTTCTCGACCTGCCGAACCGGGCCGAACGCGAAGGATTCCGGCGCCCGGTAACGCTGACCGCGACGGTTGCCGGCCGGGACGCCTCCTGGCCGGCCACGCTGGTGCGAACCGAGGGCGTGGTCGACGAGAACACGCGCCTGACCTACGTGGTGGCCGAAATTCGTGACCCGTATGCACTCGAACCGGACAGCCAGCAGCCGGCCCTGCCGGTCGGCACCTATGTCAACGCGGCCGTGCCCGGTCGCTCGGCGGAAGGCCTGGTCATCGTGCCGACCGAAGCCGTCCATGGCGGCAACCAGGTCTACGTGGCCGATGCTGACGACCAGCTGCAGGTGCTGACCGTCGACGTCGTTCGCCGCACCCCCGATCGCATCTACATCGACAACGGCATCGGGCCCGACGACCGGATCGTGACGACGGCGATCCCGGCCCCGGTACCCGGCCTGAATCTGCGGGTCCGTGAGGCCGAGCCCGCCGCGCCCCGGCTGCAGATCCTGCCGGCCGATGAACTGGCGGCGAGCACGGCGGCCAACGCGGACGATCCCGAATGAATCGCGGCTGGTACGGCAATCTGATCGCCTGGTTCGCCCACAACGCGGTTGCGGCCAACCTGCTGATGGCCGGACTGGTTGCCGGCGGCGTCTGGTCTGCGATCAGCATCACCAAGGAAGTCCAGCCGCGCATCGAGCTCGACACGATCACGGTGACCGTCCCGTACCGAGGCGGCACGCCGAAGGACGTCGAGCAGGGCGTACTGATCAAGATCGAGGAGGCCGTCGAGGATGTCGAGGGGATCGACGAGGTGATCTCCACGGCGCGCGAGGGCTCCGGCTCGGTCCGGATCGACGTGCTGACCGAATACGACGTGCTGCAGGTGCTCGACGAGGTCAAGAATCGCGTCGACTCGATCGCCACCTTCCCGGCCGAGACCGAGCGTCCGATCTACAACCGGGCCGCATTCAGCCAGGAAGTGATCTTCGTCAGCGTCTTCGGCCAGGTGCCCGAGCGAACGCTGAAGGAAGTCGCCCGGCAGATGCGAAACGAGATCATCGCCCTGCCCGACGTGGCCCAGGCGGACCTGCTCGGCGCACGGCCGTACGAGATCGGCATCGAGGTGCGTGAACAAACGCTGCGGGCCTACGGCCTGACCCTGGCCGAAGTCGCCAGCGCCGTGCGCGCCTCGTCGCTGGACCTGCCCGGAGGCCGGATCGAGTCCTCCGGCGGCGATGTGCTGGTGCGCACGGTCGGCCAGGCCTACGTCGGCCGGGACTTCCTCGACATCGTCATCCGCAGCAACCCGGACGGCTCGCGGATCGTCTTGTCGGACATCGCCGAAATCAACGACGGATTCGTCGAGAGCGAACGCTACGCTCGTCACAACGGGCAGCCGGCCATCGGCATCCGGGTCGTCAGCACCGGCGGCCAGGACGCGCTGGCGGCCTCCGAGGCCGTGAGGACGTTCATCGAGCAGCGCCAGCAGACCCTGCCCGACGGCGTCAGCGTCGCCTGGTGGGCCGATTCGGCCTACTACCTCAAGGACCGGCTGGGCATGATGACCAAGAACCTGCTGGCCGGCGCGTTCCTGGTCTTCCTGATGCTGACCCTGTTCCTGCGCCTGAAGCTGGCGTTCTGGGTCATGGTCGGGCTGCTTGTCGCCTTTGCCGGCACCATGCTGGCGCTGCCGCTGGTCGGCGTGACGATCAACCTGATCAGCCTGTTCGGTTTCCTGGTCGTGCTGGGCATCGTGGTCGATGATGCGATCGTCATCGGCGAGTCGGCCTACACGGAAATCCGCGCCCACGGCCACTCGGCAGAGAACGTCGTCAACGGCACGATGAAAGTCGCCGTGCCCGCCACCTTCGGCGTGTTGACCACGATCGCGGCCTTCGCGCCCATCCTGATGGTCGACGGCGTGTCCGGCCAGTTCTTCGCGCCGATCGGCTGGGTCGTGGTCATCGCGCTGCTCATGTCGCTGATCGAATCCAAGCTGATCCTGCCGGCCCACCTGGCGCATATGAAGGTCAGGCCGCGCGGTGACTCCGATCCGAACATCCTGGTCCGCATCCAGCGCCGGATCGCCGAAGGCATGCACCAGGCCGCCGACCGGGTCTACCTGCCGGCCCTGCGCGCGATGCTCAAGCAGCGCTACACCGCGCTGGCTGCTTTCATCGCCGTGCTCATCGTCTCGATCGGCTTCGTCGCCGGCCCCTTCGTGCGGGTGGCTTTCTTCCCCGACGTCGCCGGCGATTTCATGCGCGTCGAGCTGCAGATGAATGAAGGCACGCCGGCCGAAGTCACTCATCAGGCGCTGGATCACCTGTCAGAGTCGCTTGCGCGGGTCGACCGGCAGATGCAGGAGGAGTTCGACCTCGACGGTCCCGTCGTTCGCACCCGCTATATGTGGGCCGGTTCGGAGACCTCCGGCAATCTCCTGGTCGAACTGCACAAGACCGACGATCCACGCCTGGGCGTGACCGACATCGAACGGCGCTGGCGCGAGGAGACCGGCCAGATCATCGGCGCTCGTGCGCTGCAGATCGGCGGGCCGGGGGGGCCCGGCGGCAACAGTCCGGACATCTCGTTCCAGCTCGTCGGCAGCGACATCGGTCAGCTGGCCTCGGCCGCGGCCGAACTGGAGACCGCGATCGGCGAGTTCGAGGGCACCTACGACATCCGCAACAGCTTCGAGGGCGGCCTGCGCGAGCTGCAGATCCGGATCAAACCGGAAGCCGAGGTCCTGGGCCTGAGCCAGCAGACGCTGGGCCGGCAGGTCCGTCAGGCCTTCTTCGGCGAGGAAGTCCAGCGCATCCAGCGCGGCGAGGACGACGTCCGCGTCATGGTCCGCTACCCGCGCGAGCAGCGGACCTCCGAGGAATACCTCGAGGACATGCGGATCCGCACGCCGTCCGGCGACGAGGTCCCGTTCCGCGCGGTGGCCGAGATCGTCGAAGGCACCAGTCCATCGGCCATCCGCCGCTACAACGGCGAGCGCGCGATCAGCATCACCGCACGGGTCGACAAGGAACTGGCCGAGCCCGGCGCGATCATCAGCGACCTGCGCCAGAACATCCTGCCCGAGATCCTGGCCGGACACGCCGGGGTCGATGTACGCCTTTCGGGCCAGACCCGCGCGCTGCAGGACATCACCCGTCAACTGATCCTGGGCACGGTCTTCGCGCTGTTCATGATCTACGCGCTGATCGCCATTCCGTTGCGCTCCTACATCCAGCCGCTGCTGATCATGTCGGTGATTCCGTTCGGGATCATCGGTGCGGTGTTCGGACACCTCGTCCTCGGCTTCCCCGTCAGCATGATCAGCATCTTCGGCATCGTCGCGCTGGCCGGCGTGGTCGTCAACGACAGTCTGATCCTCGTCGATTTCGTCAACCACCATCGCAAGCAGGGCGAATCGTTGATCGATGCCGCGCTGAAGGGTGCGCGCGCACGCTTCCGGCCGATCATCCTGACCTCAGCGACCACGTTCCTCGGCCTGGCGCCGATCGTCTTCTTCGAACGCAGCCTCCAGGCCCAGAGCGTCGTGCCGATGGCGATTTCGCTGGCCTTCGGCATCGTCTTCGCAACACTGATCACGCTGGCGCTGATCCCGATCCTGTACCTGATCGCCGATGACGTGATCGGATTCTTCCGAGGCAAGCCAGGCCGCGCAACTCCGGCGCCTTCCGGTGAGCACCACTCGATCGTCTGAGCCGGGGAATCCGCAGCCGGCCGACGCCGGGCCGGAATCCCTCGGCACGCTCCTCGAGCGCAATGGCGCCTCGTTGCCGATCTCCGAGCGAAGGCACCTGGCAGCCCACGCCCTGGACCGCACCACCGCCTGGGTCTTCGCGCACGAGGACCACCGCCCGCCGGCCGAGCGCGCCGAACTCCTGAAAATCCTGCTGGCGCGGCGCGCGCGCGGCGAACCGATGGCCTACCTCCTCGGCCGGCGCGAATTCTACGGCCGCGACTTCGAGGTCTCACCGGCCGTCCTGATCCCGCGCCCGGAAACCGAGCACCTCGTCGAAGCCGCGCTGGACGTTCTCCCGGCGGGGCCTGCGCGGGTCGTCGATGTCGGCACCGGCTCCGGCTGCATCGCCCTGACCCTGGCCTGCGAGCGGCCCGACTGGCACATCGTCGGCACCGACATCGCCGGCGACGCACTGGCCGTGGCCGAGCGCAACCGGGACCGACTCGATTGCGCCCACGTCCGCTGGCACCGGACCGACCTGCTCGACGGCGTCGACGGGCCGTTCGACGCCATCGTCAGCAACCCGCCCTACGTGGCCAGCGGCGACCCCCACCTCGACCGCGGCGACCTCCGCTTCGAACCGAGAACCGCCCTGACCGACGAGAACGACGGCCTGGCCCTGATCCGGCGCCTGGTCGACCAGGCGACCGAACGGCTGGTGCCGGGCGGCTGGCTGTGGCTGGAACACGGCCACGACCAGGCCGCGACCGTGCGCGAACTGCTGATAACCGCCGGGTTCGAAGCGGTCGCCAGCCGGCGGGACCTGGCCGGCATCGAGCGGATCAGCGGCGGCCGGTGGTCGCGCTGACGTTTTCGTCGAATTCTCCCGTGTTCTCGATAAGGTCGTGCCGGGCCGGTGGCCTTTCGCGAAGGCGGGCGTTCCATGGTGAGTCTGGACGTGTTTCGCCACGGGATGGACGTGGTCGAATCGGGGTTGCCTTGTGATGGGCGGTTCGCTGCGCGGGTGGGTTTGCCTGGATCGGGCGTTTCTGATTGGTTGGGCTACAAGCGTTTCGCCGCGCACTTCGCGCTTGCGGGCGACCTCCTTTTGTCAGACGCGACAAACACGGCAAAAGCGCTGTTCTACACCCCTGGGCGAAGGGAGGGGGTTTGCCCTCCGGAGGGGGTAGCGGCGCCGAAAATCGGTGGGTGCCGTGGAGATGGAAGGGCTTGCAGGGTACAGAGATGGGGAACCCTTAGCGAAGCCGGATCGTTGTCGTCGGCAAGGTTCAAGAAACCCACGATCTGTTGTCGGTTGTTGCTTTCTGATTAGAGGTTTTCTCGAACCACGGCGTTGCTGTCGAACCCTGGCTTCGCCCAAGGGTTCCTTCAACCACTGTACCCTGCAGCCGGAACCAGCCCGGGCAGGTCGACACGACCGGGCCGAATTCGTAGTCCGAGAGCCACTCCGTGTTCTTCCCTGCCTGTAGACAGTCCTTTAGCCTCCTGTTGTGGCGTCTGACAAAAGGAGGTCGCCAGAAAGCGGGCGCAGCCCGCATGGCGAAACGCTTGTAGCCCCGGGAAGCAATCAGGACGATCCAGGCACGAACACTTGCGTACCGGAACGCCTGGAGCCATGCATGGCAATCAGGCGCAATCAGGACCACGTCGCGACTACGCGATACCTCAAGCGAACGCGCTGACGCAGAGACTGATCAATCCGCCCGAGAACAACCCCAGTGCCAGCATCGCGATGCCGTTGATCGAAAGAACGGCCTTGAAGTCGAGCGGCGCCTGGACCGGCGCCGAGGTTTCCGGCTCGTCGAAGTACATCAGCTTGACGATCCGGAGGTAGTAGAAGGCACCGATCACGGCCGTCACCACCGCCAGGATGGACAACCCCATGAAACCGGCGTCGATGGCCGCGGCGATGACCTGCCACTTGGCGAAGAAGCCGACGAATACCGGGATACCGGCCAGCGAGAACATCAGCATCAGCATCATCAGCGCGAACCACGGACTGCGTGCATTCAGACCCTTGAAGTCATCGAGGTTCTCGGCCTCGACACCGTTGGCCGAAAGCAGGATGATCACAGCGAAGGCGCCGGCCGACATCAGCGTGTAGACCAGGGTGTAGAACGTCGCCGCTGCGTAGCCTGCCGGCGAGGCGGCCAGCAGGCCGAGCAGGATGAAGCCGACGTGCGAGATGGTCGAATAGGCGAGCATGCGCTTGATGTTGGTCTGCGCGATGGCCACGACGTTGCCGAGCACCAGCGACAGCGCGGCCAGCACCGCCAGCATGGCCTGCCAGTCCTCGTGCATTGCGCTCATGCCGTCGGCCAGCAAGCGGATGGCCAGCGCCAGGTAGCCGAGCTTGGGCAACGAAGCAATCAGCAGAGTGACGGCCACCGGCGCGCCGTGGTAGACGTCCGGAAGCCACATGTGGAACGGCACCGCACCGAGCTTGAATGCGATACCTACGACCAGGAACACCAGGCCGAAGGCCAGCAACGCGTCGCCCGAGGCGGCCTGGCCCAGCGCGCCGGAGATCTCGGAAAGCGCCAGCGAGCCGGTTGCACCATAGATCAGGCTCATGCCGAACAGCAGGATGCCGGAAGCCAGCGAGCCGAGGATGAAGTACTTCATGGCCGCCTCGGCGCCGCGGGCCGAATCCCGGTTCAGCGCGACCAGGGCGTAACTCGACAGCGCCAGCAGCTCCAGCCCGAGATAGACGGTCAACAGGCTCGCCGCCGAGATCATGATCATGACGCCGAGCAGCGCGAACAGGCTCAGCGCATAGAACTCGCCCTTGAACAGGCCGGCCATGCGCAGGAAATGTTTGGAATAGACGAACACGCCGATCAACACCAGGTATCCGAACAGCTTGACGATGTCGCCGAAGCGGTCGCGCACGAAGGTCTCGCTGAACGCCGTGACCGTTTCGCCGGCGGGCATCATCAGACGCAGCGTGATGATGCCCGCGAAGGCCAGCACCAGCAGCGCCAGCGAGTGCGTCAGCCCGCGGCGCTCGTCGGAGACGAACAGGTCCGCGATCAGGACCACGCAGGCCATCGCGGCAATGAAGATTTCCGGCAGCGCGAGCTGCAGTTCCGAAACAATCATCAGTCGACCTTCGTTGTCATGATGTGGTCAACCAGGTTGGCCACGGAGGGTTCCATGAGTTCGATCAGCGGATACGGCCAAAGGCCTACGCCCAGCGTCAGCAGCGCCAGCACGGTCAGCGTGATCCATTCGCGGGCGTTCAGGTCGCGGAGTTCGCCGACCTTGTCGTTGCCGACTTCCCCGTAGAACACGCGCTTGACCAGCCACAGGCTGTAGCTGGCGCCGAGGATCAGCGTCATCGCCGCGAAGAAGGCGAACCAGGGGTTGGCCTTGAACGCAGCCAGGATCACCATGAATTCGCCGACGAAGCCGCTGGTGCCCGGAAGGCCCGAATTGGCCATGAAGAAGAACACCGCGAACATCGCGAACCATGGCATCACGTTGGCGACGCCGCCGTAATCGGCAATCTCCCGACTATGCATCCGATCATAGAGAATGCCGACGGCCAGGAACATCGCGCCGGAGATGAAGCCGTGGGAGATCATCTGGACCATCGCTCCGGAAATGCCGAGGCCGGCCCCGCTCAGTTCACCGGTGTTGCGGGCAATCGCGAAGGCCAGGAACAGCCCCAGCGTCACGAAGCCCATGTGCGAGATCGAGCTGTAGGCAATCAGCTTCTTCATGTCGCTCTGGGCCAGCGCCACGAAGCCGATGTAGACGATCGCGACCAGCGACAGGCCGATCACCAGCCAGTCCAGTGCGTTGGAGGCATCCGGCGCA
>CAZJSH010000042.1:0-20578 GCA_964548715.1 uncultured Halomonas sp. | reverse complement strand
GGGCCATGCGGGACATCAGTTCCGCGATGGGCGCAGTCGCAGGTTCAAGTCGGCCAGGTGGGCGACCAGTGCGAGCGCCAGCCACGCGCCCGCGACGAGCCAGCCGGCGTCACTCAGCACGGCGCGCAACGCCAGCAGCAGACAGGCTCCGGCCGCCAGGTTGTACAGCAGCCCCGCCAACCGGAGTTGACCTGGAAAGGCCCGCGCCAGCGCGATCAACACGACCGCTTCGAGCATCATCAGCGCCAGGATCAGGTCGACCACGCGACCGCTCTCGAACAGTTCGGCCATCAGCCGCTCTCCTTGCCGAAGCCTTCGTGCGTTTCTTCGACGTTGCTCATTCGCCGGGATCTCCCGCCGGCGCCGGGGTCTGGATGCGTTCGATCAGCACCTCGGCAACGGACGCCGGGTCCTCCTCGTGGGCCAGGTGACCGAGACCGGGCAGAGAAACGACGCGAGTGGCGGGAAGCAGCCGGCTGACCGTCCGCGCATCCGAGGCGGGCACGGCCCGATCGTTCTCTCCGACGACCAGGGTCAGCGGAAGATCCAGCGACGGCAGATCCCGCTTGAATCGATGGAGGTCCCAGTTCGCCATCATGCCCAGCGTGGCCGCGACGTGCGCCGAGCGCGAGAAAAGCCGTGCGTAGAGCTCGATGCCGTCGGCGCCGAGCGACGAGCCGGTGCCGCGGATCAGCCGCGCCACGCGCTGCCGATTGGCCGCGCTGCGCGCGAACAGACGTGGCGTCAGCGGATTGAGGAACAGCAGCTTGGCCAGCGGCGGGAACAGCACGCCGGCGCTTCCGCGGAACGGCAGCAGCGCGGCGTTGATGCCGAGGATGGTCGCCGGCACGAGCGTGCCGTCCAGCGCACAACGGATCGCGATGGCCGCGCCGGCCGAGTGGCCGACCACTGCGCGTGGACGAAGGCCGAGCCTGCCGATCAGTGCCGCGACCGCGTCGGCCATGAACGGCAGCGACGGCGCCCGGCGCCGATCGCGCTCGGTGAATCCGTGGCCGGGAAGATCGGGCGCGACGACCGTGAACCGGCGGGCCAGCAGCGGCGCCAGGTCCCGCCAGGAATGGGTCGACGCGCCGGTGCCGTGGAGCAGCAGGATCGGCGGACCCTCGCCCAGGACCTGCACGTGCCACCGCAGGCCGTGGGCGTCGACGAAGCGGCTCGCCTCGGCGTGCGGCCAATCGGCGCGTTCGGTCGCCCAGTCCAGCGGCGCATCGGGCGAGGCCGCATCGGCCGCCGGACCGGAACCAGCCGGTTCGATGGACGCACCGGACGGCACCGGCTCGGTCGGCGCCTCGTCGACCATCAGAATCCCGGGTTCAACCGGACCACCGCCCAGTTCAGCACGCCGGCGAAGCTCACCCAGGCCAGGTACGGCAACAGATACGCGGTGGTCCGGCGCGACAGCGGCCGCAGCCCGACGATCAGGGCCACGATGGACCCCCACAGGAACAAGACTTCAACCAGCGCCCAGTCGGGCCGCTGGAGGCGGAAGAACAGCAGGCTCCAGAAGACGTTGAGAAACGCGTTGAGCGAGAACAGCAGCAGCACGCGGAGCCGCTGCGCGGCATCGGTCGCGCCGCGCCAGGCCGCCACGCCGGCCATCGCCGCAAGCGCGTAGATCAGCGTCCAGGCCGGGCCGAACAGCCAGTCCGGCGGCTGCCAGGCCGGCTTGACCAGGTTCCGGTACCAGCCGCCGATGTCGGTGGCCAGCCCTCCCATCACGGCCACCAGGATCGCGGCCAGCGCGGCAAGCAGCACCGGGACCCAGCGGGACCGCTGCGGCGTGGCGCTCATTTGACCGAGGCGAAGCCCAGCAGGTGCGCCATGTCCTTGAAGAAGATCCGGACGTGCGCCATCGGCCGTGCCCGGACCAGGCGCTTGTACATGTAGGCCTCCCAGGTCAGGTGCTGAACGTCGGGATCCCGACAGATGCTGACGAATCGTTCGCGCCGCTTGTCGGTGGTGTACCAGAAACGCTGCATGATGCCGAGAATCCAGAACACCCGACCGTGGGCTTTCATGAAGCGCTTGCGGGCCGAACGCAGGGCTCCGGGGTCGCCGCTGCGACAGAACGCCGCGGCCGCCTCGGCCGCCAGCCGGCCGCTGAACATCGCGTAGTAGATCCCTTCGCCGGACGCCGGCGCCACGCAGCCGGCGGCATCGCCGGCCACCAGGACATCGCGGCCGTTGTCCCAGCGCTTCAGCGTACGCAGCGGAATCGGTGCGCCTTCGCGCCGAATGGTCGTGCTCTCGCCCATGCCCGAGCGTTCGCGCAGGCTGGTGACGGCTTCGCGCATCGAAAAGCCCTTGTTCGCGGTGCCGACCCCGACGCTGGTGCAGTCACCGTGCGGGAAGACCCAGCCGTAGAAGTCGGGCGAGAGCTCGCCCTGGTAGTAAACGTCGCAGCGTGCGCCGTCGAAGCCGCGCGTACCCTCGGGCGGCGAGGCGACGATCTCGTGATAGGCGGCAACGAATGGAATTGCCTCGGCGCCGGGAATGTTCTGCCGGGCCACTTCCGAGCGCGCCCCGTCGGTGCCGATCACCAGTCGGGTCGTGACCCGTTCGAGCGCGGCGTCGCGGCCATGACCCTCACCGGCGGGCGCATACAGCACGACCGGCCGTCCCTGTTCGTCGTGTTCCAGCGACTTGAACCGACCCATCCGGCGAACCGCGCCGGATTCGGCTGCGCGTTGGCGAAGCCACTCGTCGAAATGTTCGCGGTCGACCATGCCGACGAAGCCATTGATCGGCATGTCGACCTCGGCCGACTTCGGCGAGATCATCCGGGCGCAGTTCGAGCGTGCGACCAGCTGCGATTCGGGGACGTCGAACTGCTCGAGCAGGATCGGCGGGACAGCGCCGCCGCAGGGTTTGATCCGCCCGCCTCGATCCAGCAGCAGCACCGAGAAGCCCTCACGGGCGAGGTCGTTGGCCGCGGTGGCGCCGGCGGGTCCGCCACCCACGACCACGACGTCGAAGGTGTCCTGCTCGGATTCGGTAGGCATGGTGATCGCTCCCTGTTGCCGAAACGATACTCTCGCGGATCGGCGCCAGCAAGCCATTGACTCAGATCAAGGATGGACCCGGCAGGCTCGGTCGGGCCCACCCGGCGCGGCAGTGACTACCCGGTCAGTGACGGCAGGTCACGCACCGCGAACGCCGCGACCAGCATGCCGATCACGTAGAGCGAGGTGCCGGTGGCGTTGTACCAGGGCGCGCGCTCCTTCGGCTGTTCGAGCAGGCTGGGCATCAGGGTCGCCTGGAAGGCCAGCAACAGCACGATCGCCGCGGCGTGATACGGCCGGTCCCAGGCCAGCAGCAGCACCACGACCACGGCCTGGGGCACGGCCATGACCCAGCAGGCCAGTCGGGCCGCGTTGTCGACGCCTAGCTGCACCGGCAGCGATTTCACGCCCATGCGCTTGTCGCCCTCGACGGCCTTGAAGTCGTTCAGGGTCATGATGCCGTGCGCGCCGAGGCTGTAGAGCCCTGCCATGACCAGCACCGGCCCGCCGGGCAGCGCCGAGAGCATTGCCGCCGCGCCGGTGAACCAGGCCAGCCCTTCATAGCTGATCCCCACCGCCGTGTTGCCCCACCAGCCGTTCTGTTTCAGCCGGATCGGCGGCATGCTGTAGGCCCAGGCCAGCACCACGCCGACCGCCGTCGCGATCAACACCCAGATGCCGAGCAGGGCCGCGACCAGCAGCGAGAGCACGCTGCCGATCAGGCTGATGTAGAGCCCCCAGCGGCCGGGAATGCGGCCGGAAGGAATGGGTCGGTTCGGCTCGTTGATCGCATCGACATGGCGGTCGAACCAGTCGTTGATCGCCTGGCTGGTTCCGCACACCAGAGGCCCGGCCAGGACCACGCCTCCGAGCGCGAACAACCAGCGATCCTGGAGCGCCACGCCGGCCGAGACGATGCCGCAGCCGTACGCCCACATCGGCGCGAACCAGGTCACCGGCTTGAGCAGTTCGATGATCGATTTCGGAGCGGGCAGCGCAGACATCGACCGGAGTCTACCCCACTCCGGCCCGTTCGATCGGCTCGACGCGCGCCGCGGCCCCGTGAGCCCGTCCGGAGCATTGTTGACCCACGTCAAGCCATTCGCTGCCGGTTTCGCGTATTCATTGACACTGGGTATATGTGCAAGCTAATGTCGAGATGGGAATTGGACCTGGTCAGGGTTACCGTAGCCAGTCGGATCGCCGCATGATCAATCTGTCGCGAGTCAGCGTGATGCAGCACAGCGCACGCGATCGCTCGATTGCAGATTGCGCTGCGGCACCGCGGCGATTCGTCCGTGGGGCGAAGCGAGGCGATCACCTGACCCGGCGTGATTCCCGTTCTTCCACTCCGCGCATCGAGGAGCAGCGCCGGTGAAACGGGTCAGCGACAATCTTGCCAGCGCCTGGACCCGTTTCGGGCCCGAGATGCTGCCGTTCGCGGACGCGGCCAGCGACGAGCTGCCGCTGCGTCGCTTGTTGCGCCTGTCGCTGTTCCAGGTTTCGGTCGGCATGGCCGTGGTCCTGCTGACCGGCACCCTCAACCGCGTGATGATCGTCGAGCTCGGCGTACCGTCCTGGCTGATCGCCGTGATGGTCTCGCTGCCGCTGGTATTCGCACCGCTGCGTGCCTTGATCGGCTTTCGTTCCGACACCCATCGCTCGGTCCTCGGCTGGCGCCGGGTGCCGTACATCTGGTTCGGCACGCTGCTGCAGTTCGGCGGCCTGGCGATCATGCCGTTCGCGCTGCTGGTGCTTTCCGGCGGCGGCGAAGGGCCGGTCTGGGTCGGCGTCGTCGGCGCGGCCATGGCCTTCCTGCTGACCGGCGCCGGCATGCACACCGCGCAGACCGCCGGCCTTGCGCTGGCCGGCGACCTGGCGCCGGAATCGACCCGTCCGCGCGCGATCGCGCTGCTGTACGTGATGCTGCTGCTCGGCATGGTCGGCAGTGCGCT
This sequence comes from uncultured Halomonas sp., assembly GCA_964548715.1. GTDB lineage: Bacteria > Pseudomonadota > Gammaproteobacteria > Xanthomonadales > Wenzhouxiangellaceae. Next base: position 15,600 of record CAZJSH010000042.1, on the reverse strand, counting down.
GATCTTCTCGCTGGCGCTGGCCGACTTCGATGAAATCCGCCTGATCCGGGTGATCCAGGGCGCCGCACTGGCCACGATGATCCTCAACGGCCTGGCGCTCTGGAAGCAGGAGGCCCGCGACCCGGCCCGCACCGCCAAGGACCGTCCCCGGCCGGCCTTCGGCGAAGCCTGGCGAACGCTGATGCAGGAACCGGGCATGATCCGCTTCCTGGTTGCCGTCGGCCTCGGCAGCGCAGCGTTCAGCATGCAGGACATCCTGCTGGAGCCCTACGGCGCCGAGGTGCTCGGACTGAGCGTGAGCCAGACCACGATTCTGACCGCGTTGCTCGCCGGCGGCGCGCTGCTGGCGTTCGCGTTCGCCGCGCGATCGCTCGGCCGCGGCGGCGATCCGCATCGCCTGGCCGCCGGCGGACTGATGGTCGGCATCATTGCATTCACCACCGTCCTGCTGGCCGCGCCGCTCGACTCCGGACCGATGTTCCGGATCGGCACCGCGCTGATCGGCTTCGGCGGCGGCCTGTTCGCGGTCAGCACGCTGACCGCTGCGATGGGAATGAGCGGCAGCAGCGACAACGGCCTGGTGCTCGGCGCGTGGGGCGCCGTCCAGGCCACGGCCATCGGCGCCGGCATCGCCCTCGGCGGTGGCCTGCGGGACATCGTCGACGGTCTCGCTGTGCAGGGCCGGCTCGGCGAGACGCTGACGGGTCCGGCCGTTGGATACGGATTCGTCTATCAACTTGAAATCATCGTATTGTTTGTCACACTGGCAATCGTCGGTCCACTGACCCGACCCTGGGCGCGAGGTCGATCCTCGTCGCCGGAAGTCAAGCGGTTCGGGCTGGACCAGATGCCGGGCTAACCCGGCGAAATTGGGAGAGAGAGTCATGCCTACAGGTGCATTTACTGGTTACATGGACGTCGCGCAGATGGTGCTCTACGCCTTCTGGATCTTCTTTTTCGGATTGATCTTCTATCTGCGCCGCGAAGACAAGCGCGAGGGCTACCCGCTGGAGTCCGATCGCAGCGACCGCGCACCGCGCGTCAAGGTCGTAGGCTGGCCGCGCCCGCCGGAGCCGAAGACCTTCGTGCTGCCGCTGGACCAGGGCGTCCGGCTGGCCCCGCACCCGGAAGAGTACGCCGGCGACATCCCGGGCACCCGGCCGTCGAGTCCGGCGCCGGGCTCGCCGCTGGAACCGACTGGCAACCCGATGCTCGATGGCGTCGGTCCGGCCAGCTATGCCAAGCGTGACGATCTCCCGGACCTGGCCTTCGACGGCGGCCCGAAGATCGTCCCGATGCGGATCGCCGCGGGCTTCATGGTCGAGCACAATGACCCCGATCCGCGCGGCATGGACGTGGTCGCCGCCGATGGCACCGTGGCCGGGAAGGTCAAGGACCTCTGGGTCGATCGTTCGGAACATCGGATCCTGTTCTTCGAAGTGGCCCTGGACGGCGCCGAGGACGGCGGAGCGCCGAACCCGCTGCTGCCCTATGGGTTTGCACGAGTCAAGTTCGGCAGCGGCCGGATCCTGGTCTCGTCGATCACCGCCGACCAGTTCCGCACCGTGCCGCGCACGGCCAGCGCCGAGCAGGTCACGCGACTGGAGGAAGATCGCATCACTGCGTACTTCTCGGCCGGCCACATGTACGCGATGCCGACCCGCCAGGACCCTCTGTTTTGACCGAGATCCGAGTAAAACCGATCAAGCCGCTACCGGAACCACTGCCGGAGGGCGAGCACGTTCTCTGGCAGGGCGTTCCCGCCCGAGGCTCGTTCATTCGGCGGGTCTTTCATTTCGACAAAGTCGCGCTGTATTTCCTCATCGTCGTCGCCTGGGTGGCCGGCTCGGCGTGGCTGGATGCGCAGTCGGCCGGAGCGGTGGCACGCTCGCTGGTCTGGTCGCTGCCCCCGGCGCTGGGTGTGCTGGCGCTGGTCGGCGGGCTGGGCTGGGGATACGCCCGGACCTCCGTCTACACGATCACCAACAAGCGCGTGGTCATCGAGGGCGGACTGGCGCTGACCACGTCGGTGAACCTGCCGTTCAGCAAGCTCGATCGGGCCGACCTGAAGACCTTCCGGGACGGTACGGGAGACATCGACCTGGAGCTGTCCGGCCCGCGCCTGCTCTACAGCATGCTCTGGCCGAACCTGCGCTGGTTCCGGATCACCCGGCCGGTGCCGGCGCTGCGCGCCATCGAAGAGCCGCACCGAGTCGCCGAACTGCTGACCCGGGCGCTGGCCGAAGACCAACAGCCTGCGGCACCACCGCAGCAGGAAACGGCGGGCGCGGACCTGGAAGCGAAGCCGGACATGCGCCCGTCGGCCACCTCCTGAGTGCATCATGAGCGAGCATCCGCACGGCGAGCATCACCACGACATCCACGTGCCACGCGGCGCGCTGATCGGAGCAGGACTGCTGCTGCTGGTCACAATGGGCACCGTCGCGGTGTTCCGGATCGCCGGGCTCGAACCCGCCGCCCAGATTCCGAATCCGTATGACACGGTCGCGATGCGCGAGCTTCGGTTCGCCGACAGCGCCGACGGCAACGTCCTGGTCTACGAGTTCAGCGAAGGCGCCGAGGACCAGCTGATCCACGAAGTGCCCTCCGGAGAAGGCGGATTCATCCGGGGCGTGCTCCGCAGCCTCGCGCGCGATCGTCGTGCCCGCGGCATCGGACCGGAGCACCCGTTCCTGCTCAAGCTGCAGACCAACGGCACCGTACTGCTCGAAGATCCGCAGACCGGCCAGAGAATCGACCTCTACGCCTTCGGCCCGACCAACATCGAGTCCTTCCGCACGATGCTGGACCAGGAAGACGCACGGCTGTGACGTCGCCGTCCCGGATGACCCCGGCATCGAACCGAGCCCGATCGGCAAGCGTCCGGCCGCACCCGCACTCCGGCACCACGGCGAAATCGTGCCGGCCACGGGACGGATCGCCGTCATGGACCTGACCCTCGGCGCCGTCCTGTTCTCGACCTTCCTGTGGTGGTTCAGTACGGGCATCATCTTCTATCTGAACGCGCGGCCGGCGTGGACCTTCCGCTGGAGCATGCTCGGCGGCACCGTGGTTCTGGCCGCGGCGCTTCTGGGCATCCAGGCCAGCGCGGACCTGGCCACCGCGGCCGGTGCATTCTGTGCATTCTCGTGCGGCCTGATCATCTGGGGCTGGCACACCATGAGCTATTACATGGGGGTGATCACCGGCCCGGTGAATACGCCCTGCCCGGCGGACTGCAGCGGTCTGCAACGCTTCCTTCGCGCGGCCGGAACAGGCATCTATCACGAGCTGGCGATCATCGCTACGGTCGTCGTGCTGGCTGCGCTTACCTGGGGCCAGCCGAACCGGATCGGCCTCTGGACCTTCGTGCTGCTCTGGGGCATGCACGTCAGCGCCAAGTTGAACGTGTTTCTCGGAATCCGCAACCTCAACGCGGAATTCATTCCCGAACGCCTGGCCTACCTGACGACCTACTTTCGCCAGAAGCCGATGAACCTGCTGTTTCCGTTCTCGGTAACGGCCGGGACGATCGTCACGCTGCTGCTGATCCAGCAGGCGCTGGCCGCCGAACCGGGCAGCCTGCCTGCAGTCGGGTACACCCTCATCGCAGCGCTGGCGGCGCTCGCGGTCATCGAGCATTGGTTCATGATCCTGCCGATCCCGGCCGAGGCATTGTGGCGCTGGAGCCTGAAGCGTTCTTCGAACCAGCCGGCCACGGCCGACCTCAGGTCGATCCGATCGCAGCCAGGCGCACCGGGCGCGAGCGGCGCGCCTCCCACGGGATCGGACGATCCGGACGCGATCAAGACGTCCACTCGCTCCGCGAACGCCTGATCGCAACACCGGCATCCATGCAATCATGCGGCCGGCAGGCCGGACGCTGCCGTTGAACGCCCCGACGCAGACGCCGCCCCACGTCCTGAACGGCGAGCGGCGCGAACTCGACGATCCGCGCGCCGGGCGGATCAGCTATTACGTTGCCGGTCCCGAATCTTCCGGGCGGTCCGGCCGGCCGTCGGCAGAGGTGCCGATCCTGCTCGTGCACAGCATCAACGCGTCGGCCTCGGCCCACGAAGTGCATCCGCTGTTCGAGGCGTTCCGACAGCGGCGCCCGACCTACGCAATCGACCTTCCGGGCTACGGGCATTCCGAACGCAGCGATCGCACCTATCGGCAGCAGTTGATGGTGGACGGGCTGCTCGCCGTGATTGCGCGGATGCGCGCCGATCACGGCGGCAGCGTTGTGGATGCGCTGGCCGTGTCGATCTCGTGCGAATTCCTGGCCAAGGCCGCGCTGGCCGAACCGGCGGCATTGCGCAGCCTGGCCCTGGTCAGCCCGACAGGGTTCGCCAGGAACGCACCGACCAGGGGCCCGCCCGAAGCCGACTGCGGTCGGCCCGCGGTGCTTCGCGTCCTGAACGTATCGTGGATCGGGCAACCGCTGTTCAAGCTGCTACGCAGCCCGGCGAGCATCCGCTTCTTCCTGCGCAAGACCTGGGGCCGAAAGGAGATCGACGAGGAGTTCTTCCGTGTCTCCTGCCGGATGGCGCGGTTTCCCGGGGCGCACCGTGCACCGTTCCATTTCCTGTCCGGCTTCCTGTTCGGCGCCGACATGCCGACCGTCTACTCCCAGCTGACACACCCGGTCTGGATGGTCCACGGCACCCGCGGGGACTTCACCGACTACCGCAAGGCCGACCGGATTGTCGACAAGGAAAACTGGGCGATCTCGGTCCTTCCGACCGGCGCCCTGCCGTACTTCGAGATGCCCGAAACCTTCGTCGAGCATTACGACGAAGTCCTGGAGCAGATCGACGCTGGCCGCCCCGTGTCGACGGCAAAAGAAAAGGGCCCGCGTCGCTGACGCGGGCCCCTCGGTACCGATCCGGAACGGTCAGGCCGCCCGGATCATCGGGTCACAGTCCTCCCGCCCCCGATCCTTCGATGTCCTGGGTCCGCTCGTTGCGAGCCAGCGCATCACCTTCATCGTCGTCCATCGCCACCTCCGGCGGCGGGGAATCGCCCCACAGCGACGGATAGTCCTGCGCCATGGCCATGCCGCCCAGCGGCTTGGCAACGCCCTGGTGACAGGTTGCACAGTTGATCTTCTGACCCTCGCCGGTCGCGCCGAGACGGTGCGGCGGCAGCACCGGGCTCAACGGTGCGACGTACTCGGTATTCAGGCTCTGGGCCATGTTGATGCCGTGCCAGGCGTTCACGCGCACCGGGTTGCTGGAGTCCCAGCTGCCGAAGTTGCGTGAGTTGTGGCAGTACGTGCAGTTGACGTCCAGCGCCGTGGACATGTGCATCATCAGCGAGTAGGTCCACTCGGTGTCCTGGATGCTGGCGTACTGACCGTCGCGCGGCAGCGCGGTGCGGCCCTCGACGCGAATCTGACCATCGTCTTCGAGCAGTCGCGAGAACGGCTCCTCCGGCAGCGAGGACAGCCCGGCGAACTCGGCGGCCCGATTCTGGCCGTTGCGCCAACCGACCATGCCATCGGCCGAAACGGTGGCCGGATCGGCGTTGAACCAGGTGTACTCGGGTACGGCATTGCCGCGATGACAGGTAAAGCAGGTCACCCCGGTCGCGCCGACGTGGCTCGACCATTCGCTGTTGACCGCCTGCGTCATCTGAATCATCCGGCGCGAGACGACCTTCTGGTACATCGAGTCATCGGCCAGATTGTTCAGGTTATGGCAGGCCGCACACCCCTCTTCGGGATAGATCCACTCGGTAATGGCCTGCATCAGACGGGTGAAACGCGCAACCGACAGGTCGCCGAGGACCTGGACGTTCTGGTAGACGTCGCCGGCCTTCGGGACGCCGGGGTCCGGGGTCAGCGGAGCCAGGTCCGGCACCGCGGCCAGCTGGGCCTCGAGACGCTGTGGATCAACGCGAGGATTGATGATCTCGGCCATACCGGTACCCCGGTAGCCGCTCTGCTCGGTCTCGATCGGCGGACGCTCCCACCCGGCGGTGAACAGCATGAAGCCGGTCAGCACCAGGGCGAAGAGCCCGACGAACCAGGCAATGATCTTGGTCATGATCCACCTCCCATGGAACCACCGGCCGGATCAACCACACCGGTTCCCGGATAGGGCGGCACCAGACCGTGCTTCATACCCCACAGGTACCAGTTCTCGACGACGGTGCCGGTCAGCAGGATGCCGATCCCACCCGTCAGCGGCGTAAGGACCGCGAACCACCAGGCCCAGCGGTGAATCGACTCTGCGTTGGCGCAGAAGCCCATCGTCCAGCGCCAGAACAGCGCACCGCGCTCGAAGGCGGTGCCGCGGTCGAAGGCCTGCTCGATTTCTCGTTCGGCACCGAAGCGGCTGGTCGCCATCACGGTGCCGCCGTGCATCGCGAACAGCAGCACAGAGCCGTACAGGAACGCGATCGACAACATATGGAACGGGTTGTAGAACAGGTTGCCGTACCGGATCGAGAACGCGGCGGTCCAGTCAAGGTGCGGGAAGATGCCGAACGGCACCGCCTCGCTCCAGCTGCCCATTGCAAGGGGCCGGATGAAGCCCAGCACCAGGTAGAGCCAGATGGCGGCCGCGAACGCCCAGGCGATGTGCGTGCCCAGGTCCAGCGCCCGTGCCCGGGTATAGATTCGCACCCACCAGAGGATCAGTGACGCGGTCAGGAAGAATCCGGCCATCAGCCACCATCCGCCCTCGTTGAGCGGCGGCAGGCTAAGGCCGTACTCCGGCGACGGCGGCTCGAGCGCGAGCCACGGCAACTGGCGGACGAATTCGATGGGATCCCAGCCGACCGAGGCCCACATGTTCAGACCGATGATCTGGAAGGCGATGAATCCGGCGATCAGCGAAGCCACGCCCCAGGCACCGAGATAGATCGGTCCGACCTGCGCGTCGCCGAGCTTTCCGAGCCAGTAGGACTTGATCGGCTCGCCGGTCCGCGGATAGCTTCCGCCGGGAAGCGGAACACCGTAGTCGGCGGGGCCGTGAACCTGCGCCCGGGTAAAGAGATTGGTGTTTTCGACCATTGGACTATCCCGTTTTAGTTAGGACCACACCGGAAGCTCGAGCCACCAGTTCCACCATTCCGGCCAGCCACGCGTCCAGAACGGGCCGCTGATGATGATGCAGACCGCGCTGAAGAAGCCGGCGGCGATGGCGAGGTACAGGCCCAGCCGATGGATTCCGAGTTCACCGATGGAATAGCCCTGGATATCCCGGAAGAAGGTATTGATATGTTCGGCGGTACCGACCGGCTTGCCTTCACCGGGGTTCAACACCGAAAGAACGGCGCCGCCGTGCAATGCCAGCGCGAAGGTCGTCGTGAAGAAGAACGTCACGGCCAGCATGTGGGCGGGATTGTAGTGAAAGTGCAGGTACTGATACCCGACGTTCGATACCCAGTCGAGATGACTCAGGATGCCGTACGGGAATGCATGACCCCAAGCGCCCATCAGCACCGGGCGGATCACCACCAGGCTGACATACGCGAAGATCGCGGCGCCGAAAGCGATGGGCACGTGGTACCCCATGCCCAGCTTCCTGCAGATCTCGACCTCGCGGAGCGCCCAGGATACGAAAGCACCGATCGCGCAGACCGTGACGATCTGCCAGATCCCGCCTTCTTTCAACGGCGCCAGTGCAAGGCCGTAACTGATATCGGGAGGCGCGATATTGATCTGCCACAGGTTCCAGGTCGGTCCGATCGCGGCACCGTAGACCAGCATGGCCGTTCCCAGAACGGAGAAGAAGATCGTGGTGACGCCGAAGAACCCGACGTAGAAGGGACCCACCCAGAAATCGAACAGGTCGCCACCAAGCAGGGTGCCGCCACGCACGCGATATTTCTTTTCATAGCTCAGCATCGACATGGCTGCGCCTCCTTACACTTTGTCAATCGTTCAGACCTGCCGGACCAGCGGGGAGCTGGGCCCCCCGCTTTGCCGGGGCATTAGACCCAACGGTCGGGAACGTGCACTGCAGTGAGGTCCTGCTGCACTGCAGGCGCACTTTCCACGCTGGCCGACGCTTCGGCAGACGGGCCTTCCAGCCAGTTGAAGCGGTCGGTGCTCAGCAGAACGAAGTGGATCAGGAGTGCCAGCACGAACAGGAACGTGAACAGTGCAACCAGCACTCTGCGCGGATCGAACAGAAGCCAAATACGCCACATGATGATTCTCCTAGCTTATGGATGCGATGAACGAAGTGACGGCGTTGCTGGCGGACTCGACCGCAGCGTAGCCTTCAGGGCCAGGAATCCACGGCCGCCATTGCCAGGCCAGAATGTGAGCGACGATCGCAATGGCCGTGAAGACAATGAAGCTCACCACAAAGATCTTGTGGAACTCCTTGGCTTCCTGCTCGCTCAGACCGGATATCGATTGGTTCGGGTCTTTGTTGTCCATGATTACTCTCTCCTTGCAAAAGCCCTCTCGGGTGTTTCCGCGCTTCAGCCCCGCGGGCGGGCGTTTCCGACATCGAACAAGGCTGCCGGTTACCTTCTTTGTACAGACTTCGTGAAGCCGTACGTTTGACTTGCGTCAACCGGGTTCGCGAACGTCGGCACCAACCGCGTTTGCGAATGAATTCAGTGGATCGACCTCCAGTCGAGAACCATCTTCAGACACGCCGGGTCGTCGAACGCCGTTCGATACGCGGCATCGGCCTGCTCGGCGTTCCTGCAATCGGTGATCAGACCATCGAGCGAGAGACGCCCGTCCATGACCAGCGCCTGGACCGCGTCGAGATCGTCCGGCTGCCACTCGGCGGCCACGCGCATGCGCGCTTCCCGCATGAATGCCGGCGGAAAGGAAAACTGGAGCGGTCGGGTATAGAAACCGCCGAGCACCACCTCACCGCCCGGCGCCAACCGGGCGATCAGCGTGTCGAGCACGTCGGACGCGCCGCTGACGTCACAGATAGTCCGGTAATCGGTACGGGTGTCCTGCTCGACGGTGGTGACTTCGTACCCCTGCGCACCGCCGGTGCGCTGAGAGTCGATTTCCCAGACCACCGGCGGCGAGTCGCCGAGGGCCACGGCAAGCCGGGCCAGCAAGCGACCCAGGACCCCATGACCGACGATCAACTCGGGGATGCACAGGCCACCTTCCGGGGTACGCAGCACGTGATACGCCGTTGCGGCAAGCGCGAGAAGCACGCCGCGCTCGGCAAGGCCTTCGTGGATGGTCGACGTGCGTCGGCCAGGAATCACGATGCGTGAGGCGGCGCCGCCGAACAGGCCGCGAATCTCTCCGTAACAACGCGCCCCGGGGACGAACACGAACTGCCCCTCACGGCGGCCGGACTTCGGACCCGCGGAGACAATTCGACCGATCGATTCATAGCCCGGTACGAGCGGATAGCCCATGCCGGGAAAGGGGGGCATGGTGCCGGACCAGAGCAGGCGCTCGGTGCCGGTACTGATTCCACTGTAGTCGATCTCGACCACAACGTCCTCGGGCCCCGGGGGCGTCAATTCCAGTTGCCTGAAATCGGAACGCGCGGGGGCTTCGACCACAACTGCGTAGGCCGTCAGAGCAGACACCCTTCGCCGAACCTCGTGGTTCCTGATTGCCGCGTTGCGTTCATGGACTCCTCCCTCCGATCGTGCTGTCACGATCGACTCCATTTCACGATTGCATGATGTGAAGGTTTTGTCAAGAAAGCGGACGCAGCTACTGAACAGCCATCGATCGGGGAAATCGATGGATCATTTCTTCACGGTCGAACGACCGTCGTCAACGTGCCTGCACGGCCGGTCGCGCGGTCAGTACCCGGACCAGCAGCGGCGCCTGCGTGCGGTGCACCTCGAGACGATCGAACCCGGCCTCGCGAAGGAGTTGGCCGATGACCGCCGGGCTGCGCGCACGGCCCTGGCCCATGGCCATCAGGTAGAAGCCGAAGTAGGCCGCGGTCACCGGCTCGGCGCCGCGCGTGCCGAGCATCGGTTCGGCAATCAGCAGCGTGCCGTCGGACGGGATCGCGCGGCGAACCGCGCGCAGCAGCTTCAGCACCGCGTCATCATCGTGATCGTGCAGGACGCGCACCAGCGAGATCAGGTCGTAGCCGGTCGGCAGGTCGTCGTCGAGGAAACTGCCTCCAACAGCGCTTCCGCGCTCACCGAAGCCGGCGCGCTCGAACCGGACCCGCGCCTGCTCGGCGACCGACGGCAGATCGAACACGCAGGCCTGGAGATCCACATGGCGTCCCATCGCCGCCGCGGCAAACGCACCCACGCCACCGCCGACATCGAGCAATCGACGATAGCGCCGCATCGGACAGGCCTGCAGCACCTGGTCGGCGATCATGCCCTGAGAGGCCGCCATCAGCTCGCTGTAGGCCTTCGTGTTCCCGGTCTCCAGGGGCATGGGGCCGGCGTGTCGGGAGTAGGCCCAGAACCGGCCGAGTTCGGTGGTCTGTCGTTCGCCGCGCAGCAGGGCCACCGGATCGGCCAGGTCGGCATACAACGCATGATGGTGTTCGATCATCATGGCCACGGCTGGATTGCCCTGCAACGCCGCGCCCAGCGGCCCCAACCCGAAGACCCCGTGGCCGCGATGCTCGACGAGGCGCAGCGATCCGGCCGCTTCGAGCAGCCGATCGAGCGACGCTCGGGGCACGTCAAGATCCTCGGCCAGTGACTCCGCGCCCTGCGGCGAACGGGCCAGCCGCTCGAACAGCTCCAGCCGGATGCAGGCCAGCAGCACCTGGGAATACACGAAGCCGCTGCACAGATCGAACAGCGCGCGCATCCGGCGGCGCGCGACCCAGCGGGCGAAGGGCACTCGCAGGGAACGTCGCTGGAAGGCCGGATCGGCGAGCAGGCGATCCCGCCAGCGCCGCAGGGAAGCCACCCAGGATCGACCGGCCATCAACGGCACGACGCCGTCATCGGCGCGCCGGTTGGCATCGAGGGCGACGGAGCGAACGGATTCATCGGTGCAGGTGCATTCTTCGATTTCCTGATCGTCGCCCGCGCGGAGACCGGTGCATGGGGCAGAGGTCGCCCGAGTTGGTTTCCGTCGCGTGTTGGGTAGACTACGGTCACGCCCGATCGAGAGTCAACCGTTGCCCCGTTCCCGCACGACCGCATACCGACCTTCCTTCATCCGCGGGTTCGGCACGGTTCGACGGACGACGCCAGCGACCCTGGCGCGGCGGCCTTCGTTCCCGATCGGGAACCTCGCTTGAGGTCGCCCCGTGCCATCGTGATCGGGGCCGGGATCGGCGGGCTTTCGACCGCGCTGGACCTGGCCGGTCGCGGAATCCGGGTCGAGCTGTTCGAACGCGGCGCGCGCCCGGGCGGCAAGATGCGCGAGATCGATGTCTGCGGCCGCGCTATCGATTCCGGCCCGACCGTCTTCACCATGCCCTGGGTCTTCGAGAGCCTGTTCACCGACGCAAACAGCCGGATGGACGAACACCTGACCGCACGCCCGGTCGACTGCCTGGCGCGACACGCCTGGAGCGATGGCGGTGAACTCGACCTGTTCTCCGACCTGGATCGATCGACCGAAGCGATCGCCCGACTGTCCGGACGAGCCGAGGCGAGGCGCTATCGCGCGTTCTGCGAGCAGGCCCGCCGCGTGTTCGACACCCTCTACGAGCCGTTCATACGCAGCCCCCGGCCCTCGGTCGGCTCGCTGGTCGGGGCGTCCGGTGTGCGCGGACTGCTCGACTTGTGGCGCATCCGTCCGTTCGAATCGCTCTGGCGACGACTCGGCAAGAGCTTCGAGGACCCTCGCCTGCGCGGCCTGTTCGGACGCTACGCCACCTACTGCGGGTCCAGCCCCTTGCAGTCGCCGGCCACCCTGATGCTGATCGCCCATGTCGAGCAGCGCGGGGTCTGGCAGATCGACGGCGGCATGCAGCGCCTGGCCGACGCCCTGGCCGCGCTCATCGTCGAGCGGGGCGGAACGCTTCACTTCGATCAGCCCGTCGACGAGATCCTCGTCGAGCAGGGCCGGGCCGTCGGCGTACGGCTGGCTTCCGGCGAGCCTTTGCGCGCCGACGCCGTGGTCGCCAATGCCGACGTCGCGAGCATCGCGACCGGACGGTTCGGATCGGCGGCGACAGCGGCCGTGCCGCGCGCCGACCCCAAGCAGCGGTCGCTGTCGGCGGTCACCTGGTCGCTGCTCGCCGAGACCTCGGGATTCGAACTCGCCCACCACAACGTGTTCTTCCCCAGTGACTATCCGCGCGAGTTCACCGAGATCTTCGACCAGCACCGCCTGCCATCGCGCCCGGCGGTCTACATCTGCGCCCAGGATCGCGGCGGTCACCGCCCCGCCGGCGATGCGCGGGAACGCCTGTTCATGATCATGAATGCGCCGGCCATCGGCGATCGCGAGTCGTTCGACGAAGAACGCCTCGCGCCGCTGGAGTCCGCCGTGTTCGAACTGCTCGAGCGATGCGGACTTCGGCTCGCGATCCGGCCGGACGAGCGCGTCGTCACCACCCCGGCCGATTTCGACGACCGATTCCCGGCCACCGGGGGCGCGCTCTATGGGGCGTCGGCTCATGGCTGGCGGGCGTCGTTCACCCGGCCCGGTATCCGCAGCCGCCTGCCGGGGCTGTACCTGGCCGGCGGCAGCGCGCACCCGGGACCGGGCGTACCGATGGTGGCCCTGTCCGGACGAATGGCCGCTGCCGCGGTGTGTGCCGACCTCCCGCCCCCCGCCAGAGACGCTGCGCGGTGAACGAACGTATCCCGCCGTCGACCATCCCGCTGTCGACCATCCCGCCGTTCGATCAGGCGGTCGAGCCGGACGGCTACGCCTGGTGGTACGTCGATGCGATCAGCAGCGACGACCGGTACGGCCTGACCGTGATCGCCTTCATCGGCAGCGTGTTCTCGCCGTACTACTTCTGGTCGCGCGCCCGGGGTCCGGCCGATCCGCTGGCCCATTGTGCGATCAACGTCGCGCTGTACGGCCCGGGCGGCCGCTGGTGCATGACCGAACGCGGACTCGGCAACGTCGAGCGCGACCGGGACGCCCTGCAGATCGGGCCCAGCGCACTGCGCGTGGCCGGCGACGCGCTGGACATCGAGCTCAGCGAGTGGACCGCACCCCTGCCCCGTCGGGTCCGCGGACGCATCCGGGTCCGGCCGACGGTCTGCAACGGACGGGCCATCGAGCTCGATCCGGATGGACGGCATCGCTGGACGCCGGTCTGGCCCGAGGCACGGGTCGAGGTCGAACTCGATCACCCGAGACTTCGCTGGTCCGGCGCCGGGTACCTGGACCACAACACCGGCCGCGAGCCGCTGGAACGCTGCTTCGACAGCTGGTACTGGCTGCGCGCCGAGACCGGCCAGGGACCGGTGGTGCTGTACGACACCCGGCTCAGGAACCACGAGCGCCGCTCGCTGGCCCTGCACTTCGACCACGACGGCACCCGCCATGACCTGCCGCCGTCGACCCCGGTCGAACTGCCCCGCAGCCGCTGGCGGGTCGATCGACCGACCCGGTCGGAGAACGGCGAAGCCCGCATCGAGGCCGTCTGGGAAGACACGCCCTTCTACACCCGCTCGTTGGTCAACGCCCGCCTGCTCGGCGAGAACGTCACCGCGGTGCACGAAAGCCTGGACCTGCGCCGCTTCTCGAACTACTGGGTCCAGCAGATGCTTCCGTTCAGAATGCCGCGCCGCGCCACCTGACCCGGGCCTGGCCTGGCCTGGCCGGGGCGGCGCGAGCGGAACGTCGCTCGTTGTTGCCCGAGGCCCGTTCGCGCACAATACCGGCCATGACGTCCCGCATTCCTCACCTGGTGCTGGCCGGCGGCGGGCTGGCCAACACCCTGCTGGCGCTGCGCATGGCACAGCGCCATCCGGAAACCGAGCTCACCCTCGTCGAGGCCGGGCCGGAACTCGGCGGCAACCACACCTGGTCGTTCCACGCCGGCGACCTCAGCGACGAGCAACGCGCGTTCATCGAGCCGATGGTGCAGCACCGCTGGCCGTCCCAGGAGGTGCGGTTTCCCGGCTATTCGCGACGGCTCGAGGCCGGCTACACCAGCATCACGTCGGACTCGCTGCGCGCGGTGGCACGCGCGGCCGAACTGGACGTACTCACCGACACCCGCGTGGCCGCGCTCGGACCCGACGTCGTCGAAACCGATCGCGGAAACCGGATCGAGGCCACGGCGGTCATCGACGGCCGCGGCCAGGCCGCCGCCGACGGCCTGGTGCTCGGCTTCCAGAAGTTCTTCGGTCGCGAGGTCGAGACCGCGCAACCGCACGGCATCGACGTGCCGGTAATCATGGACGCAACCGTCTCGCAGGCCGACGGCTATCGCTTTCTCTACCTGCTGCCGTTCACCGCCACCCGACTGTTGATCGAGGACACGCGCTACAGCGACGGCGCGGCCCTCGATGATGCCGACCTCTCTGCAGGCATCGACGACTACGCCGCGGCGCGCGGCTGGGTCCTCGGGCGAACGATCCGCGAAGAGCGCGGCATCCTCCCGATCCTGATCGCCGCCGACTTCGACCGCTTCTGGCCGGCCGACGAGCCGGTCGCGCGCGCCGGCCTGCGGGCGGCGCTGTTCCACCCGACCACCGGCTATTCCCTGCCGCAGGCCATGACTCTGGCCGACGCCATCTGCGACCACTGGCCGATGGACGGCCCCGCGCTGGCCCGATTCACCCGCGACCACGCCCGGCAGCTTTGGAAGACCACCGCGTTCTTCCGCGTACTCAACCGCTTCTTGTTCCGCGCCGGCGATCCGGAAAAGCGCTACAAGGTCATGGAGCGCTTCTACACCCTGTCCGAACCCCTGATCGAGAACTTCTACGCCGCGCGCCTGCCTCTCCACCACAAGGCCCGCCTGGTCGTCGGCAAACCACCGGTTCCGTTCTTCAAGGCGCTTTCGGTCATTCCGGAGGGGAGGATGCTTCGGGCGAGGGATTAGGAGAGGGGCTGGTGAGGCGGTGGGGTTCGGGTTCCAGGTTGGAGCCTCATGGTTCCCGGCCGCCGGTGTTCGACAATCGAGCGGCTTCCGGATACGGCCGCACATCCGCATCCGGCCGCTCGATCAAGCGCTGCTTCAGCGCGCTCCACCAGTCGGGGTCGAACAATTCGCCATGCGCCTCGTGGAAGGCCGCGCGATGCAGCGCGGGCAGGTCCATGAAACGCGGGAACTGCTCGGGGAACACGTCGCCGGGGTTGACCGGGTACCAAGGGATGTCGGCGAATTCCTCCTCCTCTGATCGCGCGGGCGGCACCCGGCGCACGTTCAGGTCGGTCACGTTCGAGACCTCGTCGAAGTCATAGAACACCGCTCGACCGCTGCGCGTGACGCCGAAGTTCTTCAGGAACAGGTCGCCGGGGAACAGATTGGAACGAGCCAGGTCGCGGACCGCCTGGCCATAGTCGAGCAACGCCTCGCGCGCAAGGTCCTCGGGCTGCTCGCGGACATAGAGATCCAGCGGCCGCACGCGGCGCTGGACGAAGCAATGGTGCACCAGCACGGTGTCGCCGCGCAGTTCGACCGCACGCGAGCATTCGTTCAGCAGTTCCTCGAGAGTGTCCGGGTCGAAGCGGTCGCGGGCGAACACCAGGTGGCGGTATTCCTGGGCGTCGATCAGGCGGCCGACCCGGTCGTG
>CAZJSH010000041.1:407-21243 GCA_964548715.1 uncultured Halomonas sp. | reverse complement strand
CGAGCAGGCCCGTGCGCGCCAGGTCGTCGCGCATGCCGGCGGCCTGGTCGAAGCGCCCCAGCTCGATGAAGATCGCAAGCCGCTGCTTGAACTTTCTGGCCTGATCGATGACCTGCGCATTCAGGGTCAGCGCTTCCATCAGCCAGCCGGCGCGGCGGTAGAGTTCGGCGGCTTCGTTGACCAGGGTCGGGTCGAAGGCGGCCGCCTGGCGCATCACTTCGGCGGCGGCCAGGGTCATGTCCTGGTCGAGGTAGGTATGCGAAAGCACCTTGGCCAGGGTGACGTTGTCGGGCGCTTCGACGCGCGCGGCCTCGAGCATGCGCGCGGCTTCATCGTACTGGCCGCTCTGGCGCAGGGCGTTGCCGATCGCGATGGCGTCGTCGATGCCGGCACGCTCCGTATCCAGGAAGGCCCGGCCCTGCTCGGCGGCTTCCTGGTACAAGCCCTGATCGACCAGCAGGAAGACCTGGCGCCGGGCGAAGTCGCTGGCGCGTTCCGGGAAGACGGCCCGGCCTTCGGAGAGCACGGCCCAGGCCTCCTGGTACTGCTCGAGCTGCCAATGGGCCTGGGCCCGCATCAGGAACACGGAGGGAATGCGGGTGGTTTCCGGACCGGCGCGGTCCAGCGCATCCAGCGCTTCGACGAACTGCTCCTGCGAGAAGTGCGCCTGGGCCAGGTACAGCCAGACCACCGGCTCGGTCTGCCCCGCGGCGACCGCGTCGCGGAATTCGCGCACGGCCAGCGCGTGTTCGTTCAGGTTCAGCGCGATCAGCCCGGCCAGCGTGTGATAACGGACGCGGTCGAGCTCTTCGTCGTCGAGGTTCACGCCGGCCAGCACCGTGCGGGCGCGCTGATAGTTGCCGTCGCCGATCAGCAGCGCGGCCAGCGGCAGGCGGTCGACGTCCTCGCCCGATGCGTCGGGCTCCGTATCCTGGGCCTGTGCCGAAGCGGCCAGCAGCAGGACCGACAGCGCGAAAGCGGCGAAGATGGAAGGGATGCGGCTCATCGTGACGGCTCGATTCCCGGAATCAGCTCAGGTCGAAGCGGACGCGCTGCCGCGCCCAGACCTTGACGTTGCGGCCCTGGTACTGGGCCGGCTCGAAACGCCAGTTGCGCACGCCCTCGATGGCGGCCTGGTCGAACACGCCGGCCGGCTCGGCCTCGAGCACCTGGACCTTCTCGATTTCGCCGGCCGCCGAGATCAGCAACGACAGCACGACGTAGCCCTGCACGCCCTGCGAGCGGGCACCGCGCGGGTACTCGACCGGCGCCTGGTAGGTCGGGCGCGGCGGCGCATCGACCGAATCGTCGGTCATGACCACGTTATCGGTGTCGCCGAGCAGCGAGTCCTGCAGGTCGTTGAGGTTGCCGGCGTCCAGGCCCGGAATGCCGAAGTCGATGCCCGACAGCGACGAATCCAGGCTGACCATCGGCGGCGCGGTCTGGCTGCGGCGCTGGGGCTTCGGCGGCTCGCGGCGCTCGACGCGCGGCGGCGGCGGTTCCGGCTTGCGCTCGACGGCGAACTCCGAGGTCTGGACCAGGTCCTGCGACTCCGGGCCCTCGGCGAGGCGGTTGATCATCAGCAGCGTGCCGATGACCACGGCCGAGCCGAGCAGCATGAACAGCAGGCCGGACAGCATCGGCGTGAACCGGCTGCTGCGCTTCAGTTGGGTGACGGTGGTATTCATTGCGGTTCCTCCTGCAGCGCGGTCAGCCCGCGCCGGCTTCGTCCACGGTGGCCACGCCGACGTCCTGCGCACCGGCCCGGCGGGCCTGGTCGACGACCTCGACCAGTCGGCCGGCCGGGACCTGGTCGTCGGTCACGACCAGCACCGACGACTCGCCGGACGAGGCCAGCAGGTCACGCAGGCGACTCTGGATGACCCAGACCCGGATCGGCTGGCCGTCCAGGTAGGTGTCGCCGCTGTTGTCGATGTACAGACGGATCGCCTTGGTCGAAGCCATGGTCGTGGTCGACGCGCTCGGGCGATTCAGGTCGAGCTTCATGTCCTTGACGAAGGTCGTCGAGACCATGAAGAAGATCAGCAGGATGAAGACCATGTCGATCAGCGGCGAGATGTCGACGCGTTGCTCGGTGTCGGTGCGTTCTCGGAATCTCATGCGGTCTTCGCCTCTTCGTGTTCGGCGCAGATCAGGTCCTTGACCTGGGCCAGTTCGGTGCGCAGGTGCAGTGCCTTGCGGTCGAGCAGGCCGCCGACGACCAGCCCGGGAATGGCCACCGCCAGGCCCATCTGGGTGGTGAACAACGCCTGGGAAATCCCGCCTGCGATGCCGCCGGACTGCGAGAACAGCGACATGTCGGCCAGCGAATCGAAGGTCTCGATCATTCCGGAGACGGTGCCGAGCAGGCCCAGCAGCGGCGCGACGGTGACGATGGTCAGGATCAACTTGTGGAACCGCTTGGTCGTCGTTTCGTATTCGGCAAAAGCATCGTCGAGCCAGCGGCGCAGGTTCGGCGGGTTCTGATCGGCGATCTCCAGGCCCCGGAGCACGGCCCGTTCGACCAGGCCGCGCGGCGCATGGCGGACCCGCTTGGCATTGCGCCGCAGCAGCACGCGCACCGAACGGACCGAGCCGCGGCGCAGTGCGGCGAAGCGATAGCCGATGGCGAACCAGAGAATGAACGTTGCGACGACCAGGGGCGGCATGACGTAGCCGCCGATTTCGAAATAGAACCGCAGGTCATCGGACAGCAGCGCGAACATCTCAGGTCGACTCCGCTCCGCGTGCGCGGCCTTCGGAGTACTGGTTGATTACCCGCAGGGCGGCCTTCTCCATGTCGTCCTTGATGCCCTCGGCCCAGCCGGACAGCAGGTTGCCGAACACCAGCATCGGGATCGCGACGATCAGGCCCAGTTCGGTGGTGACCAAAGCGATCGAGATACCGCCGGACAGCAGCTTCGGATCGCCGGTGCCGAACTCGGTGATGACGTCGAAGGTCGAGATCATCCCGGTGACCGTGCCGAGCAGGCCCAGCAGCGGCGACACCGCGGCGATGACCATGATGAACGCACCGAA
Organism: uncultured Halomonas sp.; assembly: GCA_964548715.1. Taxonomy (GTDB): domain Bacteria; phylum Pseudomonadota; class Gammaproteobacteria; order Xanthomonadales; family Wenzhouxiangellaceae. The sequence continues at coordinate 18,204 of CAZJSH010000041.1, read as the reverse complement.
CCGGTTCAGGTGCGAGGACTCGTGCAGGATCGATTCCGACACGATGTCCTCGAGGTGTTCACGATCGCGATCCAGGTTGCGGATGGCCGCGCCGAGCACGCGCGCGGTCGACCCCTTCCTGCGCTTCAGCACGTCCTGGGCTGCGGTCGTGTCGCCGCGCCGCACGTGGCCGCTGACCGCGTCGAGAATCTTGCCGGTCGAGGCGCTGGCGCGCTGCAGGAAGACCGTGCGCAGGACCACCAGCGCCAGGCCGAGCAGCCCCATGAAGAAAATGATCCAGCCGATCACGCCGCCGGAGCGGATGACGTCGAATACGCCCTTGGCGCCCTTCTTCTCGACTTCGGTCGCGGTCGACTCGTAGATGAAGATCGGCAGGCTGTCGGGCGCGGCGCCGCCGGCCAGGGCCTGCGCGACGTCGCCGGTCTCGGCGTTCCAGAGTTTCAATCCGCCATCGCCGGCCGGGGCCAGCACGCCGCTGCCGCGTTCGCTGACGCCGTAGGCCGCGATGTCGCCGATCCGGACGATGCGGCCATCGACGCGGGCGCCGTCGGTCAGGAAGAACTCGCCGTCTTCGAGCCGGATCGAGCCGGCCTCGACCAACACACCGAGCGCGGCGTCGAACAGGCCGCTGACGTCCTCGGCGCTCGGCGCGCGATCGCCGAGTTCGGGCGAATAGGCGTCCTCGAGGCTGAAGTCGGCCTGCAGGAAGGTCGAGGCGAGCACGTCGGTGTTCTCGCGCGCGGTATCGACGGCCAGTTCGGACTCGAACACGCGATCTTCGAGCCGGTCGGCCTCGCCGCCCATGTCGACGACTTCGGCTTCCAGCGCCCGGATCTCGGCCTCGAGCGCTGACTGCTCGGCGCCCATCCGGTCCTGCAGCTCGGTCAGCCGCCGTTCGAGATCGGCCTTCTGGCCCTGCAGGAAGGCGAACTCGCGCTGGTAGGCCTGTTCCAGCGACGGCGCCTGGACGTCCGGCGCCGGCGGCTCGGCCGGTTCGGGTGCAGCGCTAGAAGGCCCGGTCGGCTCGGCCGGTTCATCCTGCGCGACGACCGGTCCGGTCAGCAGGACCAGGGCAAGCAGCAGGAGCGCCAGCGGCGTCCGCGTGATCGGCGACATGTTCATTCTGCGCGCTCCCCCCGGGTGGCCGACGGCCGGAACGATCCGTTCGGCAGTTCGAAATAGCCGGCGCGGATCTGCTTGTTCAACGAATCGAACAGCGCCTGGAGCTGCTGGACGTCGGTGCGGTCTTCCAGTTCGACGAAGCGCCAGTCGCCGCCGGAACGGACCGCCTGGCCGAAGCGCCCGTCGCGTGTCTCGAAGTACATCGCCACGGTGCCGAGCTTGGCCACGTCGGCCAGCACTCGGTCGCCGCCGAGCGGAATGATCTGGGCGTACAGCGCGTTCTCGCGGGTCAGGCGCAGTTCGTCCTCGTAGAACGACCACAGCCGGTTGATGACGCGCGGCGGGGCCAGCGAGCCGGACGCGAGCTGGTTGGCAATCTCGTCCAGCGCGGCCAGGCGCTCGTCGATCTTGAACGGGAAGCCGCCCTCGATGTGCCGACGCAGATCGGCGATCGCTCGCTCGGCCACCGGAACCAGCGCTTCTCCAGCGATCCCGGCCTGCTCGGCCCGGGCCCGGTTGTCTGCAAGATCTTCTTCCAATTGGCGGATGCGCAGGTCCTCGCGGCGACGCGTGGCCTCGAGGTCGCCCTTCTGCGCGGCCAGCGAATTCATGCGCGCGCGATGCTGTTCCTGGACGCTGTTGAGCTCGGTGTTCAGCGACTCGACGTCGCCCCGGAGGCGAACCAGCTCTTCGGCCAGGGCGTCCAGGTCGTCCTGGGCGCGGGCGTCGGTCCCGACGAGCAGGGACGCCAACAGCGCCAGCACCGCGATCCGGGCCATCGACCCGGCCCGGCAGAATGAGTCCAGCATGTGTCCTCCACGATCCGCACGACAGCGGCAAAAGCTAAGGACTCGCACACTAGGCACGCAAAATGTCACGTCGGTGACGCGAACATTGCAGAAATGTTTCAGCAATCCGGCAGCCTGTTGCTTCCGGCGTCCAACGCCGTGCGATCACTCCGGGATTTGCGATCGACCGGCGGAAAAGCGTTGCTCGCGACACGCCCGGATGACCACTGCCGGCGGCTCCAGCGGCCGTAGAGAAAGAACATGTTGCAAATGGGAATCGTTTGCGTTAGCTTGGTTGCAAGCCCACGCAGATTTTCGTCCGAACGCGAATGCACCCCATGACGCTCCCCCGCATGGCCTGGCTGATCGCATTGCGCCGCGCGATCGACGGACCGGTCGCGCAGTTCCGAGACGCCGTCGCCGAATCGCTGGACGACCCGCTCCAGCTAGCCCCCGGCGACCTCGCCCCGCGGCCGGTGACGGCCGACGAACACTGGTTGCTGACCGCACTCGACGCCGGCGTTCGCGACGACGTGCTGGCCGCGGAGGAAACGCTGGCCCGTCGCCTCGACGGCCCGTCAGCGACCGATCGGCTCAGCGAATTGCTGGCCGCTTGTCGAGCCGTGCGTGAAGCGCTGGCCCGGCCGTGCAGCCGGACCGAGCCCCATCCACCGCCCGCGGTCAGCGCGGTGTCAGACCGGTGTGCTCGGCCAGGAACGCCCACTGGTCGGCGTACAGATCGACCAGCATCGACACCGGCGTGCCGGCCCCGTGTCCAGCCCGGGTCTCGATCCGGATCAACGTCGGCGCGTCCCCCGTGTCGGCCGCCTGCAGCGCCGCGGCGTACTTGAACGAGTGGCCGGGCACGACCCGGTCGTCGGTATCGGCCGTCGTCACCAGCACCGCCGGGTAGTCCTTGCCCGCAGCCACGTTGTGCACCGGCGAGTAGGCATACAGCGCCTCGAACTCATCGGCGTTCTGCGGCGAACCGTAGTCGTCGACCCAGAAACGACCGGCCGTGAACTGGTCGAAGCGCAGCATGTCCATGACGCCCACCGCCGGCAGGGCGGCGGCGAACAGTTCCGGGCGCTGGTTGGCCACGGCCCCGACCAGCAGGCCGCCGTTGGAGCGGCCGTAGATGCCGAGGTGCTCGGGCGAAGTGATTCCTTCATCGACCAGGTACTCGGCCGCGGCGATGAAGTCGTCGAACACGTTCTGCTTGTTCGTCCTCGTACCGGCCTGGTGCCAGTCGCGGCCATACTCGCCACCGCCGCGCAGGTTGGCCATCGCATAGACGCCGCCGGCTTCCATCCAGGCCAGGTTCTGGACCGCGAACGACGGGGTCAGCGAGATGTTGAATCCGCCGTAGCCGTACAGCAGCGTCGGCGTCGTGCCGTCCGGCGTCACGTCGCGGCGATGGGCGATGAACATCGGCACGCGGGTGCCGTCGGCCGAGCGGTAGAAGACCTGGCGCACGGTGTAGGCCTCGGGATCGAAGTCGACCTCGGCGGCGCGCCAGATCGAGCGCTCGCCGCTGGCCACGTCGTAGCGGTACAGCGTCGGCGGGCGATTGAAGCTCGAGAAGCCGAAGAAGGCCTCGTTCGACGTCGGCTTGCCGCTGAAGCCGCGCAACGAGCCGATGCCCGGCAGTTCGACCTCGCCGACCGCCGTGCCGTCGAGTTCGAAAATACGCATTGCGCTCTTCGCGTCGACCAGGTACGAGGCGGCCAAGCGCCCGCCGACGTCGGCCGCGCCCTGCATGACGTGCTCGCCCTGCGGAATGATCTCGCGCCGCACGGTCGGATCGGTCAGTGGGATCGCGACGACGCGGTAGCGCGGCGCGGCGTCGTTGGTGAAGAACAGGAACTCGCCGTCGCGGTGGCTGATGAACGTGTAGTCGTGCTCGAACGCGTCGATCAGCGTCACAACCTCGGACTCGGGGTCCTCGAGGTCCTTGTAGGCCACGCGATACCGGTTGTCGGTTCCGTGGAAGACGGTGATCACCAGGTACCGGCCGTCGTTGCTGACGGTGGTCTGGAAGCCCCACTCCGGCTGGTCGGGACGCTCGTGGATCAGCGCATCGTCGGCCTGGGCGTCGCCGAGCGCGTGGAAGTAGACCTTCTGATCCAGGTTCAGTGACTGGAACTTCGCTTCATCATCGGGGGCCGGATAGCGGCTGTAATAGAAACCCGAGGCATCGGGTCGCCAAGCCACCGAGGTGAACTTCAGCCAGTTCAGCTCGTCGTCCATCACCTCGCCGGAGGCGACGTCGAGCACCCGCCAGGTGCGCCAGTCGGAGCCGCCGTCCTGGATCCCGTAGGCCACGAATCGGCCGTCCGAGCTGGGTACCCACTGGGCCAGGCTGACGGTGCCGTCGTCCGACCAGGTGTTCGGATCGATCAGCATCCGCGGCTCGGCATCGAGGCCCTCGGCCACGAACAGCACCGACTGGTCCTGCAGGCCGTCGTTGCGGGTGAAGAAATACCGGCCGCCGCGCTCCACGGGCACGCCGAACCGCTCGTAGTTCCAAAGCGCCTGGAGGCGCGCAGTGAAGTGCTGGCGGGCCGCCAGGGTGTCGAGATAGGCGTCGGTGATCTCGTTCTGCGCCGCGACCCATGCAGCCACGTCGTCGGACTCGCGCACGTCGCGCTCGAGCCACCGGTACGGGTCGGCGACGTCGACGCCGTGATACGTATCGACCACGTCGACCGGAATCGTCGAGGGATACGCGATCGTCGCCGCGGACCCGACGTCGCTGGCCGACGATGCGATGACGGTCGATCCGTCCTCCGGCGAAGGATCCGGCGGATCGGCCGGCCGGCAGGCGGCGAGGACCGGCACGATCAGAGCAACGATCAGGGCAACGAGCAGGCAACGGAACCGGATGGACATCGAGCATCTCCTGAAACGAACGGGTAAGAAACGAACGGGCAAGGAACGGCTGGGCCGGACCGTCTCGGCAGGCCCACCGCGGCGGGCACCGGAACATGTGGCGCCGCCGACTATAGCGGCGAGACGGAGGACGCTCAAGCCTGCCTTCCGGCTCACGGTGCAAGCGTACACTCTGCCCTATCCGAACCACCAAGGAGTTTTCGATATGTCCAGACTCAGTCACCTCTCGGCCGGATTGTCGGCACTACTGCTGGCCGCTACGCTCGGCGTGGCAAACGCTCAGACCGTCGGCGAGCCGGCACCGGCATTCGACCTCCCGGACCAGTACGGCGACCGCCATACCCTCGACGACTTCACCGGCCGCTGGCTGGTCGTGTATTTCTACCCGAAGGCCGATACGCCGGGCTGCACCACCGAGGCCTGCAACTTCCGCGACAACATCTACGCCATCCGGGGCGCCGGCGCCGACGTGGTCGGCATCAGCGTCGACACGGTCGAAGACCAGCGCGCGTTCTCCGACAAGTACAAGCTGCCGTTTCCCGTCCTGTCGGACGTCGGTGGCCAGGCCAGCTCCGCCTACGGCGTGCTGCGCGAAATGGGCTCGATGGATTTCGCTGGCCGCGAGACGTTCCTGATCGACCCGGAAGGGTTGGTCGTGAAGCATTACGAACAGGTCGACCCGGAAACGCACACTCAGGATGTGGTCGCCGATCTGCAAGAGCTGCGCGAGGACTACTCGCCGGCTGGATGAGCCTGCCGGGCCCGGCCGATGCCACCCGGCGCGGCCGGGCTCAGCTCTCGTCGATGGGACCGCCCGGGGATGCCGGGCGGTCGAGCCGCCAGGCATCGAGCCAGCTCAGACCGACCGACTCGTAGCCCATCTCGCCGACCAGTCGCTGGTGGAAATCCGGGAAGTGTCCGGCGCCGTAGAACAAGGCGATCCGCTCGCGGCCCTCGCCTCGCACGCGTTCGAGAACCTCGAGCGCCTTGAGGTTGCGCTGCACGATCAGCGTGGAATCCGGGCCGGCCATCGCATCGAGCAGGTCCTTCTGGTCGGCCAGCTGTTCGGCGAACATCGTCTTCAGAGCGTGCTGGCGATCGTCGGCGAACATCACCTTGAGCAGGTCGGCCTGGGCCGCTGCGGCCTGCGCCGGCGTCTGCTGGGCCAGGCCCGCGATCCAGGCCCGGAACACCAGCTGCAGAACCGATTCATTGCGTTCGCGCATCGACGCGCTGAACTCCTCGGCGGTCATGTCGGCGTGCACGAAGTGATCGCGCCGGTAATCGATCTCGTCGAGCTGGAAGGCGAGTCCGAGCACGTCCTTCATCCCGCCCTGGAGCCAGCCGATCATCGACGCCCCCCGGGGCGCCCCCCGGGTCACGGCGTCCGGCTCGCCGACCAGCTCGTAGAGCACGACGTCGTAGTCGTCGAAGGCCCGGTTCAGGGCGTGGAAATAAGCCGCGTCGGCGACGTGTACGGCGCCGACCAGGTCGAGTTCGGTGCCGTCGGGCGCGCGATAACCGGCCACCGCCACCTGCAGGGCGCGCGGCTCGCCGGTGGATGTGGTGTCGATGCGCAGGAATTCCGGGGTCTCGGCCGCTGCCGGAAGCACGAGCAGGAGCAGCGCCAGGCCGAGTAGTGCGTCGATCAGTCGGTTGCCGTTCATGGTATCCGTATCCGTTGTTTGCATTGAGCAGGGCAGCGAGCCATCCCGAGGGCACGTCCGCCGCCGGGCCGTTGGAGCGTTTTCGCACCTGCGCGTGAAAAGGGCCGGCGCTGCTATGATGCCGACTTGTTTCGACCATCGCACTTCCGGACCGTTCAACCATGTGTGGAATCGTCGCGGCCATCGCCGAACGCAATGTCGTCCCGCTGCTGATCGACGGACTCAAGCGACTCGAATATCGGGGCTATGACTCCGCCGGGCTGGCCTTCGTCGACGACGCCGACTCGCTGATCCGCGAGCGCTCGGTCGGCAAGGTCGCCGCACTGGCCGGACTGGTCGGCGACGGCCACGCCGGGCAGATCGGCCTGGCTCACACCCGCTGGGCCACGCACGGTCGCCCCAGCGAAGCCAACGCTCACCCACACCTGTCGGATGAGCGCATCGCGGTGGTCCACAACGGCATCATCGAGAACCACGAAGCGCTGAAGCGCGAACTCGAGCACGCCGGCTACCGATTCGCGTCGGAAACCGACTCGGAAGTCATCGCTCACCTGATCCACCGGGAACTCGACCGCGGCACGGCGCCTGACCGGGCGATCCGCGCGGCCGTCGACCGGCTTGACGGCAGCTTCGCGCTCGGCGTGCTCGATCGTGACCATCCCGACCGGCTGTGGGGGGTGCGTCACGGCAGCCCGCTGGTCATCGGGGTCGGCGTCGGCGAGCACTTCCTGGCCTCCGACGCCGCCGCACTGGTGCCGCTGACCCAGCAGATGATGTTCATTGAAGACGGCGACATCGCCTGCATGACGCTGCACGGCGTGCAGGTCTTCGATCTCGAGGGCGCGGAGGTCACGCGCAACGTGCGAATTTCCTCGCTGCCGGCCGACAGCGCCGATCGCGGCAGCTACCGGCATTTCATGCTCAAGGAAATTCACGAACAGCCCGGCGCGATCGCAGAGACCCTGGACGGCGCGCTGGATGGCGCCCGGGTCCTGCCAGCGCTGGATTCCGACCTGCTCAAACGGGTCCGCGCGATTCACATCCTGGCCTGCGGCACCAGCTACCACGCCGGCATGGTGGCGCGGTACTGGATCGAGCAGTTGGCCGGGCTTCCGGTCACCGTGGAAATCGCCAGCGAGTATCGGTATCGCCAGCCTGCGGTGCCCGACGGCACGCTGGTACTGGCGATCTCGCAGTCGGGCGAAACGGCCGACACGCTGGCTGCGCTGGAGCGCAGCGGTGAACGCCGGTATCTCGCGCGCATGGGTATCTGCAACGTGCCGGAAAGCGCCCTGACCCGGACGTGCGACCACATCCTGATGACGCGCGCCGGTCTCGAGATCGGCGTGGCCTCGACCAAGGCCTTCACGACCCAGCTCAGCGTCCTGCTGCTGCTGGCCGCCGCGCTCGGGCGCGAGCACGGCCTCGGCGAACGTGCGCTGCGGGAAGTTACCGCGTCGCTGGGCCAGGTGGTGCAGCAGGCGCGCGAAGTGCTGACGCTGGAAGACCGGATCGAGGAACTTGCCGCCGGCATCGCCGACAAGCATCACGCCCTGTTTCTGGGCCGCGGTCCGGAATTCCCGATCGCGCTGGAAGGCGCGCTCAAGCTCAAGGAAGTGTCCTATATCCACGCCGAGGGCTACGCGGCCGGCGAGCTAAAGCACGGGCCGCTGGCGCTGGTCGATGAAGACCTGCCGGTGATCGTTTCGGCATCCAGCAATCGGTTGCTGGAAAAGCTGAAGGGCAACCTGCACGAAGTACGGGCGCGCGGCGGGCAGATGGTCGTGTTCGCCGATCGCAATGTGACGCTGGACAGCGGCGACGGCATCGAAGTCGTCCACCTGCCGATCGAGCACTCGATCGCCTCGCCAATCCTGCAGGTGCTGCCGCTGCAGCTTCTGGCTTATCACGTGGGCGTGCTGCGCGGCACCGATGTCGATCAGCCAAGGAACCTGGCCAAGTCGGTCACCGTGGAGTGAGCACGCCCTGAGCACGGCGCTGGCTGCGCTTCGCTCATTCGCGACTCCTCGATGTAGCGCTGCTACGCCTGCGGGTCGCTCCATCGCGAATCGCAACCATCACCGCACCCAGATCGCGCTCGGGTCGTCCACCGTCGGGCAGCTTGGCATCGGCGGGGTCATCCGAAAGCGCGTCTATTGCACAGCGCTGGCCGCTTTTCCTGCTGTAGGCCGGCTTCGCGGGTCAGAGCGTCGGCTGCCGGGAATGATCGAACGTCCATCGGTCCGGCACGACGGCCGGGATGCCGCCCCCGGAATGACCGGAATGCCAGGCCGGGGTCGGCTCGGAATCGTCAAAGAAGAAGCCCCGGCGCGGCACGCCGAGGCTTCGAAAAAAAACGCGCCCGGTTCTGGAGCGGGCGCGTTGGCTTCCCAAGCCTGCCATGCTAATAGCAGGCGAGCGTTCCGGTAAAACCCCTTTCGCCGGTTCGCTACTTCAGGTTCCCCTTCCCCGGGATTCAGTTGTATAGCGCGGAGGCGTCGTCGCTGGCGCCGGCTTCCAGGTCGGCGTCCTCGGCTTCGAGATCGACCAGCCAGTCGAGAATGGCTTCTTCGGCCATCAGTGCGTCGAGATTCGCGGCTTCGATGCTGTTCAGGTCCATATCGAGTTCCTCGTGATTCATGCTGTCATCGAACATTTGGCGTTCCTTTCGGTTCGCGGTCTTGCCCTGACAAATGCAACCATCGTGCCAAGCTGCCCCAAATCACGAAAGAACTGCGGAATCACTGGCGCTTGCGCCTGCCCGAACACGTCAGCGCGCCGGCCGAAGTGACGCTCTGCGTCAGTCGCATCCCCGATTGCGTCACTTTTCGCGCCGAATCCGGCCGCCGGTGGCAGAATCGGGGCCCGCTTTGTCCGGATCTCCCCGATGCCGCTGACCCACCGCGCCGCCCTGCTGGCGATCTGCCTGATCTGGGCCGGCAACTTCCTGGCTGCCGCCGTGGCCGTCCGGGCGCTGGAGCCGGTCACGTTCACGGCGCTGCGCGCCGCCGTGGTGTTGCTGTTGCTGCTGCCGTTCTTCAAGCGCCCGGCGCGCGGGCAGTGGTTGAACCTGCTGACGGCGTGCTGGTGCATGGGCGCGCTGCACTTCGGGCTGGTCTTCGTCGCTCTCGATCGATCGGCCGATATCTCGTCGATCGCGATCCTGATGCAGGTCTACGTGCCGATTTCCACGCTGCTGGCCGTGCTGCTGCTGGGCGAGCGGATCGGCTGGCGCTCGACCAGCGCCATCGCGCTGGCCTTCGCCGGCGTGCTGCTGGTCGGCCTGGACCCGCTGGTGCTCGGCCAGCTCGACGTCCTCGGCCTGGTCCTGGCCTCGGCGTTCTTCCTGGCACTCGGCACGATCTTCATGCGCCGGTTGAGCGGCGTGGACGTGTTCGGCTTTCAGGCCTGGAACGCGCTGCTGTCGTTCGTCCCACTGGCCGCGCTCGCGCTGGCCACCGAGTCCCCGCTCGCGACGATTCCCGAGATTCCGCTGACCGACCCGGTCTGGCTGGCGCTGGGCTACTCGGCGGTCGGCGCCTCGATCGTCGGGCACGGCACGTTCTACTGGCTGGTCCAGCGGCACGAGATCCAGAGCGTCACGCCGTTCCTGCTGCTGGTGCCGGTGCTCGCGGTGCTGCTGGGGATGCTGGCCTGGGGCGATCGACCGGGACCGCGCTTGCTGGTCGGCGGGGCGCTGGTGATTCTCGGAGTTCTATGGGTGACGTTGCGCAGCCATGCCCGACAGCGGCCCGACGGACCCGCGCCGGCCGCCGACCGCGCCGCCTGAACGGCAGTTGAATCGGCGGTTCAGAGCCGGTTCAATCCTCTGCACGCAGACTGGCCCCGCACGTTCACCCCAAGCGAGGTCACCGCTCATGAACCACCGAATCCGTACCCACCGTCCCGCCCTTCGACTCAGCACCGTCTCACTGGTCGCGGCCGGTCTGCTGATTGCGGCCTCCAGCGTCGCCGCCGGCGATTCCGTTCGCGTCGACCTGCTCGCCGCGGCCGGGTCGTCCCAGGCCGTGAACGGCAAGTACCGGCATGGCCACGGTGGTCCCGCCCCCCGGGACCACCGCCGGGGTGGTCATGCTCGCGGACCCAAGCATCGCGGCTACGACCGCGGATACGACTACGGGCACGGACATGCCCTTCGCGAACGCGCCCATCACTATGCGACCATGGCTGTGCGCCAGGCCCGCGAAGCGCGCGCGCTGGGCTACTACTCGGACCACCCGCGCTGGCGCACGGGATATCAGCGGCACTATCGATGGGCGCTGCAGGCTGCGCCGTACCGGATCGATGAGGAAATCCGCCGCCGCGCCCGGAAGCTGCGTGAACTGAGGAGCTGGGGGCCGGGCCGGACCAATCCTCACTACGACCCTCGCTACGAGTACGGCGATAGCCACCGCCACGGCCCGCACTGCCGGCACTGACCACGCGCCATGCCGCCAACGCCGCCCCGCCCCGCGGGGCGGTAGTCGTTCAGGAAGCCGGCTTCACGGACCGGTCCGGCCCGGCCGCGGGCACCGGCAGCGGGATCCGAAGCATGCCGGCGACCAGGCGCAGCAGCTCGTATTCCGCGGCTACGATCGCTCCATCGGTCCGCGCGCTGCGGACCAGCGCTTCGATCAGCTCGCGCCGAGCGTCCAGCGACAGGTCGCCGAGCGTTCGGAACACCGCGTCGAGCCGCTGTTGCCATGCGCTGGCTCCGGGACCCTCGGCATCGTCGATGCCGTCGAGCCGCTCGACGGCCGCAGCGCGGGCGTCGCGTTCGGCCAGCGCGTCGCCGGGCTGGCCATGATGGGCAAAGATCGCGATCAGGTCGGCCACTGCTTCCGGGTGATCCTGCAGTCGGTCTCGACCGCCGACCATCCGGCGCGGCGGCCGGAGCACGTCCTCGATCTCGCGGTTGAGCAGGCGCGCCATCACGTATTCGAAAACGGTGGTCTTGCCGTCGGCCTCGATCAGCCGGTCGACCAGGCGCATGAAATCGAGCAACTGCGCGTGCGGTCGACGGCGTAGCGCCGGGAAGGCCATCTCCAGCAGCGGCAGGCGGAGCCGCACCGGCAGGTCGGGTTCGATCGCCAGCAGTTTGCTCACCTGCGTCTCGCTTTCGCTGCCCAGCGTTTCGGCCACCATCAGCAGCTGGCGCTCGCGAAGCTCCCGGTCGGCCGCCATCAACAGGAACAGGATCAGTTCCGGCGCCCATTCATCGGAATGCGCCGCACGTTCGAGCGGCGCCGGGATCTCGGCCAGCAGGGCCGCGACCGTGAGCATCTGGGCGAGACCGGGCTGACCGACCTGCTCGGCGAGCTGATCGGCATCCAGCGAGAACCCCCCGGGCAGGGCGTGCTCGGGCCGTGCCGACTCGACGGCCTCCTGTTCCGCGCGCGCGGCCCGGGCTTCACGATGGCGCGCCATGGTCGCCGCGACCTCGGCAAACTCCGACGGATCGAACGACGGCTGGACCCGGGTGATCCGATCGACCAGCGGCGGATGCGTGGCCATCAGCCGGCTCGACAGACTACTGGCGAACAGCATGTGGCCGACTTCCTGGGTATTGACGACGAGTCGCGATCCGGCCGTGGCCGCGCCGATCTTCTTCAGCGCCCCGGCGATGCCGTCGGGGCTGCGGGTGAACTGCACGGCGGAGGCATCGGCGAGGTACTCGCGCTGGCGCGACACGGCGGCCTGGATCCAGCGGCCGAAGAACAGGCCGATGTAGCCGATCATCATGACGGCCAGCGCGATCAGCAGCACGGCGCTGGCGTTACGGTTGCGGCCGCTACTGAAGCGCATCGACGACAGCATCCTGCGTCCGGCTACGGCCAGCACCAGGATTCCGAACAGCACGCCCATCAGGCGGATGTTCAACCGCATGTCGCCGTTGAATACGTGGCTGAATTCGTGCGCGATGACGCCCTGGAGCTCTTCCCGGTCGAGGTTTTCCAGCGCCCCCCGGGTCACCGCCACGGCAGCGTCGGACGGCGACCAGCCCGCGGCAAAGGCATTGATGCCGTCCTCGTGGTCGAGCACGAAGACCTCGGGCACCGGCACGCCGGAAGCAATCGCCATTTCCTCGACGACATTGAGTAGCCGGCGACGCAGCGGGTCGGTGGTGGTGCCGTCGACCTCGACGCCGCCCAGCTCGCGAGCGACCTGGGATCCACCGCCGCGCAGCTGCAGCGACCGATACAGGCTGGCCAGCAGGATCGTGCCCAGGGTGACCGCGCTGGTCAGCGCTACGACCTGGCCGTTGGCCCACCAGAACGACGGGCTGACCCAGCCCTGCTCCGGCGACTGGAAGCGGCCGAAGATCGTCAGGGTCAGCAGGTTCATCGCGACCAGGATCGCCACGACCGCGGCGCTGAACGCCACGATCAGCAGTCGCGTCTGGCGGCGGGCCCGGTCCTGTTGACGGAAGAAGTCCATGCGCGCCTGGTCGGATGACGAGTGTTCGAACGCCGAGGCGGTCGAGCCGCCCGGCGGATCAGCCGAAGTCGACCTTCACGGCTTCGCGCTTGGCCGGGTCCTCGATCTCGAGCAGCTGCGCGGGTCCGAACCCGAACGGGCCGGCGATGAAGTTGTTCGGCACCGTCTCGCGCAGGATGTTGTAGTTCATGACCGCGTCGTTGTAGGCCTGGCGAGCGAACGCGACCTTGTTCTCCGTGGTCGTGATCTCCTCGGACAACTGCATCATGTTCTCGTTGGCCTTGAGGTCCGGATAGGCCTCCGACAGCGCGAACAACCGGCCCAGGGCGCCGGACAGCCCCTGCTCGGCCTGGTTCAGCTGGTTCATCTTGTCCGGATCGCCGGGGTCGGACGAGGCTTGCTTCAGCCCGGTGACCGCGGCGTTGCGGGCCTGGATCACCGCCTCGAGCGTGTCCTTCTCGTGGGCCATGTACTTCTTGGCCACTTCGACCAGGTTCGGGATCAGATCATAGCGCCGCGTCAGCTGCACGTCGATCTGGGCGAACGCATTCTTGTACCGGTTCCTGGCCGTGACCAGGCGGTTGTAGATCGAGACCGCGTAGACGACCAGCAGCGCAAGCGCGCCGAGAACGATCCATTCCATGACCCGACTCCTCCGTACAGTGACCGGTTCGAGTGTAGCCGATTCGTCGCCGGCCGCCCAGCGGCGGCTGAGGGTCAGCGGAGCTGTTTCTCGATTCTGGCCCAGGTGTCGCGCAGCGTCACGGCCCGGTTGAGCACCGGGGCCTGGGGCGTGCTGTCGCGATCGACGACGAAATAGCCGGTGCGCTCGAACTGGAGATGCGTCTCCGGTGGCAGCGACTCGACGCCGGGCTCGACCCGGGCCTCCTGGACGATCGTCAGGGACGCCGGATTCAGGTGTTCGACGAAGTCGGCGTCCTTGTCGGCCGCCGGGTGCGGCACCGAGAACAGGCGATCGTAGAGGCGCACCTCGGCGCGGATCGCATGAGCAGCGGACAGCCAGTGGATGGTGCCCTTGACCTTGCGATCGGCGCCGGGCTGGCCGGAGCGGGTGTCCGGGTCGTACGAGCAGTGCAGCGCCACGACCTCGCCGTCGTCGTCCTTGATCACCTCGTCGCAGCGGATGATGAAGGCGCCGCGCAGCCGCACCTCGCCGCCCGGCTTCAGGCGGAAGAACTTCTTCGGGGCGTCTTCCATGAAATCGCCGGCCTCGATCCACAGCTCGCGCGACAGCGGAACGCGCCGCGTTCCCATATCCGGGTTCTGCGGGTAGTTCGGCAGGTCGAGCCACTCGGTCTCGTCGGCCGGGAAATTGGTCAGCACGACCTTGAGCGGGTCCAGCACGGCCAGGCGACGCGGGGCGCGGACGTTGAGGTCATCGCGGAGATTCCGCTCCAGTGCGCCGAACGGAATCACGCTCTCGGACTTGGTCACCCCGATCTCGGTGCAGAAGTTGCGGATCGAGGCCGGCGTGAAGCCACGGCGGCGGATCCCGGCCAGGGTCGGCATGCGGGGGTCATCCCAACCGTCGACGTGGCCTTCCTCGACCAGGCGCGACAGGCGGCGCTTCGACAGCACGGTGAAGTCGAGATTGAGCCGGGCGAATTCGATCTGTCGGGGCCGCGCCGGCACCGGGAGATGCTCGACCAGCCAGTCGTAGAGCGGCCGATGGTCCTCGAATTCCAGCGTGCACAGTGAATGCGTGATGCCTTCGATGGCATCGGACTGGCCGTGGGCGAAGTCGTAGCTGGGATAGATGCACCAGGCGTCGCCGGTCCGTGCATGGTGCTGGTGGCGAATCCGGTACAGGACCGGGTCGCGCAGGTTGATATTCGGCGCGGCCATGTCGATCCTGGCCCGCAGCACGTGGGCGCCGTCGGGAAACTCGCCGGCGCGCATCCGCTCGAAAAGGCCCCGACTTTCCTCGCGCGGCCGATCCCGGAACGGGCTTTCCCGGCCGGGCTCGGTCAGCGTGCCGCGCTGGTCTCGGATCGCCTCCGCGTCCTGGCTGTCGATGTAGGCCAGGCCTTCGTCGACCAGGTACAGCGCCCAGTCGTAGAGCTGCTCGAAATAATCCGAGGCATAGCATTCGCGTGCCCACTCGAAGCCCAACCAGCCGACGTCGTCACGGATTGCGTCGACGTAGCGCTGCTCTTCTTTCACCGGGTTGGTGTCGTCGAAGCGCAGGTTGGTTTCCCCGCCGAATTCCTCGGCCATCGCGAAATTCAGCGCGATCGACTTGGCATGGCCGATATGCAGAAAGCCGTTCGGCTCCGGCGGAAAACGAGTGACGATCCGCTGCACGACGCCGTCCTCGAGATCCTTGCGGATCCGGGTGCGGATGAAATGCGGCGGCGGTGCGGAATGCTCGGAATCGTTCATGGTCGACACAACGGCGATCGGGTCGCTAGTGTATCGAATCCCCGCAGTAAAGCGCGCCGCACCCGGGGCCAGACGAGAGAATTCACTTGGGTCGGGGGATTTGCGATACTCGGCGTCCCCTTCGCGTGCCGGTGACCCATGACCGAAGTCCATTTCAATCACAAACGGCTGTCGAACCACATCCTGATCGGCCTCGTGGCCGGGCTCGTCGTGGGCATCGTGCTGAATCTCACCTTGGCCGACGTGCCGTGGTTCCGTTCCTTCGTGCTCGATGGCGTGCTGACCGTGGTCGGCGAGGTCTTCGTGCGCTTCCTCAGCATGCTCGTGGTCCCGCTGGTATTCGTCTCGCTGATTACCGGCGTGAGTTCGCTGTCGGACCCGAAGAAACTCGGCCGGGTCGGCGGCAAGGCCGTCGGGCTGTACATGCTGACCACCGGCATCGCCGTTTCGCTGGCGCTGCTGGCCGCGATCCTGATCCAGCCGGGAGTCGGCGCGAACCCGACCGAGGTGGTCGAACGGGAGATTTCGGCCCAGCCGTCGTTCGGCCAGGTGCTGATCGACATGGTGCCGCGCAACCCGGTGCAGGCCATGGCCGAAGGCGACATGCTTCCAATCATCATATTCGCCGTGCTGCTCGGGCTGTCGATCGCGATTTCCGGTGCGGCCGGCGAACGAGTCAGCCGGTTCTTCTCCGATTTCAACGAGATCATCATGAAACTGGTCGGCTTCGTGATGCTTCTGGCGCCGTACGGCGTGTTTGCCCTGATCTGCGTGCTCGGCGCGACCACCGGCTGGACGACCTTCCTCGGCGTCCTGAAATACGTCGTGCTGGTGCTCGTGGTATTGATCCTCCACGCAACGGTGAGCTATTCGCTGTTGCTGAAGCTCCTGGCTGGCCTGAATCCACTGGTGTTCTTCCGCAAGATGCGGGCCGTTCTTGCCTTCGCGTTCTCCACGGCCTCCAGTGGTGCGACCATCCCGGTCACGCTGAGAACCGTAGAACAGCGGCTCGGGGCCAACAACCGGGTCGCCTCGTTCACCGTTCCGCTGGGCGCGACGATCAACATGGACGGCACCGCGATCATGCAGGGCATTGCCACCGGATTCATCGCCCAGTATTACGGCGTGGATCTCAGCATCGGCCAATATCTGATGGTTGTGTTGATGGTCATCATGGCCTCGGTCGGAGCCGCTGGCGTGCCGGGCGTCGGCCTGGTGCTGCTCGCCGGCGTGCTGGCCTCGGTGGGGCTCCCGGCCGAGGGCATCGCCCTGATCCTCGGCGTCGACCGTCTACTCGACATGACGCGCACTGCCGTCAACGTCGCGGGTGACGCCACGGTGACCTGCATCGTGGCGAAGAGCGAAGGCGAACTCGACGAGGCCACCTTCAACGAATTCAACGAAGACGACTGACGACTGCCGCCGGCCGCTCGTCTCAGCAACCGCCGTTGGAGTGCACCGAATCGATCGCCTGGCGCGGGCGAGCGGCCCAGAACGGGGCGCGACGCTGGGCCTTCTGCCGGTGGTCCATGTCGTCCCAGCCGTCGGGCGTTCCGACCGCCAGCTCGTAGCGGTCGAAGCAGACATTTCCCTCGGCATCCAGCACGTAGACCGCCGGCGTGCCGCGCACGCCCCAGACCTCGGCCACGGCATCGGCCTCGGGGAGCAGCACGAACTCGAATCCGTGCTGCTCCATGTACTCTGCGGGATCCTTCTCGTCCCGGAAATTGAGCGCGTAGACGGTCACGGCGTCGCCGTACTCGTCCTCGACGCTCTGCAGATGGGGCATCAGTGCCTGGCAATAGGGGCACCAGCCCCCCCAGAACAGATATACCCCGATCCCCTGCTGCTCGGTCGGCACGAACTCCGTTCCCGACGCATCGGCCAGCGTGAACGCATCCCCCGGCTCGGCGAGCAACGGGGCAGACGTTGCCAACAAAGCCGCAACCAGAAGAAAAGCAGAAACGCGCAACTTGTCCATGATCAGAATCCGAACGGAAGGCTTGCAGAGTGCGCCGCACCGCCCGGATTAGCCAGCCGCCAAGTCAGCGATGGCCGCAGCCGGACCACCGCCCGACGGCTCGGGACCGAAAATGATTAACATCGGGGGTCTTGAGAACTGTCCGCTTGCGGCACCAGGAGCCGCGGAGTCTGCGCGTCCAGCGCAAGCGCGAAGCGGAGGCTCTTGCGGACATGCGCCGTAAGAGCCGAGTGCGACCGCGGCCCAGCGGGCGCACAAATCAAAAATCATGCCTGGCGGTGACCCGCCTGCGGTGGCGTGTCTCCGCAAGTCGATCTCTCGGCCGCAGGCCAATCAAGATGGCCCGGACGGGCCTTCATGCGCAGCGACGGCGAAGCATGAATGAAATTCCACCGCCGACGCCGAGACAAGAAAAAGCCCAGACGCGTAATGCATCTGGGCTTTCGAATAAATGCCTGGCGGTGACCCGCCTGCGGTGGCGTGTCTCCGCAAGTCGATCTCTCGGC
>CAZJSH010000041.1:0-307 GCA_964548715.1 uncultured Halomonas sp. | reverse complement strand
AAAAGCCCAGACGCGTAATGCATCTGGGCTTTCGAATAAATGCCTGGCGGTGACCTACTCTCACATGGGAAACCCCACACTACCATCGGCGCAACTGCGTTTCACTTCCGAGTTCGGGATGGGATCGGGTGGTTCCACAGCGCTATTGCCACCAGGCAAAGCGAACTTGTAACCATGCAGCCTCTTCGGGCAGCACGGCGGAATTCTGTTCAAGAGCGTGTCGTGTCACGCGGATCGAAATCCAGCGCAAAGTTGGCTTTGGTGTTATATGACCAAGCCTCACGGGCAATTAGTACTGGTTAGCTTC
>CAZJSH010000040.1:0-21253 GCA_964548715.1 uncultured Halomonas sp. | reverse complement strand
TCACGTCCGAGCAGTGTCCGGGTGTCGAACAGCCGCTGAACGGGTTCTCGGTCGCCGCGAGGAAGGTCGCGCCGCTGTTGGTCTGGGTCGGATCCGGTGGATTCACATCGGTGCCTTCGGGATCGCCGGGCGTCCGGCAGGTCGGCCATTCGTAGTTCCAGTAGACGACCATGGACGGTGCAGCGCTGGCGCCGACGCCGCAGTGCGTCGCGGTCATGAACAGCATCCGTCGATCATTGGCGGTGTTGTTGACCATCGAGCCGGTACAGGCGAACGAGCCGCCGACCGAATAGGCCCCGACCGAGCGCCGCGGGTCGTTCCATGGATCGTCGGGGGCCAGGCAGGCCACGTCCATGTTGCAGGCGCCCGAGCGTGCACCGCCCTCGCCATCCTTGCTGCCGCAGTCCGAAGACTTGCCCTCGCCGATGCCGAAATCGGTCTGTCGGTATCCCAGCGCCGCGCGGCCCAGCGCGCGATAACCCTGCCCGACCTGCATCAGTTCCAGCGAGACCCGGTCGCGCACCCGGGTCGGGACATTGAGCTCGATCACGGCCTCGTCGGTGGCCAGCACCGGGGTCCAGAACTGTCGATGCGGCTCGTTGATTTCCGGACCGAACGGCCCGAGCACCTGGTAACGGTCCATGGTGCCGCTCTTCTCGGCCTCGGCCGAATAGATGTACAGCCGCGCGCCCGGAGGCAGCCGGAGGTCCCGGAATCCGAAGTTCAGCGACACAGCGTTGGCCGCGGATACACGAATCTTCCACGCCGAGATCCCGTCGATCGGCTCGAACCAGCGCCCATCGAGAAGCGGACTCTTGCTGACGCCGCGCGGAACGGCGAACCGCGGCGGCTTTCCCAGGGCTTCGTCGAGGTCATCCTCGAAGGCCAGCTGCTCGAGATCGAGCGCGGCGTACTCCAGCTGCTCCACACCCCGCTTGGGTTCAGCATCGAGCGCGGACCAACTGGCCGGTGGAGTGGCGAACGACGGCGAGGCGGAGAACGCCCCCAGGACAACGATCAGCAGGCAGACGAAGCGGAAGGACAAGGGATTCTCCGAGAATCGAATGAGCCTCGATTATTCAAGATCGATCGCTCGCGCGTCAAATCGTCTGGCAACGGGAGACCGCCCCGGGCGTCCGGGGCGGTGCGGCCAGGACCGCTCCACCGGCTCCTTACGGCGTCGGCGTTTCGAATCCGTCGGCGAAGATTTCCTCTTCGACGACGATGCAGCTCTGCACGCGAACGTCGTCGATGTGCCAGTCGTCCTCCGGCACACTCGAGTCGGTGCCGAGCCGGAAGCGGAACTGGATCGTTTCACCGTCCAGCCCGGTCAGATCGACGATCGTGCGGGTCCAGTCCTGGGTCCCGCACCAGCCGTTCCGGCCGCCCAGCGGGTTCTGGAAACCCCCGTTGATCGGGCCCGTATACGGGTTCGTGGCCAGGTCGGCGTCGTCCACCGGCACCCAGGTTCCGCCGCCGTCGATCGAGTACTCCAGCACTCCGGCGTCGTAACACGCCGTCGGACCGTTGTCCTCGAGGTCGCGCTTGCCGTAGTACTGCAGGGTCAGCGGCGAGACGCCGGCCGGGACAGTGATCGGCGGAGAGACCAGCACCTGGTCGCTGACCGTCTCGATGTTCAGCGCCCGCCATGACGTCACGGGACTGTTCGCATCGGTGGTGCTCTGCGCCCAGGTGTTGGTGCCGACCAGCGCCTCGCTGGTCCAGCCATTCAGACCGTCTTCGATATCGTCGAGGAAGTAGACCTCGGCCACGCTGCCGGGCGAGCAGTCGCCCGGCGCCGAGATCGTCGTGAACGAGAACACGTCGCCGGCCCCCGACACTCCGCACTGGTTGCTCGCACTGACTCGCCAGAACAGCTCGGTCGACGTCGGCAGCGATGTGCCGGGCTGGAACGAGGTGCCCGACACGGTTTCGCTCAGCACGATGTTCGAGAAACCGGCGTCGGTCGCGACCTCGAGCAGGTAATCGGTCGCCTGGGCTGCGGTGTCCCAGCTGAACAACGGCGTTTCCGGCACGTTCAACGCGCCGTCGAGCGGCGCGATCGGCGAAATCGCGGCTGGCGCCGCATCGGCAACGTTGACCAGGACCTCGACGATCTTCGGGTCGGCGCCGCTGGCCGTGCCCTCGATGGTCAGGGTGTAGTCGCCCGGCGCAACCCCTCCGCCGATCTGGATCGATGCGGTGCTGGTCGCCGGAGGATCGGAGGGCAGCACGCTGGTCGGCGTGATGCTGCCGGAGATGCCCGAGGGCAGTGCCGGGTTGTAGGCCAGGGCCACGGTGTTGGCGAACCCGTTGACGCTGCCGACCGAGAGGGTGACCGGATCCAGCGGATCGGCGCTGTCCGCGACGCAGGCCTGCTGCTGGAGGTTGTCGCCGCTGAACAGGAAGGTCGGCGTGCCGCAGGTGTCGAACCGGAACGAGGCAATCCGCGTGGCCGCGGTCGGCGTGGTCGCCGAACTCCCGTAGTTGGAGGTGAACCAGAAGGTGCAGCCATCGACCGGGTCGACGCTCATCGATGAATAATCGCCCCAGCGGGTCGAGGTCGTGTGGTTGCCGCTGCCGGCCACGATCGTGGTTTCCGGCTGGTCCAGCGTGCCCAGCGGCGCGCCGACGTTCCTGCCTGAATACGTCAGGCTGGGAAAGATGTCGGTGTCGTTCGACAGATTGAAGCCGATCGCGATGTTGCCGGTTTCGTCGATCGCGCTTGCGCCCATCCAGCGGTGGTCGACGCTGCCGCCCGGGATGTCGGGCGCGAAGTCTCCTTCCTGGTACAACGACCAGCTGCCGCCGGCCCCGCCGGTGCGGCGCAGCTCGAACCAGCGCACGCCGCCCTGGTCGGCACCGCTGACGTCGGTGACCAGGTTGCCCACGATCGACTCGTGGGCACCGAAGTTCCGATACTTCGGCAGGTTCATGATTACTTCGCGTAGCGGGTCAAGCGTCACCGAGGTGCCCGGCTGCGGGTAGCACTGGAACGCCGTGAATCCGCACTGTTCGGAATCGATCTCGGCGATCTGGATATCGATGGGTCCGACGATCGACGAGTTCGACGGCGTGTCCCAGTCGACGTTGAATTCCCAGATCTGCAGCAGGTCGCTCGCCGGGTCGTTGCTGCCGGGACTATGCGCCTCGTCGTCGAAATGGCGAATGAAGATGCCGGGCGAACCGGCCGGCGGAGCGGCCAGGCCGTCGTGATCGACCGGCGGGATCATCGCGAACCCGAAGGCGGCCGGATCGGTGATGGTGAAGCGCTGCTGGGTGGCTGGATCGCCGGCCAGCATGCTGACTCGATCGAAGGCGTAGAGCGTCGACGAGCTTTCGTTGGTGCCGACGTAATAGGCATCCGGCCAGACGCCGTACTTCGGGTAGTCCGGAAAGCTGGGCGCAGTGAAGTCGTAGGCGAACCAGCCGCCGCCGATCGGATCGCTGGTCTGCGCGACGTAGACGCACATCCGGTTGCCGGCGCTGGAAAACTCGGTGAACACCCAGCGGCCGGCCAGTTCGTCGTAGAGCATGATCGGGTCGCCGAACCCACCGTCGCAGGGGGTTCCGGATCCACCGGGAATCAGGTTGGCCAGCGTGAACGGTCCGGCCACGACCGACCCATCGGTCTTGTCGTGGAAGGTATAGCGGGTCCCACCGGGGCCGTTGACCGCCTGCACGAAATAGTCCGGCCCGACCTCACCGTTCGGATCGTGCGGATTGGAGCCGGTGTTCAGGCCTTCGATGTTGACCAGCGGAGTCTGGAATCCGTCGACGCCGCGGGTGACGGCAGCGGCCTGACGGTCGAGCAATTCGGTCGATCGAATCGGCGGATTGACCGGAACCGGATCGACGATCGCCGGCTCGCTGCGGCGACGCGGAATGACCCGGATCGGATCGCCGGGCTGCCACGGCTCGACCGTGGGCAGGGTCCGGAGGTCCACATCGATCCGCACCGGCTCGACCAGTGCGACGAAATCGGCGCCCTGCTTGACCGGGACACCGTCGGCGCGAGTCAGCTCTTGGGACTTCGCGAACTGGTAGTCGAGAACGCGCGCGTGGCCGGCGCCGAAAGCGAGCAGGAACGTGGCCGACGCGACGGCGGCGAGACGTGTTGATCGATTCATGGAAACTCCCTGGATTACGGATTCGGTCGTTGTTCGGCGGCGGTTTCGGATGCCGCAACGGCTTGGGCCAGATGGGCTTCGTGCACTTCGATGCCCGCCGCGGAGACCAGGCGGACCCGGTTGCTCGCAGCACCATCGCGCAGATGCAGGGCGGCAAGACCGCCAGCGCGCGCAACGAGCGGAAACGCGGAATAGACGTTGCTGGTCCCGGAAATCTCGAGTTCGAACGCGGCCGCCGTCGGCAGGAACGCGACCACCACGCCTCGCTCGGACCGGACATCGACGGTATCCCAGTCGCGATACATCGGACGTACCTGGACCCGTCCCGTGTCACTGCGCACCCGGATGGGACCGTCGTTGATGATCTGGACAGGGCCATCGGCCGTCCTGACGTGAAGCGGATTGGCCGTCTTCTTGGCCTTGACGAGGCCGTCCCGGGTTTCGACGCTCAGCGGATGACCGGGGGGAACGAACAGCGCCAGATCGACCCGCCCGGTGCGATCCGGTGCAATACGCGCGCCGGGAAACTCCACGACCAGCTCGGCGACGCCCTCGACCGACCGCTGGCGAAAGACCGGCGGCTGAGGCGGCGTGCGGCCGATGCGCTGGACGGCCGCCTGGACGCGATAACTGCCCGGATGCTCCGCGGTGCGGATTTCGATGTTGCCCCACTGGTTGACGACCCGGATCGGGGTTCGAGGCGCCAGTTTGGTGCCGTGGAACTCGACCATCTCGAAGCCGACGGATGTCGACAGGTCGGGTGAAGGCGCGGATTCAGGGGGCTGGGTCGTGCCGCAGCCGACGACAACGGATACGACGACCATCAGCACGGTCGAACGAAGTCTGTGATTCAAGAGAACACGCTTGATCGATAGGCCTGACGCTGATTCTGTCACGCGACACCGACGACTGCAAACGACGGCCGGCCCATCGATGCGGGAGGTCAGTCGACGTACAGCGAGCTGACCGATTCGCCCTCGGCCATCCGCCGGATGGTCTCGGCCAGCATCTGGGCGACGGACAGCTGACGGATCCGGCCACAGGCCTTCGCTTGTTCGGAAAGGGGGATGGTATCGGTCACGACGATCTCGTCGATCCTGGAATTGGTGATGTTGTCGATCGCCGGGCCGGACAGCACCGGATGCACGCAGTAGGCCACGACCTGCCTGGCGCCCTCGTCCTTCAGCGCACCGGCCGCCGCGCACAGGGTGCCGGCGGTGTCGATCATGTCGTCGACGAGCACGCAGGTCTTGTCGCGAACGTCACCGATGAGGTTCATCACGGTGGCTTCGTTGGCGCGCGGGCGACGCTTGTCGATGATCGCCAGGTCGGCGTCCAGCCGTTTGGCGATGGCGCGTGCTCGAACCACGCCGCCGACATCCGGCGACACCACGATCATGTCGTCGTTTCCGTAGTGCTTCCAGATGTCGGCCAGCGTCAGCGGCGAGGCGTAGACGTTGTCGACCGGAATGTCGAAGAAGCCCTGGATCTGGTCGGCGTGCAGGTCGACGGTGACCACGCGATCGGTGCCGACCACGCCGATCATCTTGGCCGCGACCTTCGCGGTGATCGGCACACGCGTCGAGCGCGGCCGGCGGTCCTGCCGGGCGTAGCCGAAGTAGGGAACGATCGCGGTCACGCGGCCGGCCGAAGCGCGCTTGAGTGCGTCGATCATGACCAGCAGCTCCATGAAGTTCTCGGCCGCCGGCTGGCAGGTCGGCTGGATCACGAAGATTTCCCGCGCGCGAACGTTCTCGACGATCTCGACCGTGACTTCTCCGTCGCTGAACCGTCCGACGTTGGCCTTGCCCATCGGCACGCCGAGGTGTCGAGCCACGGCATGGGCCAGTTCCGGGTTGGCGTTCCCGGTGAAGATCATCAACGACGGTGTACTCAACGATCCGCTCCCGCTTCGGATTCTCGAAGGGATGGCAGGGACGGCAGGACTCGAACCTGCGAATGCGGGGATCAAAACCCCGTGCCTTAACCAGCTTGGCGACGTCCCTGTAGTTTGCTTCTATGGCTTCGGGCCGGCACGCGCACGCTCGAACGCGCCGGACGCCGCGGATTATAGCGACTCGTCCGGCGCCGCGCGAACCGAACCGGTCCGGACGTTCATCGATTCGGTCACCGGAACGACCATCCAGTCAGCGCCGCGCGAATGCGATACGGCGGATAGCGCGCTTCGATCCGCGCCGGCATCAGCACGTCATAGCCCGGCGGGACCGAGAACCGCCGGAACTCCAGCGTCCAGTCGTCCACGGTGAGTGCGGCCAGCGTGCCGTCGGAAGCGAAATCCAGTCGGGCCCGGTCCGGCGCCGGCATACCGACCAGCCAGTCGGTCATCCAGCGCACCGGGATCGGCCAGCCGGTGGCGTCGAGGACCAGCCGGTCCGGGTCCGGATCGACGTGCTCCTCGAGGTCGGAGCCGGTCAGGCGCGCACCGTCGGGGTCGAACTCCAGCCACCATTGCTGCCCCCCGGCCAGGGTTCGCAACTGGACACGATGCCGATCACCGTCAGCCTGCCAGTCGAAAGCCAGACTGCCGCCGCGTTCGCCGTCGGACAGCCCCAGCCGGCCGCTGACCGACCATTCGGAATGGCCCTCGAGCCAGGCCGAACGCTCTTCGAGCCACGCGCCCTGCTCGCGGACTTCACGGGTGCTGCAGCCGGCCAGCGCAATCGCCGCCAGCAGCACAACCGGGGCTGCGCGAGGCATCAGGGCGCCGGCGCGACGCGATCGACGGTGGCCCGGAACACCGGGTCGTCCGGAAACGCGGACTCGCCGCGCTCGATCCAGTCGCGCGCCTCATCGAAACGCTCCAGCGTCCACAACACGTCGATGATGTGGGCGACGATCTCGGGGTTGAAATCGCCGTCCACCGCACGCTCCAGATAGGGCAGCGCCTGGTCCGGACGATCGAGCTTGTAGAGCACCCAGCCCATCGAATCGAGAATGGCCGGGTTGTCCGGGGCCAGCGCCAGGGCACGCTCGATCAGGCGGTAGGCCTCGCGCTGACGATCGGTACGGTCCGACAGCGTGTAGCCCAGCGCGTTCAGCGCCAGTGCATTGTCGGGATCGCGCTGGATCAGGGTCCGGAGGTCCTGCTCGGCCAGCTCGATGCGGTCCATGCGCACGGCGGTCATCGCGCGGCCGTACAACAGCGCGCTGCTGCCGGGCATCTCGACCAGCGCATCGTTGTACAGGTCCAGCGCCTGGTCGCCGCGTTCGGCCCCGTAGAGCAGCTCGGTCTCGATCAACCAGGCCTGTTCGCTGCGCTGGGGATCGGGCAGTGCGCGCACTGCGCCGAGCAGTTCGCGCGCCGCTGCGAGCTGTCCGGCCTCGCCGAGCAGCGCGGCGCGACGAAGGTCGGCGTCCGGGCGAGCGGCGCCGTGGACCCGGTCGTACCAGTCGATGGCCTCGACGTCCCGGCCGATCGCCTCGGCCGCCAGCGCGCGCAGCCAGGCGGCCCGGGCAGCGTCGCCCTCGTCATCGGTCTCGACCAGCGCCGCCCAGCTGGCCACGGCGGCCTCGGTCCGGCCGAGCTGATGTTCGATCAGCGTTCGCGCATACAGCACCCGGAGCGTCTGCGGGAGTTCGTCGAGCACCTCCAGCGCTGCCTCGCGTTCACCCTCCTCGCGCAGCAGTTCGACTTCGGCAAGGCCGGGGCCGACCGGATCGGCGGCGACGCGGCGCGCGGCGGCGAAGAAGGTACGCGCACGGTCAGTATCGCCGGCCTCCTCGGCCAGCCGCCCGGCCCACATCGCCACGCCATCGCCGGGGCGGGCGTCGAAGGCGCGGGCGGCGGCGTCCAGCGCACGATCGATCCGACCCAGCTGGACCTGCAGGCGGCTGCGCTGCAGGTCACCGAACGCCGGATCATCGGCCGGCGCATGCCGTTCGATCAACAGCTCGAGCAGGGATTCGGCCGTAGCGGGCGAATCGGCCGCCGGCAGCAGCGCCGTGGCTGCGCCCCAGAGCTCGGGATCGTCCGGATCGAGCGCGATCATCGCGTCCAGTCGTTCGCCGGCCTGTTCCGGCCGGCCCTGGCGGAACGCGCTGAGCACCGCCATCTGGCGGGGCGCGGCCTGACTCGGAGCCAGTTCCAACCACCGGTCGGTCGCGCGATCGACGGCGCGCCATTCTTCCAGCGCCGCGGCCAGCCGCGAGGCCTCCTCGGCGACCTCGGGATCGTCGATCCGCTCCATGGCCTCGAGATAGCGCGCCAGCGCGGTGTCGAAATCGCCCACGTCGCGGGCCTGCCGGGCGTCGGCCAGGATCATCGTGGCCTCGTCGAAGGGCATGCCGGCCGACGCCTCCCCCGTCGCTTCGGGGTCAGCGCCGGAGGGCCCCGTGGCGGCGCAGGCCGTCAGCATCAGCACCGACCCTGCGACCGCGAAGGCCGGGGCCCAGATTCGGATCGCGCGAACTAAACGTCGAGCTTTCTTGATTTGACGAGGTGAAAGGTCGAAAATGTAGGGTTTGTCCGAACCTGGTTCGCGCATGTCGCTTCTTGCCCTCGGGCTGAGTCATCAAACGGCGCCGGTCGCAGTCCGCGAGCGCCTCGCTTTCGTGCCGGACCGGCTCGGCGATGCGCTGTCCGCACTCCAGGCAAGGCCCGGGGTCGAGGAATGCGCGATCGTGAGCACCTGCAACCGGACCGAACTCTATGTAGCCGGCGCCGAGGCTAGCATACCGATGCTGACCGACTGGCTGCACGACTGGCATGGCGTGGCCGGCGACACGTATCGCCGTGAACTCTACGGCCACGCCGACAACGCCGCGGTCACGCATCTGCTGACCGTCACCTCGGGCATGGACTCCATGGTGCTCGGCGAGCCGCAGATCACCGGTCAGGTCAAGCAGGCCTGGACGGCGGCACGCGAGTCGGGCACGCTGGGGCCCATTCTCGACCGGCTGTTCCAGCACGCGTTCCAGACCGCAAAGCTCGTGCGCACGGAAACCGGCATCGGACACAACCCGGTCACCCTGCCCTTTGCCGCGCTGAAGCTGGCTCACCAGATCCATGGCGACATCCGCCGGGTCGGCGCCCTGATGGTGGGCGCAGGCGAAATGATCGAGGACTGCTGCCGGC
This sequence comes from uncultured Halomonas sp., assembly GCA_964548715.1. Lineage (GTDB taxonomy): Bacteria > Pseudomonadota > Gammaproteobacteria > Xanthomonadales > Wenzhouxiangellaceae. Next base: position 12,028 of record CAZJSH010000040.1, on the reverse strand, counting down.
ACTTCGCCGGCCAGGGCCTGACCCGGATGACCATTGCCAACCGCAGTCCGCAGCGCGCCGAGCGACTGGCCGCCGAGTTCGCGGCCCGGGCCATCGGCCTGGACGAACTGGCCGAGGCCCTGCCGAACCACGACGTGGTGGTTGCCAGCACGGCGAGCCCGGAGCCGGTGGTGACGGCCGGAATGATCCGCGAAGCGCTGCGTCAGCGGCGACGGCGACCGCTGTTCGTGCTCGACCTTTCGGTACCGCGCAACGTCGAGCCCGAAATCGCCGAACTCGAGGACGTCTACCTGTATACCATCGACGACCTGCGCGAGATCGCGCAGCGCGGCCACCAGAAGCGACTGGCCGCGCTGGACTCGGCGCGCCGGATCGTGGCGGCCCAGACCGAGGCGTTCCAGCGCTGGATGAATCTGCACGCGACCAGCGCGACGTTGAAGCAGCTCCGCGAGCAGGCCGTCGACGAGCGCGACCGGCTGCTCGATCGCGCGCTGCGTGATCTCGATGCCGGCCGCGATCCCGAAGATGTGCTGCGCAAGCTGGGACACCGGCTGACCAACCGTCTCCTGCACACGCCGAGCACGGCGCTGCGCAAAGCCGCCGAGCGCGGCGACGACCCGATGCTGGCCGCCGCGCGGCGGCTGCTGATCGACGGAGACGACGAATGAGTCCCGGCATGACGCGCCGCCTGGAGCAGGCCACCGAACGCTTCGAGGAGCTCGAACGCCTGCTGGCCGACCCCGAACTGGCCAACCGCACCGGCGACTTCGCGAAACTGAGCAAGGAATACGCCGACCTGCAGCGCATCGTCGAGACCGGCCGCGGCCTGCAGGCGCTGGCCGATCGCGAGCGGGAGGCCCGCGGCCTGCTCGAGGACGACGAGATGAAGGCGATGGCGCGCGAGGAAATCGAGGCCGTCGAACGCGAGCGCGGGCCGCTGCAACGCGAGCTTCGTCGCCTGATCGTTCCCACCGACCCGAACGACGAGCGCAACCTGTTCCTCGAAATCCGCGCCGGCACCGGCGGCCAGGAAGCGGCGCTGTTCGCCGGCGACCTGCTGCGGATGTACACCCGCTTTGCCGAGCGCAATGGCGATGCGGTGGAAATGATTTCGGGCCAGTCCGGCGAGGCCGGCGGCTGGCGCGAGGTGGTCGTCCGGGTCGCTGGCCACGGTGCTTATTCGCGACTGAAGTTCGAATCGGGCACGCACAGGGTCCAACGCGTACCGGCCACCGAGTCCCAGGGCCGTATCCACACCTCGGCCTGCACGGTGGCGATCCTGCCCGAGGTCGAAGCCGTCGACGCAATCGAGATCGACGCCAACGAGCTGCGCATCGATACCTTCCGGGCTTCCGGCGCCGGCGGCCAGCACGTCAACACGACCGACTCGGCGATCCGCATCACCCACGAACCGACCGGCCTCGTGGTCGAATGCCAGGACGAGCGATCGCAGCACAAGAACAAGGCGCGCGCGCTGGCACTGCTGAGCGCGCGCCTGCTGGAGCGCGAGCGCGAGCAGCAGCACAGCGAGCAGGCCGAGGCACGCCGCCTGCAGGTGGGCTCCGGCGATCGCTCCGAGCGCATCCGGACCTACAATTTCCCGCAAGGCAGAATCACCGATCACCGCATCGGTCTGACGGTCTACGATCTGGACAATGTCCTGGAAGGAGACCTGGATGTGCTGGTCGGACCGCTGAACGAAGCCGACCAGGCCGACCGGCTCGCCGAACTGGGCTGATCGATCCTGCCCGGGCGCCCGCGGTCACGAGGCGCGCTAACTGCCCTTTCCGCTTCCTTTCGGCATCATCTTGCGGGCCTGTTTCATCAGCACGCGGAAATACAGTTCGGGGAAGAAGCGCTTGAGTCGATACATCCAGCGCGTGTCGCGATGCGTCAGCAGCATGAACTTCGGCCGTTTCACGGCCCCGAGAACCGTCGCGGCCACGTCAGCAGCGCTGACGCCGGACCGCGCCATCCAGCGCTGGACCCGCGCGGCATAGTCATCGTCGGGCGCACGCATGGTCTCGGTCAACTGGGTCTTGACGAAAGCCGGGCACAGCACCGAGACCTCGACGCCGGCCGGCGCCAGCTCGGCGCGCAGCATTTCCGACAGTGCGACCACGCCGGCCTTGGCGGTCCCGTACGACGCGATGGCCGGTGCTCCGGCCAGTCCGGCGAACGAGGCCACATTGACGATGTGCCCGTAGCCCTGGCTGCGGAACCGGCCGACGAACTGGTGACAGCCGCGCACCACGCCCATCAGGTCGATGTCCAGCACCCAGCGCCAGTCGTCCAACGGTGTTTCGCCGAGCATGCCTCCGGTAGCTACGCCGGCGTTGTTGATCAGCACATCGATCCTTCCGTAGCGTTCGCCGACCGCCGCGTCGAGCTCAGCCCACTGATCGCTGTCGGTAACGTCCAGCCCGCAGGCCCAGTGGCCTTCGCCGTTCAGCGCGCCGGCCACGGCTTCCGCCCGCTCGGCGTGCTGATCGGTGACCACCACGCGGTATCCGTCGTCGGCGAACGCCGCCGCCATGGCCGCGCCGAGGCCGGCGCCGGCGCCGGAAATCACCACCACCGCTGCACTGCGAGGGGTCTGGGTCATGGGGTGCTCCTTCTTCCGGGATCCGCGGTTCGACGATGACAGGCCGCGAGCATACCGGACGACGTCCCCGAGAGGCTCCACGCGTGCCGAGACCGAGCCGCTAGAATACCCGCCCCCTTTTCGAGGCGTTCGCGTCGTCGCCGGCATCGCTCATGGCTTCTTCCTTTTCCGTTCTCGCCCCACCTCGCGCCGCATCCGGAGACCGGGCCGCATGGCCGGCGCTGGACGGGCTCGGCCTGGCCCTGGCGCTGTCGGCCTTCGCCCGTCGCGCCGGCGGCCCGGTGCTGGTCGCCGCCGCGGACGGCTACTCGGCCCGCCGCCTGCGCGATGACCTCAACCAGCTCGATGGCCCGGAGGCCGAGTTGTTTCCGGACCTGGAGATTCTGCCCTATGACCTGTATTCGCCGCATCCCGACCTGATCTCGCGACGCCTCGAGGTACTGACTGGACTCCCGGCGCGGACCGACGGCATCGTGATCGTTCCGGTCAGCGCCCTGATGCAGCGGCTGGCTCCGCGGTCGTGGCTGCTCGGACGCAACATCGACCTGCACGTCGGCCAGGACCTCGACCTGACTGCCTTCCGCGCCCAGCTCGGCGATGCCGGCTACACCCTCGCCGACCAGGTCTGGCAGCCGGGCCAGTTCGCGCTGCGCGGCGCGGTGTTCGACCTGTGGCCGATGGGCTGCAACGAGCCGTACCGGATGGAGCTGTTCGACACCGAGATCGAATCGATCCGGACCTTCGATCCGGACGATCAGCGATCGACCGGTCGGCTCGATGCGGTCCGACTGCTGCCCGGACGTGAGTACCCGTTCGACGAATCGGCCCGGAGCGACTTCCGGCGCCGCTTCCGCAACCGCTTCGACATCGACCTGCGCCACGCCGTGCCGTACCAGGAAGTCGGCGAAGGCATCCATTCGCAGGGGCTGGAACAGTATCTGCCGCTGTTCTTCGACGGCACCTCCAGCCTGCTCGACTACCTGCCCGAGCCGCACCGGCTGGTCGTCCTCGACGGAGTGGAAACGGCCGCGGCGGAATTCGCCGAGCAGGTCGCGTTTCGCCACGACCAGCGCCAGGGCGACCGCCAGCGCCCCGTTCTGGAGCCACACGAACTGTTCTTCGACGCGCGCGAACTGATCGACGCGCTGAAGACCGACTGCGCTGTGCAGGTGACGCGCCGCCCCCCGGCTCGGGCCACACTCGACGGCCCGCCGGTGCTCGACCTTGACCAGGCCCCGGACGGCGCGGCCGACGTGCTGTCCGAATCCGGCCGCGTGCTGCTGGCCGCCGACACCGCGGGTCGGCGCGAACTGATCCACGCCAACCTGAAGCGGGTCGGACTGGCGCCGAAGATGATCGAATCGTGGTCGGCCTTCGTCAGCGGCGCCGACCCGCTCGCGCTGGCCGTGCTGCCGTTCTCCGGCGGCTGCCGGCTGGCCGACGACGGCCTTACGATCCTGACCGAGGCCGAACTGTTCCCCGGCCATACCCGCACCGTGCGGCGCGAGCGACGCTCCGGCCAGGATCCGGAGAGCCTGGTCCGCAGCCTGGCCGACCTGCAATCCGGCGCCCTGGTCGTTCACCTCGAACACGGCATCGGTCGGTACCTCGGCCTCGAAGTTCTGGACGTCGGTGACGGTCGAGGTGAGTTCCTGACTCTGGAATATGCCGGCGGCGACAAGCTCTACGTGCCGGTCACCGACCTGCACCTGGTCAGCCGCTACACCGGTGCCGACCCCGACCGCGTGCCGCTGAACCAGCTCGGCTCCGAGCGCTGGAAGAAGACCCGTCGCAAGGCCGCCGAGAAGGTCCGGGACGTGGCCGCTGAACTGCTGAACCTGCAGGCCCGCCGCGCCGCCCGCGAGGGCCGGGCGTCGGCCTTCGATCCCGGCATGTACGCTCGGTTCGCCGCCGGCTTCGAATACGAGGAGACCGAGGATCAGCAGAACGCGATCGATGCGGTACTGACCGATCTGCGCGCGGCCCGCCCGATGGACCGGGTGGTCTGCGGCGACGTGGGCTTCGGCAAGACCGAGGTCGCGCTGCGCGCGGCGTTCGCGGTCACCGACGCCGGCCGCCAGGTCGCGGTACTGGCGCCGACCACGCTGCTCGCCGAGCAGCACCATCGGCTGTTCGCCGACCGCTTCGCCGACTGGCCGGTGAACGTCGCGCTGCTTTCGCGCACCGCCGGCAAGAAGCAGACCGAAGGGACCCTGGCCGGGCTGGCAGACGGCTCGATCGACATCGTCATCGGCACCCACCGGCTCCTGCAGGGCGACGTGCGATTCAAGGACCTCGGGCTGGTCGTGGTCGACGAGGAACAGAGGTTCGGCGTGCGCCAGAAGGAGCAGCTCAAGAAGCTTCGTGCCGAGGTCGACCTGCTGACGCTCACGGCCACGCCGATCCCGCGGACGCTGAACATGTCGATGACCGGGCTCCGGGAGCTGTCGATCATCGCCACCCCGCCGTCGCGGCGGATGGCGGTGCGGACCTTCGTCTCGGAATGGGATACCGGGACCATCCGCGATGCGATCAGCCGCGAGTTCCAGCGCGGCGGCCAGGTCTACTTCCTGCACAACGACCTGAAGAGCCAGGCGCGGGTGGCCGACGACCTGCAGAAGCTGTTTCCGCGGGCCCGGATCGGCATCGCCCACGGCCAGATGGCGCCGGGCGAGATGGAGCGCACCATGCGCGACTTCTACGCCCGCCGGATCAACCTGCTGATCGCCAGCACGATCATCGAGAACGGCATCGACGTGCCGACCGCCAACACCATCGTCATCAACCGCGCCGACAAGTTCGGCCTCGCCCAGCTGCACCAGCTGCGCGGCCGCGTCGGCCGGTCGCACCACCTGGCCTACGCCTACCTGATCACCCCACCTTGGCGGTCGCTGACCACAGACGCGCGCAAGCGGCTGGAGGCGATCCAGTCGCTCGAAGAGCTCGGCGCGGGCTTCACGCTGGCCACCCACGACCTCGAGATTCGCGGCGCCGGCGAGCTGCTCGGCGAAGACCAGTCCGGCCAGATCGAAGCGATCGGCTTCCAGCTCTACTCCGAGCTGCTCGACCGGACGGTCGAAGCGCTGAAAGCCGGCCTCGAGCCCGACCTCGACGAACCGGTCGACATCGCCTCGGAAGTCGACCTGCACACCTCGGCACTGATCCCCGACGACTACCTGCCCGACGTCCACCAGCGACTGGTGCTGTACAAGCGCATTGCCCAGGCCACCCGGCCGGAAACGCTCTACGACCTGCAGGTCGAGATGATCGACCGCTTCGGCCTGCTGCCCGATCCGGTCAAGCACCTTTTCACGGCGGCGACGCTGCGTCTGCAGGCCCGCGTCCTGGGCATCCGCAAGCTCGAAGTCGGACCGGCGGGTGGCCGGATCGAATTCCTGCCCAAACCGAAGATCGACATGGCCGAGCTGGTCCGGATGATCCAGAAGGAAGCGCACAGCTATTCGCTGCCGGATTCCGACCGGCTGCGCATCCACGGCGAATTCGAGTCGCTGGAGGACCGGGTCGGGGTCGCCGAGGACCTGCTCGAGCGGCTGCGCCCGAAAGATTCGAAGGCCGATCCAGTACACTCGGCGGCATGAGCCGAACCCGCTTTCCGGTCCACCGATTCCCGCTGCTCGCGCTGGCGCTGACCGGACTGACCGCGGTCGAGGCCGGGGCCCAGCAGGACCCGCCACCCGAGTATCGGGTCGAGGTGCTGGTCGTCGAACCGGCCTCGCCGCGCTCGGACGCCTGGCCGGTCGAGGCTCTGACGGACTTCGACTACGCTGCCGACCCGCGTCGCACGGCGCGGCTGGCCAAGGCGCTGGAAGCGACCTGGCCGACCATCGAAGCGATCGGGCTGCCGCTGCCCCGGCCGCTGGACCCGCGGATCGGCATCCTGCCGCCGGACGATACCGAGCCGCCATCCACCGATGCCGCACCGGATCCGGTCCAGCGGCCGCCGCGCTGGACGGCTCTCACGCCCGACCCCGACGCCTTGATCGACGCCGAGCAACGCCTGACCGCGGACGGCACGTTCCTTCCGGTGACCCGGATCAGCTGGCTGCAGACCGCCGGCTCGCCGCGCCGGCCGAGGCCGGCCCGGGTGCACGACGAGGTGATCATCCGCCGCGACGCTCCGCCGGAGCCCGCGCCGGCGTCCGGGAGGCTCGACCGAACGGTCAGTCGAACGGTCGACCAGCGCGCCATCGACGGCTCGGCGCAGCCGACTCCGGACCCGGGCAGTCCGGAAGACGGATCGGTGCGCTCTCCGGCCGCGCCGATCCTTCGGGCCGACCCGCGACTGGACGGTACGATCGCGTTGGTCCAGCGCCAGTTCCTGCACGCCGAACTCGACCTCCACTGGCGCGTGCCGCTCGAACGGCCCGGACAACCCGGCGAGACAGGCCTCGGCCCGCTGCCGGATAGCCTCGACGCACCGCCGGCGATCGAGCCGACCGCGGGCTGGCAGGTCCACCGACTGCAGCAATCGCGCGTAATCCGTCCGGATCGCTGGACCTGGTTCGACAGCGAGCGCTTCGGCGTGCTCGTCCGGGTCACCGAACTCCCACCGCTGCTGCCGCTGCCGCCGCCTGAACCGCCGCCGGAGACGACCGACGCCCTGCCGGCGGACGGCACGATCGAACCCATGCCCGACGCGCCGCCCGGCGGCTGAACGAAATCGCGCGCTTGCCGCGCCGGGCCGCGGGAACGGTAGAATTCACGCCCCTGACGACGATCGGCCGACCCGGCCCGAGACCCATGGACGCCAACGCCCTGACCGCGCTTTCGCCGCTCGACGGCCGCTACGCCGCCCGCCTCCGCCCACTGGCCGAACGGTTCTCCGAGGCCGGGCTGATCCGCCACCGGGTCATTGTCGAGCTGCGCTGGTTCCGCCAGCTGGCCGACTGCGCGGACTTCGAGCCCTTGCCGAAGCTCTCTGCCGAAGACACGGCCTTCATCGAGCAGCTCGAAACCGGCTTCTCCGAGGCCGACGCCGAGGCCATCAAGGCCATCGAGCGAACCACCAATCACGACGTCAAGGCCGTCGAATACTGGATCAAGCAGCGCTTCGCCGAGCGGCCCTCGCTGGCCGACAGGAGCGAGTTCGTGCACTTCGCCTGCACCTCGGAGGACATCAACAACCTCGCCTACGGGACGATGCTGCACGAAGCGATGACGGTCGTGCTGGAACCGGTGCTGTCCGACCTCGACCGGCGGCTGGCCGCGCTGGCCGTCGACCACGCCGACCTGCCGATGCTCTCGCGCACCCACGGCCAGAGCGCCTCGCCGACCACGCTGGGCAAGGAACTGGCCAATGTCGTCTTCCGCCTGCGCCGCCAGCGCCGGACCCTGGCCCGGGTCGAGATCACCGGCAAGATCAACGGGGCGGTCGGCAACTTCAACGCTCACCTGGCGGCCTGCCCCGAGGTCGACTGGCCGGACCTGGCCCGGCGTTTCGTCGAGGATCTCGGCCTGGTCTGGAACCCCTACACCACCCAGATCGAACCCCACGACATGATCGCCGAGACCGCGCACGCGCTGATCCGGATCAATACCGTGCTGCTGGACTTCTCTCGCGATACCTGGGCCTACATCTCGCTGGGTTACTACGCCCAGAAGACCGTCGAGGGCGAGATCGGCTCGTCGACCATGCCGCACAAGGTCAATCCGATCGACTTCGAGAACGGCGAGGGCAACCTGGGCCTGGCCAACGCTCTGCTCGAGCACCTCGCCGCCAAGTTGCCGATCTCGCGCTGGCAGCGCGATCTGACCGACTCCACCGTCCAGCGCTCGATCGGCAGCGCGCTGGGCTACTGCCTGCTGGCCTGGCGCTCGATCGAACGCGGGCTTGACCGGATCGAGCCCGACCCGGCCCGGATCGCCGCCGACATCGACCCCGCGTGGGAGGTGCTGGCCGAGCCGATCCAGACGGTGATGCGCGTTCACGGCATCGAGCAGCCCTACGAGAAACTCAAGGCACTGACCCGCGGCCGTCGGATCGACGCCGAGGCGGTGCGCGAGTTCATCGCCACGCTGGACCTGCCGGAGGCCGATCGCGAGCGGCTCCTGGCGCTGAGGCCGGCCGATTACACCGGCAATGCCGCGGCGATGGCCCGCGCCATCGAACGCTACACGTGACGGACGGGCACGAATGAAACCGATCGAACTGGCCGAGTGGGAAACCTTCGAGGCGCGGCGGTTCCTCGACGAATATTGGCAGCGCAAGCCGCTGCTGATCCGCGGCTGGCTGAAGCCGGCCGCGCTCGGGCTGGACCAGCTGGCCCGTGCCGCGGCCGACGACGAGCTGGCCGGCCGGCTGGTCACCGGGTCGTTCGAGAACCTGGACTGGACGCTGGAGTACGGACCGTTCGACGAGGACAGCCTGCCGCCGCTCGATCGCCCGTACCAGTCGCTGCTGATCCAGGACATGGACAAGAAGTTCCGCCAGGTTGCCGAGCTGCTCGACGCGTTCGATTTCCTGCCCAACTGGCTGCTCGACGACATCATGGTCAGCCAGGCCGGACCGAGCGGCTCGGTCGGCCCGCACGTCGATGCCTACGACGTTTTCCTGGTCCAGGCCGCCGGCGCCCGCCAGTGGGAGCTGGCCGGCAGTTTCCAGCCCGATCTCAACGAAGACTTCGAACTCGCGGTGCTGCGCAACTTCAAGGCCGAGTCGCGCTGCCTGGCCGAACCCGGCGACGTGCTGTACATCCCGGCCGGCATCGCCCATCACGGCATTGCGCAGCAGACCTGCCAGACCTGGTCGGTGGGCCTGCGCGCCCCGTCCTCGGCCGAGCTGCTGGCCGAACTGGCCGCCTATCTCGGCGAGCACGAGGCTCGTCTGCCGCGCCTGAATCCACTGAAATTCGACACCGAGCGGGCCGAGCGCATCGACCAGACGCTGCTCCAGCATGCTCGGCGCCTGCTGGCCCAGGCCGTACAGCTCGACGACGAGGCGCTGACCGCCTGGCTGGGCCAGACCCTGACCGCCTACCGCCAGTGGTCGCCGGAGGACGAGGACGACGACGAACTGGATCTCGAACCGCCGCTGCAGGTGCGTCCCGGCACCCGGCTGGCCTGGAGCGACTCCGGATTGCTGTTCGTCAACGGACAGCAGTGGTCCTGCCCGGCCGATTTCGCGCGCCGGCTGTGCCGGACCGGGAGGATCGACGCGCTGCCCGACGACGAGGAGGCGCGAGCCGTGCTCGAGCAACTGATCGAACAGAACGAACTCGTCCGACCATCGTCGTAGGGCGCCGGCAACCCTATGGCCGGGCGTCAAGCGTTATAATTCGAGTCTTGTCCGCGTCACGCGCCCAGCGCCCTTTCCGACCGATGACCGAAACCCTGGAGCAGAAATACCGGACCTCCCATCTGTCCGGTCTGAATGCTGCCTTCGTCGAAGATCTCTACGAAGCCTGGCTGGACGATCCGGACTCGGTGCCGGCGCACTGGCGCGAGCCGTTCTCCCAGCTGCTCGACGGCGCCGAAGACGACACCCGTCACCGTGCGATCGCCGAGGACTTCGAAGCGCTGGCCCGTCAAGCGGGGCGTGGCGGTATCCCGGTGGCGGCCGAGGACTTCAAGCAGGCCGGCGTGCTGCGCATGATCAACGCCTTCCGGGTCCGCGGGCATCAGCGCGCCAAGCTCGATCCGCTGAACCTCAGCGAGCGGCCGAACGTGCCCGACCTCGAACTCGATTTCCACAACCTCAGCGAAGCCGATCTCGACACCACCTTCCACACCGGCAGCCTGGCCGCGCCCGACCGTCTGGAACTCGGCAAGATCGTCGACATCTGCAAGCGCACCTACTGCGGCACGATCGGCGTCGAGTACATGCACATCACCGACACCAATCAGCGCCGCTGGCTGCAGCAGCGCCTGGAACGGGCGCGCGGCGACTACGAGCTGCCGGTCGAGGACCGCAAGCGGCTGCTCGACAAGCTCGGCGCAGCCGAGGGCATGGAGAAATACCTACACTCGCGCTACGTCGGCCAGAAGCGCTTCTCGCTGGAAGGCGGCGAGAGCCTGATCCCGCTGTTCGACACGCTGATCCGTCACACCGGGAGCCAGGGCATTCGCGAAATGGTCATCGGCATGGCCCATCGCGGCCGGCTGAACGTCCTGGTGAACGTCCTCGGCAAGTCGCCGGGCGACCTGTTCGCCGAGTTCGAGGGCACGATCCAGAACGACGACCCGGCCCGCTCCGGCGACGTCAAGTACCACATGGGGTTCTCGTCGGACGTGCGCACGCCCGGCGGTGTGATGCATCTGGCGCTGGCGTTCAACCCCTCGCACCTCGAGATCGTCAATCCGGTGGTCGCCGGCTCGGCCCGGGCCCGGGTCAACCGGCTCGACGACCAGGACTACGAGCAGGTCCTGCCGGTGCTGGTCCACGGCGATGCCGCCCTGGCCGGACAGGGCGTGAACATGGAATTGTTCAACATGTCGCAGGCCCGCGGGTTCAAGGTGGGCGGCACGCTGCATGTGGTGGTCAACAACCAGATCGGCTTTACCACCAGCAACCCGATCGACGCCCGCTCGACGCTGTACTGCACCGAAGTGGCCAAGATGGTCCAGGCGCCGATCTTCCACGTCAACGGCGACGACCCCGAGGCGGTGCTGTTCGTCACTCGCGTGGCAGCCGATTTCCGGCGCGAGTTCAAGAAGGACGTGGTCGTCGATCTGGTCTGCTATCGGCGTCTCGGCCACAACGAAGCCGATGAACCGGCCGCGACCCAGCCGCGCATGTACGAGGTGATCCGCAACCTCGATTCGGTCTACACCCAGTATTCGAAGCGCCTGATCGACGACGGCCTGGTCGAGCGCAAACAGCTCGACGCGTGGCAGAAGGACTACCGCGACCGGCTCGATGCCGGTGAACCGGTGGTCGATCTGGTCGACAGCGACGACGCCCTGGCCACCGTCGATTGGACACCGTACCTCGACAACGACTGGCGCATCGACGCCGACACCTCGATGTCGGTGGAGCGCATCCGCGAACTGTCCGAACGGCTGACCACCCTGCCGGACGGTTTCACGCTGCACAAGCAGGTCGACCGGATCGTCGCCCAGCGCCGCAAGATGGCGGCCGGCGAAGCGCCGCTCGACTGGGGCTATGCCGAAACCATGGCCTATGCCGGCCTGATCGAGGACGGCACCGGCCTTCGCCTGGTCGGCCAGGACTCCGGTCGCGGCACCTTCTTCCACCGGCACGCGGTGCTGTTCAACCAGGAAGACGGCCGCTCGATCACGCCGCTGGCGGAACTGGCCGAACAGGGCAACCGGGTCGCGATCATCGACTCGCTGCTCAGCGAGGAAGCGGTGCTGGCCTTCGAATACGGATTCGCGACCGCCGACCCGGGGACGCTGGTGATCTGGGAAGCGCAGTTCGGCGACTTCGTCAACGGCGCTCAGGTC